>NZ_JBVJYK010000007.1:83993-422499 GCF_055600605.1 Kitasatospora sp. NPDC038210 | reverse complement strand
CACGCTGTTGAGTTCTCAAGGAACGGACGCTTCCTTCGGACCGCCTTCCAGCGGACCCTCCGGGCTTCGTTCTTTCGTGTTTCCAGCTTATCAGATGTTTTCCGCTCCGTTTCCGGGGCTTCGTTCATCCGACTCGCCGGTGTCTTCCGGGGTTTGACGCCCCGTCCGACGTTTCAAACTCTAGCCGATCCCTGCCCCTAAAGGCGAATCGACCGCAATCCGATAAAACGACACGCCAAATACATGCCGAGCCGCGACGCAGGAATGCGAACGCAACCCAGCCCGAACCTGGGAAGTGGTGTTTCAGAGGATTGGCCGCCCCGGGACCGTCCGCGCCGATGCGTGTCCGGTGCTCCCTGCCGAGCGACTAGGGAACACTACTCCTACCCCGTGCCCGAGAACAAATGCCCCGGCCCGCGCCGCACCCGGCCACACCCGGCCGCACCCAGTACGGGCCGGGCGCGGCCGGAGGTCGTCCCCTACTTGAAGAGGCGGTCGCCGCTGGTGGCCATGCGGTGGGTGGAGCCGTGGCGGTTCACCCAGTCTCGGACGAGGTTGACGGCGTTGGCGCACTGCCAGCTGTCGTCGTACTCGCGCACTCCGGTGAAGGCGCCGTAGCCGGCGATGATGCCGTCCACCCGGGCGTCACCCAGCAGCTTGTCGACGTACCAGGGGTCGTTGTAGGTGGTCGTCCAGGACAGCGTGGCCGCGAGTTGCCCGGAGGCGCGGTCCGCCGCTCCCTTCTTCAGTTCCGTGCAGGTGTTGTAGGTGGGCTCCGTGCAGTTGCCGAACCCCTTGGTGATGTCGCTGTCGCCGTAGTCCATCGCCCGGTGGCCGGTCGGGAAGCCGGAGCCGGAACGCTCGAACGCGCTGCGGACCGTGTCGCGGCTCCCCGTCGTCGTGATGCCCTCCAGGGGGCCGAGCTTGCCCTCCAGGCTCTTCCAGCCCCGGCCGCCGACGTCCGGGGTGTTGCCGCCGTGGTACTCGTAGAAGCCGTAGAGCACCTGGATCCCGGCGGCCGTCAGCCGCTGGGCCTTGTCCCGCAGCCCGGCGACGCTGCAGGTGCGGTTCGGCTGCTCCCCGCAGTAGTTCGGGTCCTTGATGTCCAGCCAGACCAGGGAGAGCCGGCGCCCCGCGTTGGCGTTGGAGAGGATACGGTCGATCATGCTGTCGAAGCTGGGGCCCAGACGGTTCTCCCCGGCCGAGGAGCAGTCGTGGTAGGCCCGCCATTCGTTCGGGTTCCACCAGGCGCAGACGTCGATCTCGATGCCGTTGGCGCCGTGCTTGAGGGCGGCGTCCACGCCCTCCACGGTGTCGACCCGGTGCGCGATCGCGTAGATCGCGTGCCGCTGGTCGGCTGCCGCTGCCGGGGTCGCGCCGACGGTGGCGACGCCGGCGATCCCGCACAGTGTCGCCATCAGCGCCGGTACCGTGCGCCGGAGGGCGGGACGCCTGAGGTGAGTGGTCACGAGAGATGCTCCTTCACGTCCGGACTTCCTGAAGTGTGCATGCCAAGCACACCAACTGTACGTCGACGTACGGTAAATGACGGCTATACAGCACAACTGGTGGTCGATCGTCCCTCCCCGCCCCACTCGGCACCCGGCACCCCACTCCGCACCCCGGGGGCCGTTCGCGGGAGGGGCAGCGCTCGGCGTGTGCCTGGGGTGCATCTTCGCGCCCAACCACAAGGGCATGCCGATGACCGGCGCGGACGAGGCGCACGGCGACTACGTGCGGCGGCAGGTCCGCGACGCCCGTCTGCTCACCCTTCCGGACACCGGCCACGTCGCCATGCACGAGCGCCCGGCGCCCGTGGCCGCCGCACTCCGTGCGCTGATCACCGAGGTGCGACGGACGACGCCCGGCGACCGCCGGCCGGACCCGGACCCTTCAAGGACTTACGGCGAACGCCTCGGTGACCAGGTCGCATGGAGCTGAGCATCCCGACGGCCGACTTCCGGTGCGTCGAGAAGCGGAAGAGCGGACACGCCGGTCGCCGAACAGGCGGGTGGGCGGGTGGGCAGGTGGGCGGGCTCAGGTGCGCTTGAAGAACTCCACCTCCGCCAGGGCGATCGCCCGGCCGGGGCCGGTTCCGGCGGCCTCGCGGACGGTGAGCTTCACCTGGACGACGTCGCTGATCCCGGTCACCACGGTCTGCGGGCCCGGCTGGTCGTTGAGCGAGATCTGCTTCCGGTGCAGCTCCCCGTCCTTGGACGTGACCTCCAGGGACAGGACGATGGGACGGGCCTGCTGCCGGAAGCGCTCCGGGTCGGTGGAGTCGCCCGTGTGGACGATCAGGTCCACGAGCCGGAACGGCGTGCGGAAGTCGAAGCTGATCGAGTCCCCGACCGCGGGCGCTCCCCAGTAGGTGTTGGTCAGGCCGTCGTCGGCGGCGCTCGCGGGACGTCCCTCCACGGCGGCGCTCGCCGAGGTCTGGGAGGGCGTGATCGGCGCGGTGCTGCCGAGCTTGTCCAGCACGTCCTGGAAGGCCTTCTTCCCGGCCGGGTACAGCAGGATGCCCGCCACCACCACCGCGACCAGCACGAGCAGGGCGATGGTGCGGCGCAGCGCGTTGCCCGAACCGCCCATGCGCACCCGGCGCCGGAACGGCCAACGGGTGCGCCACCACGGCAGCCTGGGCGCGGCCGCAGTGACGGTCAGCGGGGCCGCGCAACGGCGGCAGAACTTCCGCTCGGGCAGGTTGGGCGTGCCGCAGCGGGGACAGGGCGGGCCGTCCTGGGCGGCGTCGGCCGCCGCCGTTCTGACGACGGGGCGGGGCGCGACGGGCTTGGCAGGTTGCACGGCCACCGGGTCGGCCTGCACGGCCCGGGTCGGAGCCGCGGGCGCTTCGGGCGTCCGCGCCGGAACCGGGTCGGGTGTCGGTGCCGGGGGCGGTTCGGGCGTCCGCGCCGGCGCCGGGTCAGGCGTCCGCGTAGGGGCAGCGGCCGGGGCGGGGTCCGAAGCAGGGGCGGAGGAAGGGGCAGGGGCCACGTCGGGGTCCGGGTCCGGGTCCGGGTCCGGGTCTGGATCCGGGTACAGAACCGAAGCCGGCCGTACCCGGGTGGCGGACTCGTGCGGGGGCTCGGTGGCCGGCGAGGTCGGCGTCTCGACCGCGGGCGGGGTCGGCGTCCCGGTGTCCGCGGCGGGCGGCTGCTCCCTCCTGCCGCGTGTCATCCGTCGTGACACGTTCCGCCACGTGGACCCGGTGCGCGCGGTCTCGGGCCCGGGTGGCGCAGAAGGCTCAGCGGACGCGGCCGGGTCGGCGGGCGCAGCGGACGCCGCTGCCGGCACCGCAGCCGGGGCCGCAGCCGGGGCCGGGGCCGGGGCCGAGGCCGTAGCCGCAGCCGCCGGAGCGGCGGCACCGTGCGACCACCCCAGGTAGGCACCGCAGTTGCCGCAGAAGTCGTCCCCCTCCGCATTGGCCGTCCCGCATTCGGGGCACACCGGCATCCGTCAGCCCTCCGCTCGCCCGGGTGGGCCGGGCAGGATCTCCACCCGGCAGGTCAGGTGGACCGGGCAGCCCGCCCTGACGACGGACAGCACCTGGTCCTCGTCCGGTGCCGGGCCGCGCAAGGGCCAGACCCGGACCAGTACGTCACCGCTCGTGGCGGGCGGCGGGGCGGCGTCGGGGGCGGTGGACCAGGTGGTGCCGCCGCCGTCCACGATCTCGGCGCCGGCGCCCAGTACCAGCCGCAGCCGCTCGGTGAGTCCGCGTCGGGTGCCGCGCCAGCGGTGCAGTTCCACGGCGCGCTCGACCACCGCCCGGCGCACCTCCACCGGCCAGGCCGGGTCGACGTCCACCGCGACCCAGGACGCCAGCCAGTCGACGAAGTCGGCCGGCGCGAGCCGGGGATCGAAGTAGGCGGGCAGGCTGTCCAGGGTGGCGAAGACCGGGGCGAGGACGGTGTCCAGGCCGGCCGTGAACCGCTGGGCGAAGTCGTCGTCGGCGAAGAGCGCCGGAAGCAGCTCGCCGATCGGGTGCGGGCTGGGCAGGCCCGGGACGGCGGCCCTCATGACCTGCCGTCCTCGGCGGCCGCGGTGACCACGACCTGGTGCTGGTGCGAGAAGACCAGGGCGTCCGGCAGGACCTCGACGCGCTCGGCGGGCGCGCCCCGGCGGCCGGTGATCGGGTCGGCCGGGAACAGCCGCAGTTCCTCGACGCCGGCGACGGCGGCGACCCGCTGGAGGACGGCGAACACCTCGCCGTACTGGACGGCCCGGCCGAACGGCCAGCCCGCGCCGTCGGCGCCGCCGCGCAGCGGGTTGAGGTACCCGTACAGGGCGGCGAGCACCTCCTCGCGGACGCGGTCGGGGTCGGCGGCGCGGGTGGTGAGCCGGGCGACCACCGTCACGCCCTGGTAGGCAGGCGGTTGTACGACGATCCGGGTGCCGATCAGCCGTCGCTCGTCGAGGGCCGTGGCGACGGCCGCCAACACCTGCTCGTCGGGGATGAGTTGCTCGAACCGCAGCCGCTCGCCGTCGTCCGGGACGGCGTCGGGGACGACCAGCACCCGTACCGCGCCGGCCTCTCCGCCGGTCGCGGGCACGCAGCTGATCCGGGCGGCGGACGGCGCGGCCTGCCGGGCGATCAGTTCGAAGTCACCGGCGGTGACGGCGCGTTCCTGCAGCCTCAGCTGGTGCGGGGCGCGCTGCTTGGCGTTCTCCACGGTCTCGCCGTCGACCCCGCCCCTGGCCGCCTCGCGGTTGTCGACCCGGGCGATGTACGGGACGGAGCTGCGCAGCACCGTGATGGTGCTGCGGGCGACGTTGCCCGCGGTGCCGCCGCCGGTGCGGTAGTGCGGGACGCGCAGCCGGGCGCCCTTGGGCGGCACCGCACCGAAGGCGCGCAGGCTGCCGTCGGGCTCCCGCACCGCGGGCGGGAAGAGGAACTCGCCGGTGGTCGCGTCGAGCACGACGTGCCGGTCGACGGGCGAGGACTCACCGAAGTGCTCGACGACCGTCCAGGGCTCCCAGCCCTCGCCGGCCGCGACCTCGACCACCGGGGGTTCGCCGTCGAGCAGCACCGGCGGCCGGGAGAGTCCGAACCGTTGGCCCGCGACGCCCTCCGAGGTGCCGAGCGGAGCGTCGGTGACGGTCTGCGCGTGGACGACGGTGGCGGTGCCGCCGACCGTGAAGACCTCGGCCCGGCGGATGGTCGGGGACTCCGAGTAGAACGGCTGGCCCGGCTGCGGTTCGGTGACCCGGCAGCGCAGCCAGCCGGCGCGGCGGCCGGCGACCACCGAGGCGGTGTGCCCGGCGGGCACGAACACCACGACCTCGCCGGGACGGTTGAGGCCGCCCGTGGTGTCGCTGCCGGTCTCGCAGGCGGTCCAGCGCGCGCCGTCCCACACCTCCCAGGCCAGCGGCGGCTGGCGCGGGTCGACGCCGACGCCCTCCACCCGGCTGTCCAGCCGGACTACCAGGATGCAGCGCGGCACCACGGCCGGCAGTGCGAAGAGCATGGCGTCCCCGACCACCGGGTGCGGTTGGAAGCACCGGACGTCCGCGCCGTCGGTCAGTCGGCCCGTGCAGTCGGTCTGCTCCCCTGAGGCGCTGACGGTGAGCAGCCGGTCCAGGGAGCTGGGGACGATCGGGAGGTCGTCGGCGGTGGAGAAGACCACCGCGTCATCGGTCTCGGTGCGCAGCGTGGAGACCTCGGTGCCGGCCCGTAGCAGGACCGTCTCGGGTTGCGGGGCGGAGAGCCAGAAGTCGATGTCGGCCCGGGCCGCGGCGGGCGGGAAGAGCCGGATGCCCAGCAGGTCGAGGAAGGCGGAGTAGTTCTTCTCCGGTACCCGGTTCAGCCGGTAGAGCAGCTGGTCGACCAGGTAGGCGAAGGTTTCGATGAGGGTGACGCCGGGGTCGGAGACGTTGTGGTCGGTCCATTCCGGCGCGCGTTGCTGGACGTACCGCTTGGCCTCGTCGACGAGTTGCTGGAATCGGCGGTCGTCCAGGTTCGGGGAGGGCAGGGCCATCAGTTCTCGCCCCCGTTCACCGCGGCCGGGGACTCCGGGATGGTGTAGAAGGGGAAGACCAGGTTGCGGCGGTCGTTGGTGGCGCGCACGGTGTAGTGGACGTCGATGTAGAGCGTGCCCTCGTCGACGCTGTCGAAGGCGATCACCACGTCGTCGACCTCGATCCTCGGCTCCCAGCGTTCCAGTGCGATGCGCACCTCGCGCGCGATCCGTCCGGCGGTGGTGAAGTCGCCCGGGGCGAAGACGTACTCGTGGATGCCGCAGCCGAACTCCGGGCGCATCGGCCGCTCGCCGGGGGCGGTGCCGAGGATCAGCCGGACGGCCTCCGCGATCTCCCGGTCCCGGTCCACCATGCCGATGCCGCCGGTGGCGTTGACCCGCAGCGGGAAGGCCCAGCCCCGGCCGATGAAGCTGCTGGTCATGCGACGCCTCCGATCAGCACGTTGAACGCGCCGCTCGTGATGGTGGCGCCGCAGGTCGTCTTGTCGCCCATGCGGGCCGCGGGGAGGCCGCCGATCAGGACCACTCCCCTGGTCGCCGTGCCCAGGCCGGGCTCGACGAGGTTGGCGGGGCCCATCTCCACGTGCGGGACGCAGGCGTGGATGCTGCCGACCACCGCGGCGGGGCGGCCGCCGATCAGCACGGTCGCCACCCTGAGGGCGCCCGGCGGCGGGGTGGTGAGGGCGCCGCCGTGATCGGTGAGGTCGCCGGTCCGGGCTGCGGGGGGCATGTACGGTCTCCATTTCCGGTGGTGCCGGCGGGCACGTGGCCGCCGGCTGCTCGCTGCTCGCTGCTCGCTGCTGACTGCTGACTGCTGACTGACCTATCGTCAATTGATGTGCACGAACGCTCCCTTGACCACGGCCTCGGCGCCGCCGTCCACGGTGACCGCGGTCGTTCCCCGCAGGGTCACCGAGCCGCCGCGCACGTTCACCGTTCCGGTGCCGGCGTCGAGGGTGATGCCGGCGGAGTCGAGGCGCACCGTGCTCCCCGCCGCGCCGCCCACGCCGTGGACGGTCAGGACGATCTCCCCGTTCTGCTGGTCGAGTTTGACCTCCAGCTTCTTGTCCCCGCTCGCCAGCCGGACGCCGGAGGCGCCGCCCGGCACGTCCAGCAGTTCCAGGCGGTGGCCCGAACGGGACACCACTGAGCGGCGGTTGACCTTGCCGGAGCCCGCGTCGACCAGTGGTACGTCGTGCGGCGAGGGCCGGTCGACGCCGTTGTAGAGCCCGCCGAGCACGTACGGGCTGTCCAGGTCGCCCTGCTCGAAGCCCACCAGCACCTCGTCGTTGACCTCGGGGCTGACCACGCCGCCGCCCCCGTGGCCGCCCAACTGCACGGTGCGCACCCAGTCGGAGACGTACGTGTCGTCCAGCCAGGGGAACTTCAGCTTCACCCAGCCGCGCTGCCCGCCGCCCGGCTCCCGGACGTCGGTGACCACGGCGACGGCCAGGCCCGGCATCCGAGGACCGCGCGGCGGCGCGTTGCCGCCGGTGACAAGCCCGGCCAGGGAGCGGTCGGGCGACGCGCTGACCACCACGGTGGTCCGGTAGCCGCGGAACGGTTCGAGCAGGTGGCGCACCCCGGTGGCGGTGTAGCGGCCCGAGAAGGCGGCACCGACGTTCCCGAGGGCGACGGCGGTGCCCGCCCGCAGCCGCGGGTTGCCCTCGACGACGGCCTCCAGCTCGCCGAAGCCGGAGGCCACCGAGGCGGCCAGCGACCGCGCGACGGCGGTCGTCTCCGCCTGTGTGCGGTACGGGGTGTCGGCGACGGTCAGCCGGGCCCGGCCGGGGAACGCGGAGGCCACCTGCGCGGGGCTCATCCCCGGCAGCACCGTCCGGGAGGTCACCGACGGCTCGGTGGCGACCAGGGCGCTCTTGGTGGTGACGTTCCAGCCGCGGGCCTCGACCGTGTCCGCACCGGCGGCGCCGGTCAGCACGCCGCGCAGCTCCAGCAGGTTGCGGCCGTACTCCAGGACCATCGGGTTCTGCGGCGCGGGCGTGGAGGGCGCCGGCGCCCCGGAGGCGGGCTCGGGCCGGACGAACTCCAGCCGACCGTCGTCGTCCACCCGCACCTGGGCCCCGCTCTCCTGCGCCAGGAACTGCAGGAACTCCCAGTCCGGGACGTTCGCCTGGGAGAGCTGCTGGTGGACGACCGGGAAGGAGTCGATCCGGCCGCAGGGCAGGCCCGCGCCCGAGGCGACCTCCCGGACGATGTCGGCCGTCGTCATGTTGCGGAACGCCTTCACCCGGCGCCCGCGCATCAGGCGGTGGGTGACCGCCGACGCCCGCACCACGGTGTACGAGCCGGTGGTGTCCACCTCCAGCTCCAGCGCGGTCACCTCGCCGGTGAACAGCCGTACCCGGGTGTTCCCCTGCACCGTCACCACGGACACCCGCAGCTTGGTCCCGATGGTGATCCCGGTCGCGGCGAGGAAGCTGTGGTCCGCGTCCCGGAAGCTCAGGACAGCGGTGTCCGGGAGGCCGACGCTCTCCTCGATGTCGCAGGACACCAGCTGGGTCGCCCAGATCGGCGGCAGCGGGCCCGGCGCCTCGACGACCGGATCCGCGGCGAAGGAGCGGCCGCCCCGGGCCTCGGGGGTGGTCATGACTGCCCGACCCGGGTGAGCTCGTCGATCCCCGGCACGATCAGCTCCGAGCCCGGCACCAGGACCAGCGGGTCGTCGATGTCGTTGGCCTCCGCGATGGTGCGCCACGCCGTCGCGTCCCCGTACGCGCGCCAGGCGAGCAACGGCAGGCTGTCGCCCGCGATCACCCGGTGGGTGCTGCGGGCCTCGGGCGAGCCGGAGGTCGGGTTCTGGCCGGCCGGGTCGACGCTGGCCTCGTCGATGGTGAGCGAGCAGACCGCCCGCAGCGGACTGCCGTTGACGTCGAAGAGCGTGTAGGTGACCGAGAGACCGGTCATCACCCCGTTGAACGAGGTCGTCTTCAGGGTGCCCCAGTCCAGCCGGATCCACGGGCTGGCCGGCGTCTTGCGGGCCAGGCTGGCCGCCGTGGGCACGCACGCCGTCATCAGCTTCTCCACCGCCCGCTCCACCGAGTTGTCGTGGGTCGCGGTCGAGTCCAGGAACACGTCGAGGGAGAGCGAGCGCGGACCGCTGCCGACGAACTCCGGCAGCGCCGACTCGCCCGCCATCCGGGACGGCGTGCGCCGCCACTCGGTGGTCTTGCGCAGCACCAGGGTCGCCGGGTTGAACTGGAGCCGCAGCTGCGCGAGCGTTCCGCCGGGCTGGGCGCCGACCGTCGACGGGGGCTCCATGATGGTCAGTTGGGCCCGGGTGACGCTCGCGGGGACCGCCGAGGACATCCTGGTGCTCCTTACGTGGGTGGGGCGGCTGGGTGGGGGGCAGCTGGGTCGGAACGGCTGTGCTGTGCGGGGCGCGGCCGAGTGCGGTCGGGTGGGACCCGCCGGACGGCACCTCGGCGTCCTCAGGAGGGGCGCAGGCCGACGTGGGCGATCTCCAGGGTCTCCATCGCGGCCTGGGAGTTGGAGGGGTCGAAGGACGGCCCCTCCCAGCGCACCGGGACGATCCCGAGCACCTGCCAGCCGACGATCCGGCTCAGGTCGGGCCGCAGCGCGACGATCTCGCCGTCCTTCGGCTCGACCTTCCGGACGATCTCGCCCAGCCAGCGGGCGATCTTGGCGGTGTCCGCGGTGACCGCGCGGGTGAGCGTGATGTTCGACCAGGTGATGCGGCCCGGCAGCTGCCAGGCGAAGCCGTTGTTGCCGCCCTCCGCGTACTGCTCGATCTCGACCTGGGCGCCGAGCCCCGAGCAGGTGGTGAACTCCCCCAGGTCGTTGCCGCCGATGGTCAGGCTGAAGAACACACTCGTCGCGAAGATGTTGTCGGTCATGGGTTCCGCATCCTGATTCCTGTTTCCCGTTCCTGTTCCTGCTTCGGGTCCTCGTTCCGGCTGGTGCCGGAGTCGGTCGGCCGCCGCTCGCGGTCCGCGCTCAGCGGCGCCCGTCGTACGGTCGCCCGCCGCGCTCCCTCCCCCTGCGCAGTTCGGTGCGCAGGAGCCGCCCGACCGGTTCGACCAGGCGCCGGGCCAGTTCGTCGAGGTCGGCCGGCTCGTGACCGCCCGTCTCGACCGGCGGTCCGCCCGTGTCGGGCGGGGACGCCGTCCGGGCGGGCCGGGTGGACTGGGTGGTCTGCGGGGCGGCCTGCACCGTGGTCGTCGGCGTACGGGCCGGTACGGCGGTCAACGGCACCCCGGTCAGGCCCGCCTGCTCCGCCACCCGCTGCAACACCCGCGCCGTACCGGGCGACGGCGGTGCGAACGCCCCCGGCACGGACGGTACGGACGGAGCAGATGGAGCCGACGGAGCGCTGAGGGTGCGCAGCGCCACGGGCGAGGACGAGGATCCCGAGGGAAGCTGCGAGGAGAGCTGCGGAGCGGGCTGCCCGGGCCGGGAGGGCGCCGGAAGCCGCTGGAGCGACGGCGCCGTCGGCGGTGCGAGCCGGACCACGGGCGGGCGCGGCGCACCCGCCACCGCCGACGACGCAGCGGAGCGGCCGGGCGCCGGGCTCCCTGCGGCCGCCGGTGCGACGGCACGCTGCACGGCCGGGAGATCGGCTCCCGGGTCGCCGAGCTGCGGCTGCGGTGTCGCCGACGGCACCGGGCCACCGGTGTGCGGGACCGCCGGGTCGGGGCGGCCCGGCCGGACGCGCGGCGCGTCCGTCGGCCCGATGGCGCCGACGGTGCCGACCGGCGGGACCGGAGTGCCGTGCCCCGAGGAGGAGCCGGGGCCCGCCCGACCGTCCCTCCGGCCCGACGAACGCCACAGGCGCTCGGGCATGGGCTCGGGCACGGGTACGGGCTGCGCCGCCGAACCCCCGTGCGCCGAAGGGGAATCGGAGGCAGCCACCGTCCCGTCTCCGCCGCGCGCCGACGGACGCCGCGCCCGCGAACGCTGCACCGCAGCCACGAGCCCGCGCACCACGCCAGGTCCGGACGACCGGCCCGGCACCGAACTCCCCTGCACAGACGGGGAACCGGCCACGGCCTGACCGCCGACGTGCGCCGCCGAACGCTGCACCGCCCCCGCGACCCCGCGCAGCGCGCCCGCAGCGGACGGCCGACCCGGCACCGGTGCGGCGCCGCCGTCGCGCGGGCCGAGCGTGTGCCGCGAGCGCGGCGCGGCGGCCGAGGATCCACGCCCCCGGCCGTCGCGCGGCGCCGACTGGGTGGCCGATCCGGCAGCCGGTTCACCGTCCGTACGCGGCTGGAGCGCCCTGGGCCAGACGGCCGGCACCACGGGTGGTGCCGGCGCGGGCGGCTTCGGGCCGCTGCGCGCGCCGGGAGCGGGCGAGTTCGACGGGGTGGCGAGGGTGAACCTCATCGGGCACTCGCCGATCAGTCCGCGCCTCGGGCCGCTGAGTGCCACGGCCCGCTGGACACCCCACCCCGCGGTCACCGGCCGCGCGGCCACCACCCGACCGGTTCCCGTTCCCGTTCCCGTTCCCGTTCCGGCTCCGGCTCCGGCTCCGGCTCCGGCTCCGGCTCCGGCTCCGGCTCCGCTGGGAGCGTCACCCTGGCCGGGGACTCCGGCCGGGCGGGTCGGGGCCGCAGGGCCGACGGGCTGTGGCGCAGCGCCGGCTCGGTGCGCGTGACCGGTGCCGGACGGCGGCACCTCGGACCGTCCCGCTCCCCCGGCCGCCGGTCCACTCCCACCTGGTCCGGAACTGGTGCGCGCGTCGGGACCCGCGCCGACCGAACCGCTCCGGGCAGGGGCGGTCGGCCCTGCCGGGGCATCGCCACCGGGCCGGGTGGCGCGCTGCACACGCGGCCCCTCGCCGGCCGCCGGCCCGCCGGCGGTGGCGGAGGATCCGGGCAGAGCCGAGCCGCCACCGGAACGCCGGACGGTAGGCGCTGCCGTAGCACCGTCAACAGGGCGTCCCTGAGACAGGGTTCGCCCACCGTCGCCGCCCCGAGGCCCAGCGATCGGCTCCGCAGGGCCGTCACCGGAGGCCCGGAAGGCACGCTGCACCGGCATCGCCTCACCGGCCGGGGGCGTCGTGGCAGGCGCGGCCGGCGTGGCAGGTGGGCCCTGTTCGGCCGCGCGCCCGCTGGTGCCGCCGGTGGCAGCGCCCGCCGTCGGACCGGTGATCCGTCGGACCGGTGCCCGCCCGCCGAGCAGCGGGGCGGTGCGGCCCGGCGCGGTGGCCGTCGGCGGCAGCGCGTCGAGCGGCGCACCCAGGCCCCCACGAGTGCGGGCGGGGGCCGGGTCCGGACGGCTCTGGCCGACACGATCGGTGGTCGACGAGGACGACCCGGATGCCGGTGGTACCTGCGAGGACGAACCGGCCCCGGACGGCGCGCGCTGGACGGGTGTCGCGCCGGCCGCCCCCCGCCCGGAGCGCGACGGTGCCGTACCGCCCGGCTCGGCGGCCGTACGGGCGCTCCGGTCGGGGGTGACGTCGGGACGGCCTTGTTCGGCGCCGCCGGTCGGCGTGCCGAGCACACCGGCCGCAGCGGCCGACACGACCGGCATGGCCGGCGCACCCGACGCGGTGTCGCGATCCTGCGGTCCGGTGGCGATCACGGGCGAAGACGAAGGCGAAGGAGAAGACGAACGCGAAGGTGAAGCGCTCGCGGGGAGGGAGGTCAGGGGCGCACCGAGGACCGGACGGGCGGGCCCGGCGGCGGCCGCCCGCTGGACGGCCCCTCCGGCCCGATCGTTCCGCGCAGGCGCGGACTCAGGCGCAGGCGCGGACTCAGACGCAGGCGCGGACTCAGACGCAGGCGCGGACTCAGCCGCGGGCGCAGCAGTGCGGTCCGCCCCCGTGGCCGTTCGTGCGGCAGCGCCGCCCTGCTCGGGCGAGCCCACCCCGACGGTCCGATCCGTGGCGCGGCTCGGCGGTTCGGTGTCGACACCCCCCGTCCGGTCCCGGCTCGGGTGCGCCGTCACCGGACGCGCGGACAGGGTCCGGGGACGCCGAGCCACGACGAGCGATCCACCTACGCGACGGGGCCGTACCGGGCGGGCCCGGCCCGCCGCGTCACGCGAAGGCGACGTCACGGCACCCTCGGCGGGCGTCGGCGCACCAGCGCCGGCATCGCCACCACCGACGCCACCGTCCCGACCGGGCGCCTGACCGCCGTCCTGACTGCCCGCCCGACCGCCGGCCGGAGCCGCGGGCCGGCCGGCCCCGTCCGGGCGGGCCGCTCGCGCCGCCGACCGCACGGGAAGCCGCCGGACCGGCGCGGACCGTTGGACCGCCCGCGCCCGCCCGGTTCCCCCCGGCGCACCCGATGCAGCCGCCGCACCCGGTTCGCCCGGGTCCGTCGTCGGCGGCGCTTCGCCGGCCCCGGGCGCATCCGCGACCACCGGCATGGCGAGTCCGTCCCCGCCCCCGACGGCGGCGGGCGGCGCGACCGGTCGCGCCATCGCCCGGAGGATCCCCGCCGGGGCGGACGGGAGGACCGCGTGGCCGAGCGGGCCGCTCAGCGAGGGGTCCTGCCACGAGGCGAGCCGGGACCGGAAGCGCAGGCCGTCGCTGACGCCGTGCGCCGGCCCGGCCAGGGTGGGGACGAGCGGCCGTACCGCGCGCCATCCACCGTCGCCCGTCGCCGCCGGGGCACGCCGAACGGCGCCGCCGTCAGCGCCGTGGCCGGAGCCGGCGTCCGCGCCCGCGGCGCCGTCGGCAGCACTGCCGGCAGCACTGCCGGCTGCAGCACCGCCCGTACGGCCGCCCGCCGCCTCGCCGGTCCGCCGGCGGCCGATCCAGTCCCGAAGCCCCATCCGACTCACCCGCCTTCGCTGACACGGGTGTTGATCCGCGCGATCTCGCGCACCCACTGCCCGCGTTCACGGTGGGTCAGGTCGAGGATGTCCTCCCGCTGCCAGTGGAAGTGGTAGGCGATGTACGCGATCTCCTCGTACAGCCGAGCAGGCGCGTACGTCACGATTCCCCCAGGCGCCCACCGGCGAGGTCGACCTCGAAGGCGCCGTCACAGTGCGGGCAGGTCACCGCGGCGCGCGTGTGGCCCTCGCTGTTGATCCGCTGGTAGAGGTCCTGGAGGAACGCCACGTCGGTGGCGTACATCCGCTCGACGATCCCGGCGTGGACGTCGGTGACGTCGCCCAGCCTGGTGATCACGTGGCTGAGCAGCACCACGCTCAGGTAGGCCGGGTTCTCCTTGACCCGCAGGTCGATCTGCGGCATCAGTTCGTCGCGGGCGGTGGCCAGGCGCATGGTGCCGTGCCGGTGGACGGTGCCCTCGTCGTCGACGTAGCCGAGCGGCAGCTCGAACTCGAACTCGGTGTGCGGCGCCCGCCGTTGGGGGCCGGACGGCCCGGATGGCCCGGACGGCCCCGCGGGTTGCTGTGCCGGCGGCGCGGCGTGCTGCGCGGCCGGGGCCCGTTCGAGGAGTTCCTCCAGGCCGATCTTCCGCCTCACTCTACGCTGATCTCCTCGAACACGATGGTCACGGTCTCCGACGCGGCGCTGGACTCGCCGGCGGTGAGCGTGGGGCCCTCCCAGCGGCTCGCCCAGGCGTTGGTCAGCTGGATGCGCCGCAGGGTGGCACCGGTGGTGTCCTTGACCTCGATGGTGAGGTTCTGCCGCGCGGTGTTGATCGCCCCGTTGTTGAGGGTCTCCTTGATCCAGTTCGAGAACGCGCTGCTCTTGTCGAGGCCGCGGGTGATCGTCACCTCGCCGGGCATGCGGGCGCCCGGCTGCTTGCGGACGATCAGTTTCCCTTCCTGGGTCACCTGCTTGTACTCGACGACCTCCTGGTCGACCGTCAGGTTGCTGATCTCCTTGACGGACTCGACGTTGTAGCCGCCGAGTTGGACGCCGAAGATGTGTGTGGAGAGCGGATCGCCTTCAGCCATGGCTAGTTGTCACCTTCCGATGGGGTCCGACCGGGTACCGGGTGCGGGTGCCGGTCACTCGTTGACGAGGCTCGTGCTGTCGGAGAACTGGGACAGCCGGAACACCACGAACTCCGCCGGCTTCACCGGCGAGACCCCGATCTCGCAGATCACCTGGCCGAGGTCGATGGACTCCGGCGGGTTGTTGTCGCGGTCGCACTTGACGTAGAAGGCCTCGGCCGCGGTCTGGCCGAACAGCGCCCCGCGCCGCCACTCCTCCGTGAGGAACGCGGTGATGTTCCGGCGGATGCTGGACCACAGCCGGTCGTCGTTGGGCTCGAAGACGACCCACTGGGTCCCCAGGAGGATGGACTCCTCCAGGTAGTTGAAGAGCCGGCGCACGTTGAGGTAGCGCCAGGCCGGGTCGGAGGAGAGGGTGCGCGCGCCCCAGATCCGGATGCCGCGTCCGGGGAAAGCCCGCACGCAGTTGACGCCGATCGGGTTCAGCAGGTCCTGTTCGCCCTTGCTGAGGCGGATCTCCAGGTCGACCGCCCCGCGGATGACCTCGTTGGCCGGCGCCTTGTGCACGCCGCGCTCGGCGTCGCTGCGCGCCCACACCCCGGCGGCGTGCCCGCTCGGCGGGACCATCACGTTGCGGCCGCTCGCCGGGTCGAAGACCTTGATCCACGGGTAGTACAGGGCGGCGTAGCGGGAGTCGAAGCCCGCCTCGTCGTTGCGCCAGGTGCGCATCTGCTGGGCGTTGAGGCCGGGCGGCGGGTCCAGGACGGCGATCCGGTCGCCCATCTGCTCGCAGTGGGACATCACGGCCAGCTGGACGGTGCGCAGGCCCTCGGCGTCGATGTCGCCGCGCTGGTAGGCGCTCATCAGGTCGGGCACCGCGACCATGGTGATCTCGTCGATCGCCTCCAGGCCCGAGAAGCCGGTCCGGGCGGCGGCGTCGCCGACGTACTCGGCGGGGTCGAGGCGGGCGGCGGCCGCGACCGGCCCGGTGGCGGGCGCGGCGGCGGCGGCGAGGGCGTGGGTCCGGCGCTCGGGGCGGCTCGGCGCGGTGCCGGGCTGCTCGGCGACGGCGACCAGCTTGGACTCCCGCAGCTGGGTGACGACGTAGCCCTTGGTGCTCTTGCGGGTCGAGACGTCGTAGGTCTCGACGACTTCGGCGCCCCGGCGGACCAGGAGGCGGAAGCGGTCCTCGGGGACGTTCTCGCCCTCCACGTCGGCGATCTCGACGGAGACCTCGCCGCCGGCGCCGGGCAGCGCCGAGAAGAGGAAGCCCGAGATCGCGACGGGCGCGGGCGCGCTCACGGCGGGGGCGGCGGCGCCGGGCGCCTGCCGGGCCGGGTCGCCGACCCGCACGACGTAGGCGGAGCCGCCGCCGTTGGCGAAGAAGCCGTACACCGCGTGGGCCAGGTAGGTGCCCTCGGTGAACCCGCCGAACCGTTGGACGTACTGGTCCCAGTTGGTCACCAGCGTGGGCTCGTGGAAGGGGCCGGTCTCGGCGAAGCCGACGAAGGCGGCGACGGCCGTGCCGACGCCCTCGATCGGCCGGGCACCGGACTGGACCTCCTCCACGTACACGCCCGGGGTGAGGTACGACGGCATTCCTGCTCCTTCGGGTGGCCGGTCAGTCGTCCCCGAGTCTGCTGCCCGGGCACCGTCCGGGGACATGTCCGCAGGTCCCGGAGCGAGGGCAAGAACGACTGCCCCCGGCGGGCACCTCCCCGGTACCCGCCGGTAGGGTCAGCCCCGCCCTGGCTCCCCGAGGACGCCCAGCCACGGCCCGAACTCGCTCTCCAGCACCAGCCGGCCGAGCTTGCGGTACTCGCCGACCACGGCGGCGACCAGCTGCGCCATGCCCAGCGGGGTGCCCGTGCCGGCGGCCAGGTAGGCCGCCGAGACCGCGCAGGCCCGGATGGAGCCGCCGGTGAGTTCGAAGTGCCGGGCGCAGAAGTCCAGGTCGAGGTCGTCCCCGCGGGGCAGCCTCGGGCCCAGGCAGCGGTCCCAGAGCACCCGCCGCTGTGCCTCGTCGGGCAGCGGGAACTCCGCGATGACGTCGAGCCGGCGGGTGAACGCCTCGTCGAGGTTGGCGCGCAGGTTGGACGTCAGCACGGCGATGCCCTCGAAGGACTCCATCCGCTGCAGCAGGTAGGCCGTCTCCACGTTGGCGTGGCGGTCGTGGGCGTCCTTGACCTGGGAGCGCTTCCCGAACAGCGCGTCCGCCTCGTCGAACAGCAGGACGCCGTTCACCTGCGCGGCCTCGGTGAAGATCCGCTCCAGGTTCTTCTCGGTCTCGCCGATGTACTTGTCCACCACGGTGGAGAGGTCCACGACGTACAGCTCCATGCCGAGCTCGGCGGCGACCACCTCGGCCGACATCGTCTTGCCGGTGCCCGACTCCCCCGCGAACAGGGCGATCACGCCGTTCCCGCGACCACCGCCCGGGCGCATCCGCCACTGCCCGAGCACCTGGTCGCGGTGCCGGGCGCGCAGCACCAGCTCGCGCAGCCGGCCCGCGGTGGGCCCGGGCAGCACCAGGTCGTCCCAGCCGACGGCGGGTTCGATCCGCCGGGCGAGCCGGGCCAGGCCCGCGGCGTTCTGCGCGCGCACGGCGGCCCGTACGTCCTCGGCGCGCACCGGGCGCCGCTCGGCGGCCGCCGTCCTGGCGGCCACGGCGGCGGCCCGTTCCAGCTTCTCCTGGTCCACCCGGTAGGCGGCCACCGCCTCGGCCAGTTCCTCCGTCAGCTCTCCGGCCGGTTCTCCGGGCAGGTCCCCGGCCGGTTCCTCGGTCGGCTTCCCGCCCGGCTCCCCACCCGAAGGCGTCCGGGCCCCGGCGAGCGCGCGCGCCCAGCGCTCGGCCCGGGCCTGCGCGTCCGGCGGCGGGACGGTGACCACCACCGGGCTCTCCCGCGACCACGCCGGGTCCCACACCTGCGGGCCGTGCACGATCAGCGGGACACCGGCCAGGGCCGCGCACAGTTCGCGCAACAGGGCTGCCCGCTCGGGCCGTTCGGGTTCCAGCCGGTCCAGCGGCCCGAGCACCACACCGCCCCCGCTCAGCCGGGCCTCGCGGGCGAGCACCCGGACGACGCCCGCCGACGGGTGGGCGGCCAGCGCGGCCGCGTCGACGACCAGGGCCGGCCGGCCACCGGCTGCGAGGGCGGCCGCCGCCGGCGGTCCGGCGTGCCCGTCCCGGTCCAGCAGGTGCACCGGTCCGCCGTCCGCCGCGGCCGCGCGCACCCGGTCGACGAGTTCCGCGAAGGCTCCGGCGCGGGCGACCGCCCCGGGGGCGGCTCGTCGGGCCAGCCCGGTGAGCGCGCCGTCCGGCTCGTCGTCGCCGAGCAGATGGGCCGTCACCCGGTCCGGCACCCGCAGGGTGCGGGAGAGCAGCGGGCGCTCGGGCTCGGCGACCTCCAGCAGGCCGCCGGCGATCAGCGGGGCCCGGGCGGCGAACCGGAAGCGGCCGGCGCCGGCTCCCGACAGCCCGCAGAGTTCGAGCGCCAGCCCGACGGTCGCCCGGCGCCTGGTCAGGTCGTCGTTGAGGTAGCCGTAGAACTGTTCGAAGCGGGTGTCGAGGTCGGGGGCGAGGGCCACCAGCAGGAGTTCGAGGTCCACCGGGAGCAGGCCGAAGGCCGCGCAGAGCCGGGCGAGCCGCGAGCCGGGCGGCGGCGCCGGCCGGTCCTCGGGGGCGTCGCCGCCGCGGAGGGCCGCGCCGGACGCCGCGAGGATCCGCTCCACCGCCTCCGGGCTGAGGTACTGGCCGCGGTACGGGTCGTCCGGATCCGGGTCGTCGGCCCGGCGCTCGCGCACCGCGGTCCGGATCCGTTGCTCGATTCGGTGCAGCCGTACCCAGAGGTGATCGGCGCCGGCCGGCACGTCCGGGCTGTCCGGGCTGTCCGGGCTGTCCGGAACCACCGTGGTCACCGCCGCCGGCGCGGCCGGTCCGAGGTCGAGGCTCATCGCGCCCTGCCCCGTGCCCGGCGGCCGGGCGGCAGCTCGCGGTCCCGGGGCGCGGCGAAGCCGTCCGGTCCGGGGTCCGTACCGCCGTGGTAGCGCAGTCGGCGGCCGGGGCCGTCCGCGGGTGCGGTGCCCTCCCGGGGGCCGGACCCGGCCTCCCGCCCGGTGTCCTCGACGTGCAGCACCAGGCCCTCGGTGACCGGCGGCCCCGCAGGGCTGTACCCGCCGGGCAGCGGGGCGAGCGCCCTGAGGTCGATCGACGGCCGCAGCTCCCCGCCGAGCGCGGACCAGACGTCCGAGACCGACGGCAGGCCGGTGTCGCGCCCGGCGATGTCGAGCCCGACGGTGAGTCCGAGCCGGGCGAGCGCGCCGGTGAGCGTCCGGGCGGGCAGCGCGTCCACGGCGGTCAGGCACTGCAGCACCTCGGCCAGCAGCCGGTGCTCGTCCTGCGGCCGGTTGGTCCAGACGGTGACCAGGTAGGCCAGCTCGAACCACCGGGGCGCGGCCCGGTGGCCGACGACCAGGCCGTCCTCGTCGTACTCCGCGACGGCGCCGGCCTGCCGCCGGTCGGTCTCCTCGCGGATCCCGTAGAGGAAGACGCTGACCGTCGGCGCGGTGCGCCGGGCGGCGAAGTCCCGGGTGGGCGCGTCGAAGACCACCTCGACCCCGCGTTCGGGCAGCCCGGCCTCGGCGAGCAGCAGCCGCAGCGCCTCGTCGACCTCGTGGATCACCGTCGCTCCACCTCCCCCGGCGGGCCGATGTTGCCCTCCACCACGAGGAAGGGCGTGGTGACCGGCGAGAACCCGGGGCCGTCGGCGGTGATGGTCCGCGGGCCGGTCTCGTCCTTGGGGAGGATGAGCAGCTGGCCGGCGAAGGTCCCGTCGGCCCGCGGGTAGGTGGGCGCGGCGGCGGCGGTGATGCCGGGCTGCCAGGTGAACCGCACCGGCACGCCGGGCGGGAAGTCCACGCCGCGCACGGAGGTGACGAAGCCGGGCTTGCCGATCGGCGGCACCGCGACGATGCGGGGCTGCAGGATGCGCAGCGGGGTGCTCGCCCGGTGCGGTCCGGGGGTGGCGTCGGTGCCGGTGGTGGTCAGCTCCGCGGTGATGGTGGTCTGCAACGGCGCCTCGGGTGACAGCACCACCCGGACCACCTGGCTGCCGCCGGGCGCCAGGTCGGCCAGTGCGCAGCCCCCGGTACGGCAGCCGGGCGGCAGTGCCTCGGTGGGCACTCCGGCGGGCAGGCCGAGGGTCAGGCGCAGCCCCGTCGCGAGGGCCTGGCCGGTGTTGCGCACGGTGTAGCTGACGGTCACGTGGCCGCCGACGTAGCCGGGGTCCGGCTGGGCGTCGACCGCTACGCCGGGGCCGGCCTGCGGCGGGGCCGGGGCGGGCGCAGGGGGTGGTGGCGGCGGCGGTGCGGGCGCGGGCGTGGTGGACGCTGTCGGGGCCGGGGTGGGCGTCGGGGTCGGGGTCGGTGAGGCGGACGGCGACGGCGTGGGCGAGGGGGTCGGCGGGTCGAGCACCGGCAGGAAGGTCCGGGCGGAGTCGTCCCCGGGGTTCGGGTCGGCCACCGTCCCGGTGACGGTCCAGCCGAACTCCTGCGTGCCGGTGCGGGTGCCGATCAGCCGGGCGGTGACCCGGACCACCGCGCCCGGTGCCAGGGTGCCGAGGTCGCAGCGCAGGGCGCCCGCGTCGCACTGCCCGACCGGGGTGGTCAGCGTGCCGAGCCGGGCGCCGGTGGGCACCGAGGCCGTGAGGACGGTGCCGGGTGAGGGCGCCGGGCCCTTGTTGGTGACGGTGATCGTCACGTCGGTGCCGCCGTCGACGGGGACGGCGGGGGTCCGCTCGGGTGCGCTCAGTGCCAGGTCGACGGACTGCTGGACGGCCGGTTCCTTCTGGCGTCCCGGCAGCCGCCGGTCGAGCGGGGTGAGCGTGCCGGCCGCGAGGTCGTAGACGGCCAGCCCCTCCGGCGAGTTGGGCGGCAGGGCGCGGCGGGAGGTGAGCACCAGCTGCGCGCCGTTCGCCGTCCAGGCGACGTCGCGGGGCTGGAAGGGGCCGGCGTCGGAGGTCTCCGGCAGCGGCCGGGTGCAGGCGTCCTTCTGCCCGCGCAGTGCGGCGGGCAGGATCACGGTGCAGTCGCCGCCGGTGGGCGAGACGACCAGCACGCCGTCCCGATGGTTGTTCCCGCCGTCGCCGGCCTTGCGGTTGAAGGCGATGCGCCGGCCGTCGGGCGAGAACGCGGGGCTGTCGTCGATGACGTTGCAGCTGCCCGGGCAGGCCGTCCGGCTCAGGTCGGACTGCCGGGCGAGGTCGTCGGCGGGGACGGTCCACAGGTGCAGGTTGCCCGGGTTGCCGTTGATCACCTCGCTCCGGGAGAAGACGATCAGCTTGCCGTCGGGGGACCAGAAGGGCTGGCCGTCCGAGGCGCCCGGCTCGCCGGCCGGCGGTTCGACGGTGCCGACGATCGCCCCGGTGGACACCTGGGCGATCAGGATCCGGCCCGGGCGGGCCGGCTCCTGGCCGCCGCCCGGGGAGCTGCGGCTGAACACGATCAGCCGGCCGTCCGGTGAGACGGACGGGTCGGTGTCCCGGTCCAGCGGGCGGCGTCCGGCCAGGTTCATCGGGTGCGGGTTCGCGCCGTCGGCGTCGGCCAGCCAGATCCGCTGGATCCGCCCGGCCGGCGAGTCCTCGTAGCGGGTGACCACGATCTGCCGGCCGTCGGGCGTGTAGGCCTGCCGCTCGAACCACGGGTCGTAGCCGGGGCGGGGGTGGAAGAGCGGGTCGGCGCCCGGGGCGGGGTCGGTGTTGGTGTCGGCGGCCGGGTCCTCCCTGAGCACGCTGATGCCCAGGTCGCGCGGGTCGGCCCCGTCGGGGCGGACGTCCTGCAGGTCGGCGACGTTGGCGGCGGAGGCGCTGGTCTGCTCCACCACCGGCCCGCCGTCCTTCTGGTTGCCGAGCCAGGTCGGCGCGGCGATCAGCCGGTCGGTGCTGTAGAGCGGCTTGGGGTCGTCGCAGGAGCACGTGGGTGCGCGGTACAGGTTGACCACGGGCGGCGGCGGAGGGTCGGCCGGGGGGTTCTGGGGGAGCCGGTCGGCGCTGAGGAAGAGCACCCCGGTGCCGTCGGCCAGCCAGGCGGCGGAGCCGGTCTTCCAGGTGGAGCCGGTGCGGAGGAAGAACGCCTTGTCCCCGCCGGTGGGCGAGGTGAGCCTCAGGGTCCGGCCCTGGGCACCCTGGTCCCAGGTGTAGACGATCTGGTTGCGGTGCTCGTCGTCGTTCAGCGGGTTCCAGGTCGGGTCGACGGCGTCGCCGTCGGTCACGTCGGTGATCTTGACGGGCGCACCGCCGGCGAACGGCCGCAGGTAGATCTGGCGGTGCGCCGGGTCGCCGGTGCAGGAGTACGCGACCCACTTGCCGTCGGGCGAGACGGTCGGGTGCGTCTCGTCGGCCGCGCCGTCGGTCAGCCGGCGCAGCCCGCTGCCGTCCCGGTTGACCACCCACAGGACGCTCTGGGACCTGCCGGGTGTCGCAGTGGGCTCCAGGGCGACGAAGACGACGGCCTTGCCGTCCGGGGCGAGCGCGGGCTGGGAGGTGTCCATGCCGCTGGTGAGCTTGTGCACCGCGCCGGCCGCGTCGCGCAGGTAGACCTGGGGCAGTTGGCCGTCCCGCAGGCTGGTGAAGACCAGCTCGTCGCCGCGGGCCGAGGGGTCCCGGTCGAAGTGGATCGGGCCTGGCCCGAACAGCGGGGTGCTCGCGTCGGCACCGGTCACCCGGCCGAGGCCGCGGTGGTTGGTGCCGGCGTAGACGATCCGTCCGGCGGCCGGATCGACCGCGGCGGCCGGGGCTGCGGGGACGCTCCGCCCCTCGGGGGCGGCTGAGCCCAGGGTCAGCACGGCCGCCGCCAGGGCGAGCAGGACCGCGACGGCGGCCCGGGCCGGCCGCCGGATGGAGCGGGGAGTGCCGGTGGCGCCGATCACGCTCGACCTCTCAGGATGGCAGGGGCGGTCTGGCCGTCAGTCTCCCCGGCCCGGGCACCCGGGAACAGAGCCCGGACACCCGAGCCGGGGGTAACGACCGGTGTCCCCGAAGGGCAGGCCGCCACGGCCCTCGGCCCCTCAGATCAGGCCGCGCCGCATGGCGTACCCCACCGCGTGCGCCCGGTTGCGCAGTCCCAGCCGCGTGATGATCTCGTGCAGAACGTTCTTGACGGTGCGTTCGGAGTAGGAGGTCTTGGCGGCGATCTCACTCGTGTCGAAGCCCTCGGCGACCAGCCGGAGCATCTCCGCCTCCCGGGCGGTCAGGGTCGACAGGGTCAGGCCCCGGCCGTCGAGCATGGTCCGCTGGAGCATCCCGATCCGGTCGAGCAGTTCGCCGAGCAGGTCCCCGGGCATCACCCCCTCGCCGTTGGCCAGGGCGGTGATGAGGTGCACCAGCCGGTCCTGGTCCGCCTCCGAGCGGCGCAGCACGGCGGCGACCCCGCACTCGACGATCGTCTGCAGCCCGCCGGCCTCGAACTGCCCCACCACCAGGCCTATCGCGCCCGAGGTGGCGAGCCGCAGCCGGCGCAGGTGCTCGGCCACCGCCTCGGTCATGGCGTCGACGACCAGCAGGGAGACCTCGGCCTGCGCCGCCTCGCTCTCGCTCAGCAGCTCCACCTCGGGCCGCTGGCGCAGCTGTTGGACCACGCCGGTCTGCAGGATGAGGTCCTCGGCGTACACCGCGACGCGCACCTGGGCCGGCTTGCCGCGGGGGTGGGAGGCGGCCCCGCCGGCCCCGGAGGTACGGGCGGTGCCGAAGGGCCGGGGGCCGCCGGTCGAACGCAGGCCGCTGGTGGACCGGCCGGCGGCGGACGCCTGCGGCGGCACTGTCCGGCGGGCGGCAACGGTTTCCTCACGGCATGGACGGGAGGTGTCGGTCGACGTCATCGAACTGCTCCAAATCTCAAGGGTAACTGTGCTGGTGACGGCCGCTCGCTGCGGGGCGGGGCCGTCGTCGGTCCGGAGGGGCGGGCGGCCGGCTGCCGCGGGGCGGAGCCGACCGCGGGTCTTCGCGGTCCGTACTCCGCCCGGGCCGGCCGGGCCGACGGGTGCGTACCGACGGTGCCGGGCAAGGGCGGTCGGTCCGCACGGGCAAGGGGTGTGCCCACAGCTTGCCCGCACGGACCTCTCCTCGGAGCGTGACGCGGCCCTACCGTCACGCTATGACCACATCCGCCGAACTCGGCCTGCCCGCAATGACGGTGGCGCCCGGTGGCGTGGCCACCACGACCCTGACGGTACGCAACGATCTCGACATCGTTGAGGCGTACACGCTGGAGGTGGTCGGCGACTGTGCTGCGTGGACGACCGTGGAGCCGGCCCGGGTCTCGCTGTTCCCGGGGACGTCCGAGACGGTGACGGTGCGCCTGGCCCCGCCGCGTTCGCCCGCCGCGCGGGCCGGCGAGTTCCCGCTCGGCATCCGGGTGTTGCCGGCCGAACGCCCCGAGCTGGTGACGGTCCCGGAGGCCACCGTCACCGTGACCCCGTTCCACGAGCTGCAGGCCGCCCTCGCACCACGCCGCCGTCGCGGCTGGCTGCGCGGACGCTACCGGACCTCGGTGCGCAACCTGGGGAACACCCCCGGCACCGTGGCGCTGACCCCCGGGCAGGACGGCGAGGACCTGAGGTTCCGGGTCACCCCGGAACGGCTCGGCCTGCAGCCCGGTGAGTCCGGCGAGCTGCGCCTGCAGGCGCGCGCCCGCAAGCTGGTCTGGTTCGGCAAGCCGACGTCCTGGCCCTTCGAGGTCACGGTCGGCCCGGAGGAGCCCGCGGCCGGCAAGGGCCCGGACGGCGCGGGCACCGGCGGCCAGGGCACGGACGGCAGGGCGGCGAACGGCCAGGGCGCGGACGGCAACGCCACGAGCGGCAGGGGCGCCGCCGGGAACGGCCCGGCCGGGGCCGTCGCCCGTCCGGACCATCCGACTGTCATTCAGAAACCTTTGTTGGACGGCGAGTTCATTCAACTGCCGATCCTCCCCAAGTGGCTGCTCGCTCTCCTGGCAGCGCTGATCGCGCTGCTGCTGGCCTGGTTCGCCCTGGTCCGCCCGGCGGTGCGCAGCTCCGCCAAGCAGGCCGCCGAGAAGGCCGTCGCCCAGCAGAGCGCCTCCCCCGCCCCGGCGCCGTCCGCCGGTGGCCCGGACGGCGGCGCGCCGACGGCCCCCTCCGCCGGGAACCCCTCCGCGGGCAGTCCGGGCGGCCAGGCCAAGCCGGGCGGCGGGCAGCCGGCCCCCGGCTCCCGCGGCGGTCCGGGCCTGGCGGTGCCGGGGACGGGACTGCAGAGTTCCGCCACGATCGACGTGCAGACCGCGAACGCCGGGAACGCCGTGGGCACCTACCAGGTGCCGCACGGCAAGGTCTTCGACATCACGGACATCGTGGCCGCCAACTTCCAGGGTGACCAAGGTCTATTGACCATCACGGCCGGCAATCAGACGATCACGACCATCGCGTTGGAGACCTTCCGCAACCAGGACTACCACTGGGTGACTCCCATCCAGGTCCCCGAGGACCAGACCGTGACGGCGAACGTGACCTGCGAGTCCCCGGGCACTCCGGCCTCGGGCAAGCAGGCGTCCACCTGCCACGAACTCCTCAACCTCAGCGGCACGCTGAGCGACATCAGGCAGGGGAACTGATTCGGTGTGCAGGACTACCTTCCCTTCCCGGGCGTCCGGCCCGGGAAGGGCGCGCCGGACGACCCAACGATGTCGACGAATCCCTCACGGCCCGTTCGTCCCCGATCTCTCCCCCTCCC
The DNA here is from genome assembly GCF_055600605.1 of Kitasatospora sp. NPDC038210. Taxonomy (NCBI): domain Bacteria; kingdom Bacillati; phylum Actinomycetota; class Actinomycetes; order Kitasatosporales; family Streptomycetaceae; genus Kitasatospora; species Kitasatospora sp. NPDC038210. The sequence continues at coordinate 396,923 of NZ_JBVJYK010000007.1, read as the reverse complement.
GTATCTCCTCCCACATCCCGTGACCATGTCAACACCCAGCGGGTTCCGTCGCTGGTCCGGGCACCCGCCGACGACCCGCCCGGACCGCACCAGCTCTGCCCGCCTGTCCCCGTAGGGCAACCGCGCCTGCCCCCGAGGGCAACCGGTCCGTCCCCCGCGGACGGCGAAGTCTGCCCCGTGCAACGCTGACGGCCCGTCGGGCCGACCGTGGCGTGGTGCCCTTCCCGCACCGGGCGTCACCGGCGGCCGCACCCGGGCCGACCAGCAACCGCAGCAACCGCCGTAACCGCCGCCAGGAGGAAGGAACCCGATCGCCGTGCGCGCTCACGAACCCGACCGACGGGCCACCCGGGCCCCCTCCCCCGCCGCCACCCGCGCCGTCCGGTCCGGCGCCGGGGCCGGCGCGGCCCTCGCCCTGCAACGGACCATCGGGAACGCCGCGGTGACCCGCCTGGTCCAGCAGCGGCGCGCCGCCGGCGGCAGCGCCGACCAGGACGAACTGCCGCTCCAGCGTTCCCTGGTGCACCAGGTGCTGCGGACCGCCGGACGCCCGCTGGACGGGAGCACCCGCCGCGACATGGAGTCCCGCCTCGGCGCGGACTTCTCCGACGTACGGCTGCACACGGGCAGCACGGCCGACGCCTCCGCGGCCGAGATCGGCGCCCGCGCCTTCACCTCGGGCAACCACGTGGTCCTCGGCGCGGGCGGCGGCGACCGCCACACCCTGGCGCACGAACTCACCCACGTCATCCAGCAGCGCCGGGGGCCGGTCGCCGGCACCGACCGCGGCGACGGTCTGCGGGTCTCCGACCCCTCGGACCGCTACGAGCGCGAGGCGGAGGCCAACGCCGTCCGCGCGCTGTCGACCCCGCCCGCGCAAACGGAGGCGGAGGCCGAGGCCCACACCGGCCCGTCCGCCCGCGCCGGGGCGGCGGTGCAGCGGATGCCCCCCAAGCGGAACGCGGACACCGCCGAGGTCAGGGGGAGCAGTCCGCCCTCCGGCCGCCGCACCCGGGGCAAGGCCCGCGCGGAGAACCTCGACCTCAACCGGCCCACCCTGGAGTTCGAGTCGAGCTACGAAGGGCCGGCGAACCAGCGGCTGCACGCCGCTCAGTCGATCGGGTTCCAGCAGGTCGCGCGGCTGAAGAACCCGGCGGGCGCCCCGCAGCGGGTCTCCAGCAACTACCACTTCTGGCAGGAGGTCCGCGACTCCAACGTGCAGATCATCGAGTCGGAGGACGGGTACGGCGAACACCCCTCCAGCCGCGCGTGGGTCCAGGACGGCCCCTACCGGCCCAAGTACACCAACTCGGTCATCACCGACGGCCAGGACAAGATCGATTTCAACGACAACCCCGGCTTCTCCACCACGGTGAAGATGACGTCCGGGTACTGGCTGAAGTCCTACACCGTCTCGTTCCGCTGGAAGGTCGCCAGGAACAACGGCCCCTGGAACCGGAACCTGGAGGCCTGGACCAGCCCCGAGGTCACCCACACCATCGTCTCGGAGTTCGACCCCGAGAACCCCGAGCAGGAGGCGGCCATCACCGCCCGCCCGGCCGGGGACTTCGAATGGAACGTCGACCTGTCCGGACTGGGCGAGGGGGCGTAGGGCGCGCCTCCGCCCCCCGCCGCCCGCCCGGGACCGGCGGTCCGTCAGAGGAACTGCTCGGCCCAGATGATCTTTCCGGCGGGGGTGTAGCGGACGCCCCAGCGTTCGGTGAGCCGGGCGACGAGGAACAGGCCGCGGCCGCCCTCGTCGTCCTCGACCGCGTAGCGCAGGTGCGGAGCGGTGCTGCTGCTGTCGGAGACCTCGCAGATCAGCGTGCGGTCGTACAGCAGCCGCACCCGGATCGGCTCGGTGCCGTAGCGGATGGCATTGGTCACCAGCTCGCTGAGCACCAGCTCGGTGACGAAGCCGGCCTCGTCCAGGCCCCACGCGGCGAGCTGCCGGGTGGCCTCGGCGCGGACCCGGGCCACGGCCTCCGGAGCCGACTCCACCGCCCACTCGGCGGTCCGGTCCGGCTCCAGCACGCGGGTGCGGGCGGCGAGGAGGGCGATGTCGTCGCTCTGGCGGGCGGGCAGCAGGGCGTCCAGCACGGCGTCGCAGAGTTCCTCGGGGGACCGCTCGGAGCCGCTCAGGACGCCCGTGAGGAGGTCCAGCCCGGCCCCGATGTCGCGCGTGCGGTCCTCGACCAGGCCGTCGGTGTAGAGGATCAGGCTGCTGCCCGGCGGCAGTCGCAGTTCCACGGCCTCGAAGGGCATCCCGCCCAGGCCGAGCGGCGGACCGGCGGGCAGGCCCAGCAGCTCCACCGTGCCGTCCGGGTGGACGAGGGCGGGCGGGGGGTGGCCCGCCCGGGCCAGCGCACAGGTGGCGGTGCTCGGGTCGTAGATCGCGTAGAGGCAGGTGGCGCCGGTGATCGCGAGCTCACCGCCGGCCGCGGCCGCCTCCTGGTCCAGGTGGGCGACCAGTTCGTCCAGGTGCCCGAGGAGCTCGTCCGGCGGCAGGTCGAGCGTGGAGAAGTTCTGGACGGCGGTGCGCAGCCGGCCCATGGTCGCGGCCGCGTGCATGCCGTGGCCGACCACGTCGCCGACGACGAGGGCGACCCGGGCGCCCGGCAGCGGGATGACGTCGAACCAGTCGCCGCCGACCCCGGCCTGGGCGGGCAGGTACCGGTAGGCGACGTCCAGGGCGCTCTGCTCGGGCAGCGCGCGCGGCAGCAGGCTGTGCTGCAGGGTGACGGCCATCGTGTGCTCGCGGGTGAAGCGGCGGGCGTTGTCGACGGACACGGCGGCCCGGGCGGCCAGCTCCTCGGCCAGGGACAGCTCGTCCTCCTCGAAGCGGCCCCGGTCCCGGCCGCGCCAGAAACAGGCCACGCCCATCAGCACGCCCCGTGCCGTCAGCGGGACGGCGATCAGCGACACCAGGCCGAAGTCCAGGACGGCCTGGGTGCGCTCGGAGTCCTGCCGGCGCCACCCGGCGTCGGCCTCGACGTCGGGCACCAGCGCGGAGTGCCCGCTGACGAAGCCCGCCGCGTGCGGGGTGCTCCCGGCCCAGGTGACCAGCTCCCCCGGGCGGTACAGCGGCGAGTCGTCCCGGATGCCGGCGACGGCCACGCGCTGCAGCTCCACCGGGGTGCCGACCGACAGGGTCCGCGGCTCCTCGCCGGCCAGGACCTCCTCGGCGAGGTCCACGGTGGCGTAGTCGCAGAACTCCCGGGAGGCCAGTTCGGCGAGTTCCTCGGCGGTGCGCCGGACGTCCAGGGTGGTGCCGATGGCCAAGCTCGCGTCGTACAGCAGGCTCAGCCGGCCGCGGGCCACCTCGGCCTTCCCCGCCAGGGCGCGCAGCTCGGTGGAGTCCCGCAGCGTGGTGACGCTGCCGGGAGGGCCTCCCCCGCTGTCGGTGGGCCGGTTGTTGACGGCCAGCAGCCGCTCGCCCACGGGCAGCACCTCGTCGGTGACCGCGCTCTCGGACAGCAGCAGTTCGGTCGTCCGCGGGTCGAGGCCGAGGTCGGTGACGGGCCGCCCCTCCGCGTCGGGTGGCAGGTCCAGGAGCCGGCGCGCCTCGTCGTTGGCGAGCAGGACCCGGCCGTCGCCGCCGACGATGGCCACGCCCTCGCGCACGGAGTGCAGCACCGCGTCGTGGTGGTCGTACATCCTGGTCATCTCCTCCGGCCCCAGGCCGTGGGTCTGCCGCAGGAGTCGTCTGCTGATCAGCGCCGTCCCGGCCGTGGCCAGGCCCAGCGCGACGGTGCCCGCGCCGAGGACGACCGGCAGCTGGCGGTCGATCGCGCTGCTCACGTTGGCGACCTTCATGCCGGCGGACACGATGCCCACGACCCCGCCGTGGCCGTCCTCCACCGGGACGACCACCTGGTACTCCAGGCCGAGCGGGCCGTGCACCTGCTCGACGGTGACCAGGCCGTGCAGCGACGGCCCGATGGTGCCGACGAACTTCTTGCCGATCTGCTCGGGCTCGGGGTGGGTGTAGCGGATGCCGTTCCGGTCGGTCACCACGATGAAGTCGACGTTGGCGTCCTTGCGGGCCGCCTCGGTGAGCGGCTGCAGCACCGCACTGGGGTCGGGGCCCTGCATGGTCGCCACCAGGCCGGGGCTGTGGGCGAACGCCTCGGCCGCGGCGAGCGAGCGGTCGCGCGCCGCCGCGAACCGGTCGCTGCGGGACTCCACCAGGAGCGCCACGACCGCGGCCACCACGAGCAGCAGCACGATCGTCACCTGCAGGAGGAACATCTGACCGGCGACACTGCGGATGCTCAGCACCGACCGCAGACGCCGTACCGAAGGGTCCCCCGGGACCGGGCGTGGATGCTGCCGCCCGCGACGACCAGTCGCGGCGCCCGGAGCCCGGGGGTCGGGATCCGTGTCTTTCGCCATACACCCATGGTCCCGCCCCGGCCGGAACCGGACACGACTAGCGGGGCACGGCCCGGATCAGCAGCAACGCCACGTCGTCCGTGCGGTACTCGCCGTGGCCGGCCCGGTCGACGAGGGCGTCGGCGAGCCGGTCGAGCGGTTCGCCGCCGTGCCGGGCCAGCGTGGCGGTCAGGTCGGCCAGCGCCCGGTCGAGGTCCGCCCCGGGCGTGTCGATGAGGCCGTCGGTGTACAGGGCCAGGGTGGTGCCGATCGGCAGGCCGATCCGGATCTGCGGGTAGTCGGCGGCGGGGTCGACGTTCAGCACCATGCCGACGAGCGGCTCCAGTGCGCGCGCCCGCCCGTCCGGGCCGTAGAGCAGGGGCACGGGGTGGCCGGCGTCGGCCAGCCAGGCCTCGCGGCGGGCGAGGTCGACGCAGAGGTAGGCGCAGCTGGCCAGCAGCGAGGTGTCCAGGTCGGCCACCAGCCGGTTGGTGCGGGAGAGCACCGTGCTCGGATCGGCGTCGGCGGTGGCGAAGGCGCGGACGGCTGTGCGGACCTGGCCCATCAGCGCGGCGGCGTTGACGTTGTGGCCCTGGACGTCGCCGATCACGACGGCGACGCTGTCGGGGCCGACCCGGATGAGGTCGTAGAAGTCGCCGCCGATGTCCATGCCCTCGGTGGCGGGCAGGTAGCGGGCGCTGACCTCCAGGCCCGGGACGTCCGGCAGCGCGCGGGGCAGCAGGCTCTCCTGGAGGCCCTGGGCGAGGCCGAGCTTGGTGTCGTACAGCCGGGCGCGGTCCAGGGCCTGGGCGATCAGCCCGCCGAGCGAGGTGAGGACGGCGCGTTCCTCCAGGTCGAAGTGGTGCGGCTCGGCGAAGGCCAGCACGCAGGTGCCGATCAGCCGGCCCGAGGTCACCAGCGGCAGGTAGGCCCAGGCGGCCATCCCGTCCTGCGTCTCCTCGCGGCCCGGGTAGAGCCGTTCCAGGTCCTCGCGGGTCTCGAAGTAGGCCGGCACCGGGTTGGTGGACGCCTGGACACCGGGGGTGGACTCGGTCAGCGGGGTGCCGTCGAACCGGTCGACCAGCCCGGGCGGGTAGCCGCGATGGCCCACGATGCGCAGGCGGCCCCCCTCCGCCAGCAGCACCGCCACGGCCTGGCCGCCGAAGGCCGGCACGATCTGCTCGGAGACCATGGTCACCACGTCCTGCACGCTGACGGCCTCGGTGAGCGCGCCGGCCAGGTGGAGGAGGTGGTACAGCGCTCCGGGCCGGGTGTGCGTCGCCCGCTCGGGCGGGGCGCCGGCGGGCCGGGAGCGGCCGGCGGCGTCGGCGGGGACGATCCGCGCGGTCAGTCCGGAGGGGTCCGGGTAGAGCTCGAACGAGAGCCAGCGGTCCGGTGGGCGCAGCGCGACGAAGGAGGTGGCCTGCCCGCTGATCACCGCCGCCCGGTAGTGGTACTCGTACACCGGGTCCCGCAGCCACGGCAGGACCGTCCACGGCCGAGCGCCCACCAGCCGCTCGACCGGTTCGCCCAGCAGCTCGGCGGCGGTCGGGGTGACCGCGGCCAGCCTGCCGTCCAGGTCGATGCCGCACACGCCCTCCGGGAGTCGCGCCGCCATCACGGTCAGCGGGGCGGGGGCGCCTCGTTCGGCCGGCTCGGGGCGCGGCCCGGCCCGGGCCGGGCGGCCGGCGGCGGCCTCGTCGGCCAGCACGTCGGCCAGGCGCCCGGCGAACGCGGCGAACCGCTCCCGTTCGCCGGCCGACATCTCCGGCGGGTGCGTGGCCGGCCAGAGCACGAAGACGACCCCGTACAACGTGCCGCGCGAGACGACCGGAGCGGCCGCGAGGCAGAACGCGTACGGCATGGCGACCGCGACCCTCGGGTACCTGCGCGCCATGTGCTCCGTGCCGCCCACCCAGACGATCCGGCCGCTGCGCGCCGCGTCGGCCACCGGTACGGGCGCGGTGAGGCCGACGCGGCGCCACGGCCTGGTGAACTGCCGGGCGGCCCCCAGCGTCACGGCGAGTTCGAGCAGCTGCCCGTCCTCCGACAGCAGGTAGAGCCCGCCGCTGTGCGCGTCGAGCCGGGCCTGCGCCGACCGCAGGACCTCCGCGGCCGCGTCCAGACCGCGTCCGGCCGGTGCCCCGGTGGCCAGGTGTCCGGGCCCCGGCGACCGATCCCGCGGCACGCCCATCACGAGCACCCCATTCGAGCCGACCAGTGGGCCCGTAGGCCCCCTCCCATAGTGGCCCGGCCCGCACCGTACGTCCCGTCGTGCCCGCCGGGGCCCGACCGGAGCGGGCGGGTCCGGGCGGGTCCGGACGCGTCCGGGCGGGTCAGCCCAGGAGGACCGGGTCCTCGGCGAGCTCGGCGAGCAGGGCGTCCAGCTTGGCGCGGTCGACCGAGGGCATCACGAACACGTGCACGTAGCTGCGCCGGGTGGACTCGTCGCCGGGGACGAGCAGCACGTCCTGCGAGGACAGCGACCACTTCGCGACCAGTTCGGCGCTCGGCTTGCGGAAGCGCACGGTGACGGCGCCCGGCGTGCGGGCCGGCCAGAGCTCGACGCCGAGCTCCTGCTCCATGGCCTGCAGGCGCCGCTCCAGGTAGTCGGCGAGCTCCTGCGCGGTCCGGATCCGGTCGACCTGGTCCTGGTAGGAGTGGCGGGACAGGTGGTCCCAGAGGATCAGCGGCGAGAAGCCGTTGCGGGAGCCGGCGAAGGTGGTGTCGGGCGCGCCCGTGTAGTCCGGCTGGGACGGCGGCGAGATCTGGTACTTCACCTTGGTCATGTAGATGCCGCACGGCCACGGCGCGCCGGCCCACTTGTGGCCGCTCATCGCGATCGAGGAGACCATGTCGACCTCGCCGTGTCCGGCGGTGGGCAGGGCGAGCCCGAAGTCGAACTCGGGCAGCTCGGTCTCCGGCGTCCAGCCGTACGCCGGGTCCTGGGAGGCCATCCGCAGGAACGGTGCGTAGCCCGCGCCGAGCGCGCCGTCCACGTGGATCCAGAAGCCGCGGCGCACGTCGACCAGCGGCTCGCCGGTCAGCTCGTCCGTTCCGTACACCACCTCGCGCCGCACCAGGCCGTACTTCTCGAAGATCGGCAGCAGGCGCTCGCAGACCGCCCGGACGTCGTCGTGCGCGCCCTTGAAGGTGCTGCCGAGGTTGAGGTTGACGAAGACCGGGTGCCCCTTGGCGGCGAAGAACTCGACCAGCAGGGTGAGCGCGTCGACGTCGATCTCGCCGGTGCCGTCCCACGCGAACCCGGACGGGCCGGGGCGGGACGGCACCTCGGCCGGCCACTCGCGGCGCCCGGTGGCCGGGTCGACCAGCGGGCACTCGTCCGGGTACAGCTCCTGGCCGACGGCCTGGAAGGTCTCGACGGCCAGCACGCGGACGGCCTTGGCGAAGGAGTAGTGGGTGTCCTCGGAGTAGAACGCGACCGGACGGTGCGCGTTCGGGTTGTGCCGGTCCGGCGCGGCCTGGACGTAGCGCAGTTCGTCCCGGGGGGCGGTCGGCGGGTGGATGAGCGCCTTGCCGCTGAGGTAGTCGCGGGCGTTCCAGAGCGCGTACATGTTGCCCTCGGTCGAGCCCATGGACAGCATGTAGCCCCAGTACGACTCGGGGTCGGCCGGGTCGTGCGGGCGCTCCGCGTGCCACAGCTTCGCGTAGTAGTCCAGGACGGCGCACTCGATGACCTTGGTGTTCGGCTTGTAGCCGCCGCTCTGGAACGGGTCGCCGAGGTTGTTGATGTTGTTCGGCATGAACCGGGCCAGGTCCAGCGCGGTGCCCTGCATGTCCTGGGTGGCCTGGTAGCCGACCAGGTGCTTGCGCTTGCGCGTCAGGTACTCGTCCACCGTGTCCAGGGCGCGCAGCCGCCGCCCGTCGTCCAGCCCGGTCGCGGGGAGCACGAAGTCACCGCAGTCCAGCTCCGGGCCCGGGTCGACGGCGGTCGCCGCGGCGGTCCCGGCGGCGGTGTCGGTGTCGGGTGCGGCGAAGGTGGCGGTCGGGCTCATGGGCGGGGCACTCCGGGCGTGGTGGGAGGTCGAGGAGCGGTCGCCGCTCGCGCCCAGGATGGAACTTTCCGGCGAATCCCGGAAGCTCTCCCGAAGAAGATTCGGTCGAAGCCCGAACAGGTTTGCTCATCGACGGAACCGGCTGGAATCCTGGCGGGTATGCCGAACAATCCGCAGCGCGGGCGGACCCCCATCGACGACACCGACCGGGCGATCATCCGTGCCCTGGCCGACAACGCCCGCCTCCCCAACAACGCCCTCGCCGAGCAGGTGGGCATCGCCCCCTCCACCTGCCTGGCCCGCGTCCGCGCCCTCCAGGAGCGCGACGTCATCCGCGGCTACCGCGCCGAGATCGACCCGGCGGCCATCGGCCTGCCGCTCCAGGCGATGATCTCGGTCCGGCTGCGCGCCCACACCCGCGAGCAGAACGAGAGCTTCCGCGGCACCGCCCCCGACCTGCCCGGCGTCCTGGCCGTCTTCCACATGGCCGGCTCCGACGACTACCTCCTGCACGTCGGCGTGGCCGGCCCCGAGGCCCTGCGCGACTTCGTCGTCGACCACCTCACCACCCACCCGGCGGTGGCCCAGACCCGCACCAACCTGATCTTCGAGCAAATACCGGGGCGCCGCTACCTGGAGCGCGCCTGACCGCGGGGGCGCCGTCCGCGGCGGTGCTCCGCCGGGTCCGGGCCGTCGCCGGCGGCCGCTGAACCGGCCGGGACGGCCGCCCGTCAGGCGCCGGTCGCCAGCCTGCGGCCCTCGTCCAGGAACGCCGTGACGCCCGCCACGCCGCCGAGTTCACGGATCGTCCGGGCCGCACCGAACGGCGCGTTCCAGAACCCGCCCTGCCGCGGGGTGTGCGGGCCGACGTACGCGTACGGCTCCGGCCGGGACGCGTCGCCGGGCGAGACGCCGTAGTTCACGCCGTCGACGGTCACCCCGATGTCGAAGTGCTCGGGCCAGATGACCGGGTCCGCTCCCGCGAACAGCCCGTCGAGCGCGGCGTCGCCGAGCGCGAAGCAGTGCGCGAGCCACCGGGCGGCGGTCGGGTCCACCTCGATCGTGTGGTCGCCGGCGCTGCCCGACCCCTCCCCGTACAGCCCCGCGGGCGCCCCGACCGTGATCCCGAGGGCCGCGCCGATGACGGTGCAGGTAGTCCGTTCGAGTGAAATGACCCGCCCCGCCGCGACCAGCTCCGCGCCGACCACCCGCAGCCTCGGCTCGACCGTGGTGGCGAAGCCGCCCGCGCAGGCGCGCAGCCGGATCGTGCCGCCGGCCCGGTACTGCGGCCCGGCCAGGACCAGCTCGGCCACCGCGTGCAGGGCGCGGCGGGTGCGTACGACCGTCTCGGTGTCCATGGAGGCCATGCTCCCCCAAGGAAGGCGGCCCGGGCGCGGACGCCACGTCGGCCCTCCGCCGGCGCCGCGCCGGCGGCGGACCGCCCCCGCGGGCGGCACCGGGCGGACGGAAAACGCGTGGACTCCTCCGGCACTCTCGCGGGAGACTGCGAACCCTGCCCTCTCCGAGTGTTCCTGACGAACAGTCACGGCCACTTCCGGAACGGGCAGTTGATGGCCTTCCGCACGACACCATGGGGTCCGGATGGGATCGTCCGAATCACTCCGGGGAACGCCGGGCAAGCGCTCGGTCCTCCTCGCACTCCGCTACTACGGCCGGGAGCTGTTCCGGCGCCCGGGCGTGACGCTGCCCGGCATGCTGCTGCCGGCCCTGGGCAACATCGGCATCAACTACCTCGCGCCCCTGGCCGTGGCGAAGCTCGTCGGGCGGATCTCCGGCCGGAGCGGGACGGACCTCGGCTCGATGCTGCCGTACGTCCTGGGCTTCGCCGCCGCCCTGCTGGCCGGGGAGGCGCTGTGGCGCGTCGGCCTGCACCACCTGAACCGCCTCGACGCCCTCGGGATCGAGCACCTGTACGTGATCGGCATGGACGAACTGCTCGCCAAGGACGCGGCGTTCTTCCACGACAACTTCGCCGGGTCGCTGACCAAACGGGTGCTGAGCTTCGCCTCCCGGTTCGAGGAGTTCGTCGACACGCTGACGTTCTCGGTCGTGGGCAGCCTCGTGCCGCTGCTCTTCGGCTCGGTGGTGCTGTGGCGCTACGAACCGCTCCTCGTGGTCGGGCTGCTGGCGATGATCACGCTGACGGCGCTGTGCGTGGCGCCGCTCGTCCGCCGCCGCCAGGCGCTGGTCGACCAGCGCGAGGAGTCGATCGCCCGGGTCTCCGGCCACGTCGCCGACAGCCTGATGAACATGGACACCGTCCGGGCGTTCGCGGCCGAGGAGGGCGAGGCCGCCGAGCACCGGGCCCGCGTCGCGGAGTCGCGCCGGCTCTCCCTGCGCTCGTGGGACTACGGCAACCTGCGCATCGACACCCTGGTCGCGCCGTTGTCGGTGCTCACCAACGCCCTCGGCCTCCTGCTCGCGGTGGCGCTCGGCGGGGGCGGGCACGGCGTCGAGGCGGTGGTCGTCGCCTTCACCTACTACAGCAACGCGACGCGGATCATGTTCGAGTTCAACCAGATCTACCGGCGGCTGGAGCGATCGCTCACGGAGGCCGCGCAGTTCACCGAGCTGCTGCTGACTCCGCCCACCGTGCTCGACCCGGCCTCGCCGGAACCGCTGCTGCACCGGGGCTCGGGCATCCGCTTCGAGCAGGTGGACTTCGCCCACGCGGGCGCGGATCCGATCTTCCGGGGCCTCGACCTCACGGTGCCGGGCGGGGCGAAGTTCGGGCTCGTCGGCCGTTCCGGCGGCGGGAAGACGACCCTCACCAGGCTGCTGCTGCGGATGACGGACATCGACGGCGGCCGGATCATGATCGGGGGTCAGGACATCAGCCGACTGCGTCAGGCCGACCTGCGCAGCCTGATCGCCTACGTCCCGCAGGACCCGGCCATGTTCCACCGGACCCTGCGGGAGAACATCGCGTTCGCCCGGCCGGACGCCACCGACGCCGAGGTCCGCCGGGCCGCCGAGGCCGCACACGTCACGGAGTTCACCGACGCCCTGCCGCACGGCTTCGACACCATGGTCGGCGAGCGCGGCATCAAGCTCTCCGGCGGGCAGCGGCAGCGGGTCGCCCTCGCCCGTGCCATCCTGCGCGACGCGCCCGTCCTGCTGCTCGACGAGGCGACCAGCGCGCTGGACTCGGAGAGCGAACTCCTCGTCCAGGAGGCGCTCTGGGAGCTGATGAAGGGGCGCACCGCGCTCGTGGTGGCGCACCGGCTGAGCACGGTCGCCAGGATGGACCGGCTCGTCGTCCTCGACCGCGGGCGCATCGTCGAGCAGGGCACCCACGAGGAGCTGCTCGCCTCGGAGGGCGCGTACGCCAAGCTCTGGCAGCACCAGTCGGGCGGCTTCCTCGACGACACCCGGGCACAGGCCGACCTGCACTGACGCGCGCTCCCCCGGCGGCGGACCGCACCGGACGGCGCCGACTCCCCCCCGGGGCCGGTCGGCGCCGTACGGCCGTGTCGTGCTTGACTCGTGTGGTCGGCGCCAGCACAGTGCGGATCCATGACCACCGACGCGATCTTCCTGGGTCTGGGGCTGACCGTCGTGCTCGCGGTCGGCTCCCAGCTGCTGGCGAGATGGCTGCGCGTCCCCGCACTGATCGTCCTGCTGCCGGTCGGGTTCACCGCGGGCGCGCTCACCGACGACATCGACCCCGAGCGGCTGCTGGGCGCCACGTTCTCCCCCCTGGTGTCGCTCTCCGTGGCGTTGATCCTCTACGACGCGGGGCTCGGTCTGGACCTGAGGCACCTCCGGGGGCACGACCGGCGCGTCGTGGTCAGGCTGCTCCTGCTCGGCGTGGTGCTCACCGGGATCCCGGCCGCCCTGCTCGCGGCGCAGTTCCTGGGGATGTCCTCCCGTGCCGCGCTGATGCTCGGCGCGATCCTCGTGGTGAGCGGTCCGACGGTGGTCGGGCCGCTGCTCAACTTCGTGCGGCCGGTGGAACGGCTCCAGCGGATCCTCACCTGGGAGGGTTCGCTGATCGACCCGATCGGCGCGATCCTGGGCGCCCTGGTCTTCCACTCGATCGTCGCGAGCACCCATGACCACTTCGGCGAGCGGGCCGGCCAGCTGCTGCTGAGCCTGGCGGTCGGGTTCGCCGGCGGCCTGGTCGGATCGGTGGTGCTGTGGCTGCTGCTGGGCAGGTTCCGGATTCCCGAGCCGCTCGGTACGTCGGTGCAGCTGGCCACGGTGATCGGCACCGCGGCGGTCTGCGACACCCTCCGTGACGACACCGGACTCATCGCGGCCGTGGTGATGGGCATGGCCGTCGTCAACGTCCCGTCCTTCGACGTCCCTTCCCGCAACCCGTTCTTCGAGACGCTCGTCCAGCTGATCATCGGACTGCTGTTCATCTCCATCTCGGCGACGATCACCCCCGACACGCTCGTCGACGTCGTGCTCCCGACGCTCGGCCTGGTCGCCGTGCTGGTCGTCGTCGTCAGACCGCTGGTGGCGGCGCTGTCCACGCTCGGAACGGACCTCCCGCAGGGGCAACGCGCGTTCATCGGCTGGATGGCCCCGCGCGGCATCGTCGCGGCCGCCACGGCCTCGACGTTCTCCACGACGCTGGTCGCGGACGGCGTCGGCGGAGCCGCGAAGATCCTTCCGGCGACCTTCCTGGTCATCGTCACCACGGTGGCGGTCTACGGGTTCACCGCGGTGCCGGCCGCCCGGTTGCTGGACGTCAGGCGTTCCGCCCGCTCCCGGCCGTTGCTGGTCGGCGGCGCGCACTGGGTGGTGGAACTCGGCCGGGTGCTCCGGTCGGCGGGCCTGGACGTGCTGATGTGGGCCGGCCTCGAACCGGAGCGCGAACGGATCAGGGAGTCCGGCCTCCAGCTGGCGCCGGGTGAGCTGCTGGCGGCGGCCACCGGGCAGGGCGCGGAACTGGAGGGCATCACGGCCGTCCTGCTGCTCACCGACGAGGACGACTTCAACGCGCTCGCCTCGACGATCCTGCAGGGCAGCGTCGAGGGCCCGGTCTACCGCCTGGGGCCGCCGCACGGCAGCCACGGGGTGGTGGCCCCGTACACCGGAGGCGAGATCCTCTTCGGCGAAGCCCTGGTCCGGCCGGCGCTGGACCGCCGGTACGCCGACGGGGCGCCGGTGGTGGCGAGCTCCGGTGGCGGGACCGTCCCCGCCGGGTACGACCTGCTGTTCCGGATCCGCTCCGACGGCTCGCTCGCCCCGGTCGTCGGCGGCCGCGCGCCGGCCGAGGAGGCCGGGGACGTCCTGGTCCTGCTCGGCCCGGCCCGGCCTGCCGGGGCCGGGCCGGGCTGACCCGGGCTGGGCCGGGCCGGGCGTCAGGCGATCGGGTCGTACCAGGCGTCGCCCGCGGGCAGCAGCGCGTCCGCCTCCCCGGGGCCCCAGCTGCCCCGGGCGTACGGGTGCACCGGGGTGGCGTCCCCCAGCACCGGGTCGACGATCCGCCAGGCGGCCTCCACGGTGTCCTGCCTGGCGAACAGCCAGCGGTCCCCGTCGAGGGCCGCGCCGATGAGCCGGTCGTAGGGGCGCATGTCGGATCCCGGCTGCTGCGCGAAGGAGAGTTCCTCGTGCTGGGCCGCCCAGCCCGCACCGGGGCGCTTCCCGGCGAGGGTGAGCGCCACCTGGGTCTCCGGCCAGACCCGGAACCTCAGGGCGTTGGCGGCCGGCCCCGGCCGCAGGCCGAAGACGTCGTGCGGCGCGGCACGGAACTTGAGGCGGACCTCGGTGGCGGTGACCGGCAGGCACTTGCCGGCCCGGATCACGATCGGCACGTCCGCCCAGCGCCAGGAGTCGGACGCGAGCCGGACGGCGGCGAAGGTCTCCACGGTCGACCCCGGTTCGACCCCGGGCACCTGCTGGTAGCCCTCGTACTGGCCGCGCACGGTGGTCGCGGGGCTGAGCGGGCGCAGTGAGGACACCAGCTGGGCCTTCGCGTCCCGCCACGAGGACAGCCCCGACCCGGACGGCGGGTCGGCCAGGACGCTCGCCAGGACCTGGAGCATGTGGTTCTGCACCACGTCGCGGATCGCGCCGGTGCGGTCGTAGAACCGGCCGCGGTCGGAGACGTCGAAGGCCTCGGCCATGGTGATCTGGACGCTCTCCACGTGGGTGCGGTTGAGCAGCGGCTCGACCACCGAGTTGGCGAAGCGGGCGAACAGCACGTTCTCCACCGGGTCGAGCCCGAGCCAGTGGTCGACCCGGTAGATCGCGTCCTCCGGGAAGTACTCGTGCATGGTGGCGTTGAGCCGCCCGGCGCTCTCCAGGTCCGTCCCGAACGGCTTCTCGACCATCACCCGGGCGCCCTTGGCGCGGCCGGCCGTCGCGATGCCCCGGGCGATGCGCCCGAACAGCGGGGGCGGCACCTCCAGGTAGTACAGGGCGCTGCCGCCGGGGCCCATGGCCTCGGACATCGCCGCGTAGGTGGCGTCGTCGTCGAGGTCGCCGTCGACGTACCGCAGCAGTCCCAGCATCTTCTGCGCGGCTGCGGTGTCCGGGTCCATGCCGTTGAGGCGCAGCGAGGCCGCCGCGTAGTCGCGGAACTGCTCCAGGCCCCATCCGCTCTTGGCCACCCCGACGACGGGGACGTCGAGCACCCCGCGCTCGACCAGGCCGACCAGGGCCGGGAAGGTCTCCAGCTTGGCCAGGTCTCCGGTCGCACCGAAGATCACCAGCGCGTCCATCCGATCGGTCGCCATCTCGGTCTCTCCTGCTCTACTTCAGTCGGGCGGCGATGAGGTCACCGACCCGGAGGGCGTTGGCGATGGCGGTCAGTGACGGGTTCACCGCGCCGATGCTGGGGAAGAAGCTGGTGTCCACGACGTAGAGGTTGTCGAGGTCGTGGGCCTTGCAGTCCACGTCGAGGGCGGAGCTGCGGGGGTCGTCGCCGAAGCGCACGGTGCCGGCCTGGTGGGCGGTGGCGCCGATGGGCATGCCCTTGTGCAGGTAGATGCTGTGCGGCAGCAGGTGGTGCTCGTGCATGCCGAGGTGGCCGAGCATGCCCTGGAGCTTGTGCCGGAGCCGTTCCAGCCCGGCGGTGTTGTTCTTCTCGTCGAGGGCCAGGTGGATGTCGCCGTCGCGGTCGAGGGTGACCCGGCTCCCGGGCAGCGGGAGGTCCTCCCCGCACAGCCAGAAGTCCACCGAGTGGTGCGCCAGCACCTCGAACGGCAGGTCGGGCGTGACCGTGCCCGCCCAGCGCGGCGCCTCGCCGTGGATCTGGTCGGTGTCGGACTTGCCGAGCATCTGGACGCCGCCGAGCGGGTAGTCCCAGTCGTCGGCGCCCAGGTACCAGTCGTGCAGGGCGAGGGTCTTCTGGAAGCGGGTGGGGTTGGGCTCCCTGGAGACCGCCATCAGCGCCAGGTTGTTGTGCCGCATGTAGTGGCGGCCCACCACGTCCGAGCTGTTGGCCAGGCCGCCCGGATGCCTGTCGTTGGCCGAACGCAGCAGCAGGGCTGCTGAGTTGACGGCTCCGCAGGCGACCACCACGATGTCCGCGCGGAAGGTCGTCACCGTCCCGTCCGTCAGCTCGGCAACGACCCCGGTGACGGTGCGTCCGGTCGGGTCGGTATCCAGCCGCCGTACGTTCGCGCCGGTCACCATCGACACGTTGCCGTGCTCCAGGGCGGGGTCGACGCAGATGACCTGGGCGTCGGACTTGGCGCCGAGCAGGCACGGGAAGCCGTCCACCCGGTCGCAGCGGATGCAGGCGCTGGTGCGGGTGGCGTTGCCGTCGCCGTCCTGGGTGAGGTTCACCCCGATCGGCAGGTGGAACGGGTGCAGCCCCTTCTTCTCCAGGTCGTCGCTGAGCTGCTGGATGCGGGGCTCGTGCTCCACCGGCGGGTGGGCGTACTGGGCGCTGAACGGGCCCTCGGTCGGGTCCTCGCCGTGTCGTCCGTGGACCAGGTAGAGGTGCTCGGCCTGCGTGTAGTACGGCTCCAGGTCCTCGTAGCGGATCGGCCAGGCGGGTGAGATCCCGCCGTGGTGGCGGAGCTCGCCGAAGTCCTCGGGCCGCAGCCGGAACAGCGCGGCGCCGTAGAACTTGGTGTTGCCGCCGACGTAGTAGTTCACCTCGGGCG
This sequence comes from Kitasatospora sp. NPDC038210, assembly GCF_055600605.1. NCBI lineage: Bacteria > Bacillati > Actinomycetota > Actinomycetes > Kitasatosporales > Streptomycetaceae > Kitasatospora > Kitasatospora sp. NPDC038210. Next base: position 380,443 of record NZ_JBVJYK010000007.1, on the reverse strand, counting down.
GGAACCGGTCGCCGTGCTTGTCGTACCAGAACTCGGGGGCGCGGTAGCGGCCCTGGACGAAGACGGCGGTGGAGTCCCAGTTGTCCCGCTCCCGCGGCAGGTAGTCCCCGCGTTCCAGGATCAGGACGCGCTTGCCGGTGGGGGCGAGCCGGTGGGCGAGCGTGCCGCCGCCCGCGCCGGTGCCGATCACGATGACGTCGTAGTGCTGGTCGTCGGCCACGCGGGCCCGCCCTTCGCGCCGGTGGGGACATCGGACATTCACTGCAAGACCGGAAGGTAACGGGCGCTCGCGCGGGGCAGGGCGCGACGGGCCCCGCGGGCGTCCGCGTTCACCTGATCGCCCGGCGCGGGCTCCGGATCCGGCCCGCGACCGGGCCCGCGGCCGCGCCCGGCACCGCCGACGGTGACGTCGACCGCGTGGGGCGGGCTGCGTGGGCGCCCGGCTGCGTGGGGCGGGCTGCGCCATCCGGTGGGCGGGCCGCCGGAGCTCGCCGTGTCACCGCACGTCTCCCGCCCCGGGCTGCTTGCCTGGGACGATGAGTCAGCTCGACCTCGCCCGGCTGCAGTTCGCGATGACGTCGATCTACCACTTCCTCTTCGTCCCGGTGACGATCGGCCTCGCGTTCCTGATCGCCCTGCTGCAGACCGTCTGGTACCGCACCGGACGGCCCGACTACCTGCGGCTGACCCGCTTCTTCGGGACGCTCCTGGTGATCAACGTCGCGGTCGGCGTGGTGACCGGCCTGGTCCAGGAGTTCCAGTTCGGCATGGACTGGTCGGGCTACTCGCGCACGGTCGGGGACGTCTTCGGCGCACCGCTGGCGATGGAGGGGCTCGCGGCCTTCTTCCTGGAGTCGACGTTCCTCGGGCTGTGGATCTTCGGGTGGGACAAGCTGCCGAAGCGGGTGCACCTGGCGACGGTCTGGGCGGTGGCGGGCGGCAGCGCGCTGTCGGCGGCGTTCATCATGGCGGCCAACTCCTGGATGCAGCACCCGGTCGGCTACACGATCGACCCGTCCACCGGCCGGCCGCAGCTGAGCGACGTCTGGGCCCTGTTCACCAACCCGGTGTTCCTGCGGGGCTACCTGCACGCCCTGCTGGCCTCACTGGTGACCGGGGCCATGGTCATGCTCGCCGTCTCGGCCTGGCAGCTGCGCAAGGGGGCCGACCCCGGGCTGTTCCGGCCGTCCGCCCGGCTCGCCCTGGTCGCGCTGACGCCCGCCCTGCTGTTCGCCATGCTCGTCGGCAGCGAGCTGGGAGTCACCGAGGGCAAGTACCAGCCGATGAAGATCGCGGCGGCCGAGGCGCAGTGGGACACCTGCCAGCCGTGCGCGTTCTCGGTCTTCCAGATCGGCGGCGGCAAGAACGACCAGGACCCGACGAAGTTCATCGCCATCCCGCACCTGCTCTCGCTGCTGGCCACCAACAGCTGGAACGGCCAGGTGCTCGGGCTCAACACCGTCCAGAGCCAGTACGAGCAGGAGTTCGGTCCGGGCGACTACGTGCCCAACGTCTTCATCCAGTACTGGTCGATGCGCGTCATGGCCTACCTCGCCACGCTGGCCCTCCTGGTCGGCGTCTGGGGGCTGTGGCTGCTCAGACGCGGACGACTGGGCTCGTCCCGCCTCTTCCTGCGGGTCGCCCAGTGGGCGGTCGTGCTGCCGTTCCTCATGAACACCGCGGGCTGGCTGCTGACCGAGAGCGGCCGCCAGCCGTGGATCGTGCAGGGCATGCAGCTCACCAGGAACGCCGTCTCCCCGTCCGTCGACACGACCGACGTCGTGATCAGCATCCTGGTGTTCTTCCTGCTCTACGCCGCGCTGGCCGCCGTCGCCGGCGTGCTGCTGGCGCGGTACGCCCGCAAGGAGGCCGCTGCGGCTCCGAACGAGGACCAGCCCGTCCCCGCCGTGACCTACTGAGGTCCCGACTCACCCCGAGGTCGTGATGGACGCACTCGCCGTCTTCTGGTTCATCCTGGTCGCCGCGCTGTGGACGGGCTTCTTCGTCCTGGAGGGCTTCGACCTCGGCGTCGGCATGCTGCACGCGCTGCTGGCGCGGGACGAGGCCGGGCGCCGGGCCGCGATCAACACGATCGGGCCGCTGTGGGACGGCAACGAGGTGTGGCTGATCACCGCCGGGGCGGCGATGTTCGCGGCCTTCCCGAGCTGGTACGCGACCATGTTCTCGGGCTTCTACCTGGCCATGGTCCTGCTGCTGGCCGGGCTGATCGTCCGCGGGGTCTCGTTCGAGTTCCGGGGCAAGGTCGACAGCGCGCGCTGGCACTCCACCTGGGACGTCCTGCTGACCGCCGGCAGCCTGATCGTGCCGCTGGTGATCGGGATCGCGCTGGGCGGCCTGCTGCACGGCCTGCCGATCGGGGCCGACCAGGAGTACACCGGGTCGTTCGCCGACCTGTTCACCGGCTACGGCGTCTTCACCGGCATCACCCTGGTCGCGCTGTGCGTCCTGCACGGGGCGACGTTCATCGCGCTCAAGAGCACCGACGACCTCCGCCGCCGGGCCAACCTGCTGGCCCGGCGGTCCGCCCCCGTCGTCGGCCTGGTGGTGCTGGCGTTCGTCACCTGGACGCACTCCACCGCCGGCCGCGGCGTCCTGATCAACCTCGCCGAACTCGCCGCGGTCCTGGCCGTGTTCGCCGCCGCCTGGCTGGTCGGCGCCGGACACGAGGGCTGGGCCTTCGCCGCCACCACGGTCGGGATGGCCACCACGGTGATCTCGCTCTTCGTCGAGCTCTACCCCAGGGTCATGGTGTCGAGCACCGACTCCGCGTTCGACCTGACCGTGCAGAACACCGCGTCCGGTCACTACGCGCTCAAGGTGATGACCGTGGTGGTGGCCGTCCTGCTGCCGGTCGTCCTGGCCTACCAGGGCTGGACGTACCACGTGTTCCGGCTGCGGCTGACCACCGCGCACTTCCGGACGTCGGCGGAGTAGCCTCACGGTCCCTCACAGCCCCGGCCCTCACAACCCCCACGGCCCTCACAGGACGGCGACCGGGTTGACCGGGGACCCGGTGGCGCCCGGCAGCCGCAGCGGCGCCACCACGCAGAGGAACGCCCACCGCCCCTCCCGCGCGCAGAGCGGCGCCAGCTCCTCGAAGCACAGGTAGTCCAGCAGGTGCAGCCCCATCGCGTGCACGGCCAGGACGTGCACCGGGAAGTCGACGCCCTCCGTCGGGCTCGGGGCGGTGTCGTTGTTCCCGTCGCCGCCCAGCACGCAGACCCGACGGTCCGCCAGGAACTCCAGCGCGGACGGGTGGAGCCCGGCCCGCGCCCGCGCGGCGGGCCAGGCCCCGAGCTCGGCGCGGCGCCTGCGGTGGCCGACCCGGACGAGGAGCAGGTCGCCCTCGCCCACCCGGACGCCCTGGGCGACCTCGGCCGCGGCGAGGTCCTCCGCGCCGACGTGGTCGCCGGGCTCCAGCCACGGCACGCCACGCAGCCTCGGGACGTCGAGCAGGACACCGCGGCCGACGATCCCGTCCCGGGCCGCCTCGACGGACAGCGCCGCGGCCCCGGACGCCGTGACGACGTCCGCCGGCACGCCGCCGTGCAGCGTCCCGTCGTAGACCACGTGGCACAGGGCGTCGAGGTGGCTGTCGGCGTCGCCGTGCACGTTCATGGCGAATCGGTCCATCGCGAAGTCGAGCCCGCCCGTCCGGCCGTCCGGCACCGCCGTCATGCTGTGCTGCGCCGGCTCGGGGTCGTCCGGTCCCGGCCGGGTCTGAACGGGCGCGGCGAGGCCGACCGCACGACCGGTCCGCACCTCGGCGGCGGCGGCCGCCACGCGCGCGGGGGTGAGCGCCACCAGCGCGCCGCGCTCGCCGGCGGCCCACGCCGAGCGCGAGCGCAGCGCCCGGTACAGCTCGCCGAAGTCGGCTGCGCTCTGCGCGGCCTGTCGGGCGGTCATCCGCGCCGCTGTTGCTTGTCGAGCGCCTCGTCCAGCGTGGTGGCGGCCATGATCAGCGCGAGGTGGGTGAACGCCTGCGGGAAGTTGCCCAGTTGCTCGCCGCTGGGCCCGATCTCCTCGGCGAACAGACCGACGTGGTTGGCGTAGGTGTGCATCTTCTCGAAGGTGTAGCGCGCCTGGCGCAGCCGCCCGGCCCTGGCCAGCGCGTCCACGTACAGGAACGTGCACAGGCTGAAGGTGCCCTCCGAGCCGCGCAGGCCGTCCGGCGAGGCGGCCGGGTCGTAGCGGTAGACCAGACTGTCGGAGACCAGCTTGCGCTCCATGGCGTCCAGCGTGTTCAGCCAGCCCGGACTCTTCGGGGCGATGAACCGCAGCCGGGGAATGAGCAGCAGCGAGGCGTCCAGGACGTCGCCGTCGTAGTGCTGGACGAGCGCCTGTTCGGTCTGGCTCCACCCGTGTTCCATGACCTGTTCGAGGATGGCGTCGCGGGCCGCCGTCCAGCGCACGGTGTCCGCGGGCCTGCTGTACTGCTGGGCCACGTGCAGGGCCCGGTCGAACGCGACCCAGCACATCACCCGGCTGTAGGTGAAGTTCTGACGCCCGCCGCGGGTCTCCCAGATGCCCTCGTCGGGCCGGTCCCAGGTCTCGGCCAGCCAGTCCACCGTGCGGGCGAGCCCCTTCCAGCCGTGGTAGCCCGACTGCGCGCCGAGCTCCTGCCCCTCCGCCAGCGCGTAGAGCGCCTCGCCGTAGATGTCGAGCTGGAGCTGGTCGGCGGCGGCGTTCCCGGCCCGCACGGGGTGGGAGCCGCGGTAGCCCTCCAGGTGGTCGAGGATCTCCTCGGTGAGGTTGGGGTCCCCGTCGACGCGGTACATGATCTGCAGGCGTTCCCCCGGGGAGTCCGCCCGGTCGTGCATCCGGTCCCCGAGCCACCTCGTGAACCTGGCCGCCTCCTCGACGAACCCGAGGTCCAGCAACGCCCGGACCGACAGCGCGCCGTCACGGACCCAGGAGTAGCGGTAGTCCCAGTTGCGCTCACCGCCGACCTGCTCGGGCAGGCCCATGGTGGCGGCGGCGATCGGCGCGCCCGTGGGCGAGTAGGTGAGCAGCTTGAGGGTGATCGCCGAGCGGTTCACCATGTCCGGCCAGCGGCCGCGGTAGTGGGAGGTGCGCACCCAGTTCTGCCAGAACTCGCCGACCTCCCACATCTGCTCGTGGAGTGCGCCGAGGTCGAGCGGAGCGGGCGCCTCGCCGTCGGGTCCGCAGACGGTCAGCTGGGCCCCGGCGGACCCTCCGGCGTCCAGGACCACCTCGCCGCGGACGTCGTCCCCGTCCCGCACCAGGGGGAAGGTGCTCTGCAGGTGTGCGGCGATGCCCGGTGCGCGGAACGAGGCGCCCTCGGGGCCGAGCCGCAGCTCGTGGGAGGCCCGCCCGTAGTCGAAGCGCGGCCGGCACTCCAGGGTGAAGCGGACCCTGCCGCGCACCGCCCGCACCAGCCTGACCAGGGTGTGCCGGTCAGTGGGGCGCTGGGTGCGGTCGGGCGGCATCCAGTCCACCACCTCGCCGACGCCGTCCGGCGACATGAAGCGGGTGACCAGGACGGCCGTGTCCGGGTAGTAGAGCTGCCTGCGGGTGTCCTCGGGATGCTCCGGCGACAGGCGGAAGTAGCCGCCCCGGTCGTGGTCCAGCAACGCGGCGAACACGCTCGGCGAGTCGAATCTCGGGGCCGCGAACCAGTCGATGACGCCCTCCGCGGACACCAGCGCGGTGGTCTGCAGGTCCCCCACGAGGCCGTGGTCGGCGATGAGTGGGTAGCGCTCCATGCCGTTTCTCCGAAGGTCTGCCGGACTCCGTCCGATGAAAGTCCTTCTGCTGCCACTGTCCGGTATGTTCGGCCCGCGCGCGCGATGTGACCGCCGGACCCGCCCTGACCAGGCGACCGTCCGCCACGGGGCCCGGGAGCCCGGGCCCGGGCCCACCCGGCGGGATCGCCCTCCTTGCAGCCCACGGTCGTTTCGTCTTCAACCTCACGGTCGGCGCGGACCACGGGCCGCCGACTCGTCGAACGCCCTTTCCCGCCACGGCTCCCCGACTACGCTTGCCTGCGTCAGGCCACGATCGAACGAGGGGGGACCACCCATGCCGTACGAGACCGGCGCGAGGGTGAAACTGACCAGGGACGTGCAGGTCACCGCGGACGGCGCAGTGGCCGGGGACGGCTCCCCCGGTCCGCTGTTCCTGGCCGGGGGCTTGCAGGGCATCGTCACGGGCTCGGCGAAGGAGGCCGGCGGCGGTGCCCAGGACCACCTCGCGAGCTTCGACCAGCAGATCCGCGGCCAACAGTTCGACCCCTTCGCGGCGAGCCTGATCGACAACCTCCGTCAGCGAGTCATCCAGTACTCGGCGTACGACGGCGGCGCCGGTGCTCGGATCACGTACAAGGTGCGCTTCGAGAACGGGTTCGTTCTCCACGGTCTCGAAGAAGAGTGGCTGACCGGAGCCTGAGTGACCGCCCCGCGGCCCCCGCAGGGCTGCGGGGGCCCGGCCGGGCCGCGGCGATCAGCCCGGGTAGGTGATCGAGCCCAGCGGTGGGCAGGGGACGAGCGTGGTGTCGGCGCCGGGGCGTTCGACGAAGGCCCGGGCCTCGGCGGCCCGCCGGCGCCGGGTTTCCAGCTCGTCCGCGTACCAGGCGTCGCGCATCGCACGGGGCTGGTCCCACGAGCCGTCGATCAGATCGAGGCTGGTGTTGCCGGCGCTGCGCTGGAACTCCGCCTTCACGGCGGCCTGTTGGATCGCGGTCTGGGCCGCGGCGACATCGAGGCGGGTGATCAGGACACCCGGGGTGTTCGGTTCGCGGGTCGGCAGGGGGGCCTGCGGGAGCAGCGACACCCCGGTGTCGAGGCGGCCTATGTTGTCGACGGTCGCGTCCTGGGCGTCCCTCACCATGATCTGCATCTCGCGGTGCAGCCAGAAGTACTCGTCGAGGTCGGCCTGGGTGATGCGCATCCGCTCGTACAGGGCCCGGAAGCGGGGGTCCCGGTGAAGCGGGAGCATGGGGGCCATGTGGAGCGCCACGCAGTCGTTGAAGCCCCCGGACACCGCGGCCTCCAGGTGGAGGACGGTCGTGTCCACCTGCCCCTGCGACCACGCCAGCCCGGCGAGGCTCGCGTGGCCCGACGCGGCGAGCCAGGCACCCGCGGGGCCGAGCGCCCCGGCGCGGGCGACGACGTCGTGGAGGCCCCTGGTCCCCACGCCGGGCCCCTTGCTCAGGAACTCCACCAGCACTTCGTGCAGACGGGTGGTCAGGGAGCTGACGGTGTCGACCATGGATCTCCTCGGGCCTCGGCGGTGAAGAGCTGCGGGGACGTCAAGTCTTCGACACCCCGCGGGAGATGACGTGCGGGCGGGGCGATCGGTTCCGGTTCGTTCCGGCCGCCGCCCTCGGGGCACCGGCGGCAGTGGTCGCAGGCCCTCGCCCGCCCCCTCGGGCGGGTCCCGACGGGACGGGGGCCGTCGCGGGCCGGGGTCGTCGGCGCCGGCACGTGTGACGCAGCGGCCCGGGCGCGCGGTGGGAGTCCGCGCGGCCGGGCCGCTGTCAGGGCGGTGGGTCAGTGCTGCCACACCCGCACGTAGTCGACCTGCATGTCGGCCGGGGTGACGGCCGGGTACTTGGAATCGACCGCGTTGTTCAGGATCAGGTACATCGGCGCCGAGGTGATGCCGGTGGTGATCTGCCCGACCTTCACGCCGTCGTAGTAGTAGGTGACCGAGCCCGGCGCCCACTCCGCGCCGTAGGTGTGCCAGCCGCTGTAGTCCCCGTGGGCGCAGCTGCCGGGGCCGCCCGCGTCGGAGTGGAAGTGGTAGCAGGCCTCGCCACCCAGGCCCTCCATCACGTCCATCTCACCGTCGGTCGGCCAGCTCTGGCCGTCCGTCCAGAAAGCGGGCCAGTTGGCGACCTGCGAGCCGGACGGCGGCAGGTAGATCCGGGCCTCGAACGCACCGTAGGTGAACTGGGCCTTGCCGTTCGTGTTGATCAGGCCCGAGGTGTACGGGTAGGTCTTGCCGTTCACGGTGGCCGGCTTCTGGACCGCCGTCAGGTGCAGGCTGCCGCCGTTGACCGCGACCTGGGACGGGGAGTACGCGGCGGACTCCTGGGAGTTCACCGGCTGGGTCGTGCAGGTGCTGCAGCCGAACCAGTTGGGGTTCCACTTGGCGGCGTCGAGCGAACTGCCGTTGAACTCGTCCGCGAAGACCTGGTGCCAGGTGCCCGGGACCCCGACCGGCCCGGCGGAGGCGCCGCCGGTCGCCGTGGGCGTGGCGGTCGGCGACGGCGTGGCCGTGGCGGTCGCTGTCGCGGTCGCGCTGGGCGAGGGCGTGCCGGTGGCGGTCGCGGTCGGCGACGGCGTGGCGGTGGCGGGGGGCGAGGGCGTACCCGTGGCAGTCGGGGACGGCTTCGCCGTGGCGGTCGCGGTCGGCGACGGCGTGGCGCTCGCGGTGGCGGTCGGAGACGGCGACGCGGTGGCCGACCCGGTGGCCGTGGGCGACGGGCTCGACGCCGGGGCCGAGGGGGCACCCGAGGTGAAGGTGTTCACCGGGCTCAGGTTGTGCCAGCGGTTGGCGCTCTCGTACGCCACGAAGTACGTGTACGTGCCCGCCGGGAACGTGCGGCTCTCCGGCGTGAACGTGAGCTGCGAGGAGGTCAGGGTGGCCGGGATCGCACCGCGGAAGTCGTAGTGGGCGCCGTTGGCCGACCGCACCGCGATGGTCAGCGCCTGGACCGCGGTCTGGCGCGTGGCGTGCAGCTTGGCGGTGGCCGTGACCGGGCTGCCGGCGGCGGAACCGGTCGGCGTGACCGAGATCGAGTCGACCACGACCGGCTCCGTCGAGTTGCTGGGCATGGCCCAGGCGGCTGCGCCGGTTCCGGTGGCGGCCAGCGCGATCCCGAGCGCGAGGAAGCGGCGCCCGCCGGACGTGCTGCGGCGGTGCTTCGAGTGTTTCGCCATACGAGGAAGGACCCTTTCGTTCCCCCCTCGGCTGTGGACTCGCAGCAGCCTGAAGGAGGGATGGTCCGTATGCAAGCTCGATGCCCCGGCCGGACCGGCGGCATTGATCATGCACCTGGCCAAGTCTCCTGGTCGGGCGGGGTTTCGGGATGCCGCCATCGGCCGGCTGTGATTCGGCACACAAGTCGTTCCCCGACCGGGCTTGCGAGCCACCACTTTTCTCTCAATACGGACAAATCGCACCAAAGCCCATAAGGGCTCCCGCCCTTGATCCGAATCCGGCCGGGGAACCGGGCGGCAGCGGGTCGCGGCCGGTGGAGCCGCGGCCCGTGTCGCGCCCGATTTGACCGGTTTGCGGAGCAGAGGTCGGGTAGCTTCTCTTCCCTGGCAGCCGTCCACGCGTCCCGGCCGTCCGGTCGAACACCAAGTCGATGCCGTCGCAGGGAGAGTGAGCCCCGCATGTCGAACCTGCTCGGCCGCCATCGCGCGGTCATGCCGAAGTGGATGTCGCTCTACTACGACGAGCCGATCGAGATCGTGAGCGGCCGGGGGCGCCGCGTCACCGACTCCGACGGGCGCAGCTACCTCGACTTCTTCGGCGGCATCCTCACCAACATGCTCGGGTACGACGTGCCCGAGGTCCGGGAGGCCGTCGAACGGCAGCTGCGCACCGGGGTCGCGCACACCTCGACGCTGTACCTCATCCGCCCCCAGGTGGAGCTGGCCGAGCGGATCGCGGAACTGTCGGGCATCCCGAACGCCAAGGTCTTCTTCACCAACTCCGGCACCGAGGCCAACGAGACGGCACTGCTGCTCGCCACCCACGCCCGCCGGTCCGACCAGGTGCTCGCCCTGCGCAACAGCTACCACGGGCGTTCGTACGCGGCCACGGCCGTGACGGGCAATCGGAGCTGGAAGAACTCCTCGCTCTCCCCCGTCAACGTGCACTACCTGCACGGCGCCGACCGCGCACGCTTCCCGCACCTGTCCGACGAGGAGTTCCTGGCCTTCTGCGCGGACGACCTGCAGCACGTCCTCGACACGGCCACCGCCACCGACGTCGCCTGCCTGATCGTGGAGCCCGTCCAGGGCGTCGGAGGCTTCACCGCCGCACCGGACGGGCTCCTCGCGAGGTACCGGGAGACCCTGGACCGGTACGGGATCCTGCTGGTCTCGGACGAGGTGCAGACGGGCTGGGGCCGTACCGGAGAGCACTTCTGGGGCATCCAGGCCCACGGTGTGACACCCCACGCCATGACCTTCGCGAAGGGCCTGGGGAACGGCTTCGCGATCGGCGGCGTCGTCGCGGACGGCGCGCTGCTGGACGCACTCCCGGCCAACGGCATCTCCACCTTCGGCGGCAACCCGATCGCGACGGCGGCGGCCGGGGCCACGCTCGACTACCTGCTCGCCCACGACCTCCAAACCAACGCACACCGGCTCGGCCGCCTGCTGATCGACGGCCTGCGGGCGGCGGCGGAACGGCTGCCGATCGCGCGGGACGTCCGGGGCAAGGGCCTGATGTTCGCCGTCGACCTGATCGACCCCGGCACGGGATCGCCGAGCCCGTCGCTGGCCACCAGGGTGCTGGAGCGCGCGAAGGAGCGGGGCCTGCTCATCGGCAAGGGCGGCCTCCACGGCCACGCCCTGCGGATGGCCCCCGCACTCACCCTGACCGAGGACGAGGCCCGGGAAGGGCTGGACATCCTCGTCGACTCGCTCGCCGCCGCCTGCTGACACCCACCCCGGGCGGCCGGCTCTCCCCGAGCGTGGCCGAAATCCTCCGCGATTAGCTTTAGTTGAATTCGAGACATTTCATGTGCGGCTGTCGAATTCTCGACTGAGACGCAGGTCACCATTCCATTCCGGACTGCCGGAAAATCCTGCTGATGAAGCCTCAGTTCGCGTCATCACCAACCCAACGGCAGGCTGTCGACTGGGATCCGAAGGCCCATCAAGGTGCTAGCCTCTCTTCCTGCGAGTAGGAGGCCAGTTCCTCCTGACTTCGCCTCAGTGTCGACCGAATGATCTGTGCGCATCCGGATTCGTGATGCGGCACGCTCGGTCCGTTCTCCTCACAGCCTCAGAGCAGGAATTGATGCCCGTTCAACCAATAGCGGAACTCGTACGGTTCGCGCGCCGCAATTCGCCCTTCTACGCGGAGCTGTACGCCGGTCTGCCGGACCGGACCGCACGGCTGACCGACCTCCCGGTCGTCCCGCAGGCCGACTTCTGGCAGGCCAACACGCCTCGCGACAACCGGCTGCTCACCGGTCCGCTGGAGGAGGCGGTGGTCTTCAAGAGCGGTGGCACCACCGGCTCGCCGAAGTTCTCGTTCTACAGCCGGGAGGAGTGGCGGGAGTTCACCACCTCCTTCGGCGCCGGGCTGGTCGATGCCGGACTGCGCCCGGGGCACCGGGTCGCCGACCTCTTCTACGCGGGCGACCTGTACGCCAGCTACACCTTCATCCTCGACGCCCTGCACCGCTCGCCCGTCGCCAACGTCCGGCTGCCGATCGGCGGGGCCGCGCCGCTGGAGTCGACCGCGCAGACCCTGGAGCAGTTCGCGGTCGAGGTGGTGGCCGGCACTCCGACCACGCTGTGCGGACTGGCCGACCACCTGCTGGCCACCGGCCGCGAACTCCCCTCCGTGGAGCTGCTGTTGTTCGGCGGCGAGGGCCTGTACCAGGACCAGGAACCGCTGCTCGGCAAGGTCTTCCCCAACGCCCGGATCTCCTCGATCGGCTACGCCGCCGTCGACGCCGGGCTGGTCGGCCGACCGGTGGCCGGGGAGGACACCCGGGTGCACCGGGTGTTCACCCCGGAGACGGTGGTGGAGATCCTCGACGAGCACACCGGCGAGCCGATCACCCGGGCCGGTGTGCCGGGGCGGGTCGTGGTGACGGACCTGCGGCGACGGCTGATGCCGGTCCTGCGCTACCCCGTCGGGGACCGCGCCGAGTGGACCGACCCCGCCGCCGGACGGTTCCGCATCCTCGGCCGGGCCCAGGAGGGAGTCCGGGTCGGGCCGGTGTCCCTGTACACCCAGGACGTGCTCGACCTCGTCCGGACCGCCGACCCGGCCGGCCGGGTCACCGGTGTGCAGCTGGTCGTGCGCCGCTGGGACGGCCGGGACGGCCTGGTGCTGCGGCTGGCCTGCGACGGGAACCCGAGCGGCCTCCCCGAGCTGGCCGCCGCCGTCGAGGCCGGGATCCACGCGGCGCGACCGCTGTACCCGGAGGCGGTCGCCGCCGGCTACGTCCACCCGCTGTCCGTCAGCTGGGTGCGCCAGCAGGAACTCGCCGTCAACCCGCGGACGGGCAAACTGATCCGCGTCCTCGACGAACGGCCGCACTCGTGACGGCCCACGGAACGGCCGCCGGACCGGCTCCCGGGACAGCCACCGGAACGGCCGCCGGGACAGCCCCCGATGCGGGCCCCGGAGCGGCCCCCGCCGCGGGCGGCCGCCGCCTGCCCCTCGTGCTGCGCAACCGGCGGTTCGGCGCCGTCTGGGCCGCCCAGGTCCTCACCCAGGCCGCCGGACGGATGTTCCAGGTCGGCGCGGTGTGGTGGCTGGTGGGATACGCCGGCGGCGCGGACCGCGGCCTGGCATCCGGCCTCTTCCTCGCCGTCAGCACCCTGCCCGCGGTCGCCCTGGCGCCACTGGTGGCCAGGGTCATCGCCCGCTGCCCGCACCGGACGGTGCTGGGCGGCTCGGCTGCCGCCGCCGGTCTGGTCGCCCTCGGCACGGCCGTGTGGACGTACACCACGGCGCTGCCGATGGCCGTCGCCTACGGCGCGGCGCTGCTGCTGGCGGGCTGCCAGGCGCTCTTCGACCCCTGTCTGACCACCTCCGTGCCGGAGCTGGTCGAGGACGCCGACATCGAGGCCGCAACCGGCTTCGAGCTCGCCACCCAGTCGCTGGCCGGGCTGGCCGGCGGGCTGCTGGGCCCGCTGGTGGTGGACGCGGCCGGGCCGGCGGGGATCATCACCGGGTGCGCCGGCGCCTACCTGCTGGCGGCCGCCCTGATCGGCGCGACCCGCTTCCCCACCGGCCCGGACGCCCACGCCGCGGAGCAGGCCACGGACGCCCAGGCCCCGGACGGCGGCGGACCCTCCGCGCCACGGCCACTGCGCCGGATCCTGGCCGAACTCCCCTTCGTCCGGCGGGTGTTGCTCTGCTTCGCCGCGGCGAACCTGTTCACCACGGCGGTGTTCGTGGTGATGCCCCTGTTCACCCGCGCGGTGCTGCACTCCGACGGCTCGACCGTCGCCGCACTGGAGGCGGCCCTCGGCGCCGGCACCCTGGTGGGCTCGTTCACCGGCGGCCGCGTCCCGGGCTCCCCCACCGCGGTCGGCGCCGGATGCCTCGGCCTGCTGGCCGTCGCACTCGGCCTGCCCGGCCTGCTCGACAGCCAGGCCGCGGCGGTGGGGTCGATGGCGGTCGCCGGCTGGTGCGTGGGCGTGATCGGTGTCCGGTTCGTCGCGCTGTTCCAGCGGCTGGTGCCGACCGGGGACCGGCCAGGCTTCTTCGCCGTGATGCAGGCACTGCTGGGCGCCACCTTCCCAGTGTCCTCCCTGGTGTTCGGCCTGCTCGGCGACCACCTCTCGCCGCGCACGCTCTGCCTGGTCCAGGCCCTCGGCGTCCTCCCGGTCGCCGCCGCCCTGTGGTGGACCGGCCGACGCGAACCGGCCACCCCCGACCCCGCGCCGGCCCCGCAGGGAGCCCCGGCCGCGCAACCGATCGAGGACGCCCGATGCCCGTGACGATCGCCCCCGCGGCCCCCCAGGACGTCGCCCAGCTGCGCCAGCTCTACTTCGACGTCTACGGCCACGGCTATCCCGTCGCGCTCGGCAGCGACCCGGCCGAGATGCGCCGCCTGATCGCCGACCCGCACACCCACTGGCTCACCGCACGCCGCGAGGACACCGGCCACCTGGTCGGGTCGGTGGCCGTGCAGACCGACCCCGGCAGCCGGATCGGCAAGCTGGTCGGCCTGGCCGTCCACCCCGAGCAGCGCGGCGGCGGCCTGGCCGGCCGGCTGACCGCCGCGGTCTGCGCGGACGCCTTCGCGAGCGGCGCCCAGGACTCGATCTACGCGACCGTGCGGGTGGTCACCCCGGGCCCGCAACAGGTCTTCGCCCGCAACGGCTTCCGCGCCCTCGGCCTGCTGCCGAACGCCGTCGAGGTGGCGGGCTGCGAGAGCCTGGCGCTGTTCGCCCGGCACGCCGACGGCGTCCTGGCCCGACGCGAGAGCGTCGACCTGGTGCCCGGAGCCCTGCTCCCCCTGCTGGAGGCCGCGAGGCAGAGCACCGGTGTCCACTACGGCGACCCGCAGCCGGTGGACGGCCCCCTCGCCCCCGGCGGGCGCAGCGCCCCGGTGACCGCGCCGATGGAGCTGATCACCGCGCCCGCCTTCGTCCGCCGCCGGTTCCTGGAGCTCTTCCCCGACCCTGCGCAGCGGTTCTTCCCGCTGCACGTCCCGAACGCCGTCCTCACTCCGCCGGACGGCGCGTTCGAGGCGTACGCCGACCTGGACCCGGTCGCGGCGAGCTGCTCGCTGGTGGCGGTGCACCCCTCCCCGGCCGCCGTCACCGGTGCGCTGGAGCCGCTGATGGCGGCCGTGACCCGCGCGGGCGCCGACTACGTCGAGACGCTGCTGCCGCTGTCCGACACCGCCGGTCTGCACGCCTTCCTGGCGGCCGGGTTCATCCCCAGCGCCGTCTACCCGGCGATGCGCCGGATCGGCGAACGCTTCCACGACTACGTCGTGCTGTCCCGCACCAGCCGTCAGATCGACTTCAGGACCACCGCCGTCGGCAGCCCGCTCCAGCCGTACCTGCCGGCCTACCTGACCGCCTGGACCTCGACCTACCTGCCCCTTCCCCTGGCCGAGGTCGCCCCATGACCGATCCCGAGGTTTCCCCGTTGAACATCCATCTCGCGCCCGTCGAGGTCCCGGACCCCGCCGCGCTCCCGCACGTCCAGCAGCTGTGCGACCTGGCCGCCCCGTACGCGGCGGGGCCGGAGACGGACCGCCTGTTCGCCGCCGCGATGGCGGAGAGCCACGCCTGGCACGCGCAGCGCTCGCCGTTCTACCGCTCCCTGCTGGACGGCCCGGCGGAGGCCGCCGCGCCGACCGTCGGCGAGGACGTCCGCACGCCCCTGGTGCACGCCAACTTCTTCAAGCGGCACGAGGTGCTCTCCATCCCCCGGGAGGAGGTCTTCCTCCACCTGACCTCCTCCGGCACCACCGGCCAGAAGTCGCAGATGTTCTTCGACGCGTGGACGATCCGGTCCGCCCAGCGCATGGTGGCCCGGATCTTCGACCACTACGGCTGGATCACCCCCGACCAGCCGGTCAACTACCTGCTCTACAGCTACGAGCCCGCCCCGCAGCTCAAGCTCGGCACCTCGTTCACCGACAACTACCTCTGCGACTTCGCTCCGGCCCACCACACCACGCACGCCCTGCGGCACACCGGCGGCGGCCACGAGTTCGACGTCCACGGCTGCATCGCCGCCCTGCAGCGCTACGCCGAGGACGGCCTGCCGGTCCGGATCCTCGGCTTCCCCGCGTTCCTGCACTTCACCCTGGAACGGATGCGGACCCTCGGCCTGCCGCCGCTGCAGCTGCCGGCCGGCTCGCTGGTCCTGCTCGGCGGCGGCTGGAAGGGGCACACCGACCGGCAGATCGGCAAGGACGAGTTCTACGCCGCGGTCACCGAACAGCTGGGCGTCCCTTCGGAGCGGATCCGGGACACCTTCGGGTCGGTCGAGCACTGCGTGCCGTACATCGAGTGCGAGCACCACCGCCTGCACGTCCCGGTCTGGTCGCGGGCCGCGGTGCGCGACACCCGCACCCTGCAGCCGCTGCCGTTCGGCGAACGCGGCTTCCTCCACCTGGTCTCCCCGTACATCACCTCGGTGCCGGCGCAGAGCGTCGTCATGGGCGACCTCGCCTCGCTGCACCCGGCGCAGGAGTGCCCCTGCCCGCTTCCCACGCCGTGGTTCACCGTCCACGGGCGTGCCGGCGTCAGCCGCAACCGCACCTGCGCGGCGGCCGCCGCCGAACTCCTGAAGGGACTGTCGTGAACCCGGAAACCATGAACCCCGAGGCCCTGGAACCGGAAGCCGTAACCCGGGAACCCGGGAACCCCGACGCAGTGAACCCCGACGCCGTGGAGTCCGACGCCGTGAACCTCGAACTCGCGGCGGCTGGAGTGCACTTCTGGCAGGGCTCGTTCGTCGACGACGAGGAGGCCGCCCGCCGGCTCGCCGAGCTCCCGGAGCTCGCCACCCGCACCCTCGCCGAACCGCTGCCCACCGAGCTGGTGCTGAGCGCCTGCCGGCACCTCGCCGACGCCCTCGGCAGGCCGGACGGCCCCGTCCGCGCCCGCCTGCTCGGCGTGCTGAACGACGGCGGCACCGACCCGGAGGAGGCCGCCGCGACCCTCTCCGAGATCGCCGACGCGATCAGCCGCCCGGCCCTGGAGCGCAAGCTCCGACGCGAACTCGGCGGGCTGCACCCCGAGCGCCTCACCCGGCCCGACGCCCGGGAGACCACCTTCGAGGCCTGGGCCCCGGTCGGGCTGCTGGTCCACATCGCCCCCGGCAACGCCGCCGCCGTCGCGCCGTTGAGCGTCATCGAGGGCCTGCTCACCGGCAACCTCAACGTGCTGAAGACCAGCAGCGGCGACACCCTGCTCGCCCAGCACCTGCTCGCCGCGCTGGCCGCCGCCGACCCGACCGGCGCCCTGGCCCGCCGCATCGTCGTGCTGCGCTTCTCCTCCGCCCGCACCGAGTGGCTGCGCATGCTGTGCGCGCCCGCCGACGCGGTGGCGGTCTGGGGCGGCGAGGACGCCGTCCGCTCGGTCGCCGAGCTGGTGCCGGCCGGCTGCCGGCTGATCGAGTGGGGCCACCGGATCTCCTTCGCCTACCTGACCCGTGACGCGTGGTCGGACGGGGCGACGCTGGACGCACTCGCCGCCGACGTCTGCCGCTTCGAGCAGCAGGCCTGCTCCAGCCCCCAGGTGGTCTACCTCGACACCGAGGACCACGCCGAGGTCTTCGCGTTCGCCGAACGCTTCGCGGCCCACCTCGCCGCCACCTCCGCCGAGCTGCCCCGGCCCGAGCTCGAACCGGCCGAGCACGCCGAGATCACCACCACCGAACTCGTCGCGCGGCTGGAGGAACACCTCGGCCTCACCCGGGTCACCGCCGCCGAGGACGGGTCCTGGCGCGTCCTCGCCGACACCCGCCCGGCCTTGGCGGCCTCACCGCTCAACCGCAGCGTCTGGGTCAAGCCGCTGCCCCGCACCGCCGTGATGACCGTGCTGCGCCCGATGCGCCGCTACCTGCAGACCGCCGCGATCGGCGGCAGCCGCGCCGACGTCGCCCGGCTGTCGCAGGCCGTGCTCGCCGCGGGCGCGCTGCGGGTCACCCCGGTCGGCGGGATGCTCGACAGCTACCACGGCGAGCCCCACGACGGCGTCTACGCGCTCCAGCGCTACGGCCGGCGCGTCAGCGTCCGGGCGGACGAGGGCTTCACCACCACCGCCTGCCTGGACGACCTGGCGGCCCCCGCGGTCGTCCCGGCCGCTCCGAGCGGCCCGCTGCTCGACAAGGCCGGCGTGCAGGAGCAGCTGCGCACCCTCGAACCGGCCCACGCCCACCTGTACTTCCGCAGCGGCGGCAGCACCGGCGCGCCGGCCCTGTCGGTGTTCACCAACGCCGACTACGACACCCAGATGCGGGCCGCCGCCGACGGCCTGCTCGCCGCCGGGTTCGACCCGGCCCGGGACCGCGCCGCCAACCTCTTCTACTGCGGCGGCATGTACGGGAGCTTCATCAGCTTCTTCTCCATCCTGGAACGCCTCAACGCCACCCAACTGCCCATCGCCGCCGGCCCCGACCACGCAGCCACCGCCGAGGCGCTGGTGACGCACGGCGCCGACGCGGTGTTCGGCATGCCCTCCTACCTCTGGCAGCTGTTCCACGCCCAGGGCGCGGCACTGCGCGCCTACGGCGGGATCCGCAAGGTGTTCTACGGCGGCGAGCACTTCACGGCGGAGCAACGACGGGTGCTCACCGAGGAGTTCGGCGTCGAGGTGATCCGCTCGGCGTCGTACGGCAGCACCGACCTGGGGCCGCTCGGCTACCAGTGCACCCACGCCGGGGGATCGGTCCACCACGTCCTGACCGACCTGCACACGCTGGAGATCCTGGATCCGCAGGCCGACCGCCCGGCCCCCGCCGGACAGCCGGGCCGCCTGGTGTTCACCAGCCGCACCCGTGCCGGGCAGCGTCTGGAGCGCTACCAGATCGGCGACCTCGGCCGCTCGGTCGAGGGCGTCTGCCCGTGCGGCAGCCACACCCCGCGGATCGAACTCCTCGGCCGGTACGGGGACGTCGTCCGGGTCGGCACGTACTTCCTCAACGTCCGGCGCTTCATCGCGGTGGCGGAGGAGCGCCTCGGCTACCGCGGCGAGCTGCAGCTGATCCTGGACGCCGGCGACGGCCGGGAGCGGGTCACCGTCCGCCTCGACGAGAGGTACGCCCCCGACCCCGCGGCCGCGGCGGCCGCCTTCCCGGCTGCCATCCCCGAGCTCGCCTCCGCCGTGGACGAGGACCTGCTCGCCTTCACGGTCGAGACGGCCGACAGCGGGGCCTTCGAGCGGACGGCCACCAGCGGCAAGCTCCGCACGGTGATCGACCGGCGACAGCTCACGGTGTGATCCGTCGGTAGCACCGCACGCGGCCGGGGCCCGGGACACGGGCTCCGGCCGCGGTCACAACCGGTCCTCGGGCGGTGCCAGACCCGCGGTGCGCGCGGCAAGGCACGCCTGGGCGGTGAAGAGGCGGTCCCGCGCCTCCCGGTCGAGGGAGTCGAAGTGCCCGTGCGCCTCAAGGGTGACGAAGCCGTGCACCGTGGCCCACGCCAGCAGCATCGCCTCGCCGGCGTCGGGCACCAGCGGGCTGCCGAGCCGGCCGCGCTCGGCCGTGTCCGCGACGATCTCGGCCACGTGCTCCATCACCCGCCGGCCGGCCGCAACGGTCGGGCCGTCCGCCGGGGCCGCGTACCCGGGCACCGGGGAGCCGAAGATGAGGGCGAAGCGCTCCGGGTTCCGTTGCGCCCACGCGCGGTAGGCCGTGCAGGTGGCCAGGAAGCGACCGTCCAGGTCCTCCGGCGGGACCGTGTCCCGCGTCGCCGCCAGCGCGCCCGACAGGCCGTCGTAGGAATCGGCGACCAGGGCGGTCAGCAGCTCGTCCCGGTCGGCGAAGTAGCGGTACAGCGCGGGCGGGGTCATGCCCATGCTGCGGGCGATGTCGGTGAAGCGGAGGTTCGCGCTGCCGTGCTCGACGATCAGGCCCAGGGCCGCGTGCTTGATCTCCTCCACGGTGCCGGCCCGCACCCGCTCACGGCGGCTCAGCCCGCCGCTCACCCCGTTCGATCCGTTCGTCCTGTCCACCCCGTTCGCCCCGCCCGTCATCGCGTCTCCATCGGCTCCGTGCGGCAGTCACGGCATTGACAATCCGTACCCGTCGCAGGAAACGTTACGCCACATCAGAAGCGTTATGAAGCGTAACGCTCTGCTGGGGCGGAGCCCCGCACGACGTACGGAGGACCCCATGTCCCAGGGACCGCAGGGCGGCCGGCGCACGGCCGCCGGTGACGCCGGGCCGCACCGGCCCGGCCCGCTGGGCCGAATAGCCGGCTGGAGCTTCCGCAACCGCGGCCGCACGGTGCTGCTGTGGCTGCTCGCCGCCGGCGTGGCCCTCGGGCTCTCGGTCGGCCTCGGCGCGAAGTACAGCGCGGACTACTCCGCACCCGGTTCGGACTCCAAGCAGGCCCAGGAACTGCTGGCCCAGGACTTCCCGGGGCTGGGCGGCGAAACGATCAGCCTGGTGCTGACCTCCGACAACGGCGTGACCGACGACGCGAGCCGCACCCGCGTCCAGGGCCTGCTCGCCCGGATGTCCGAGGTGCCGCACGTCAGCGGCATCGACGACCCGTACGGTCCGCGCGGCAAGGTGTCGGCCGACGGCCGCACCGCGCTGGGACAGATCCACCTCGACGTCGCCAATGCCCCCGACATGCCCAAGGCGGACACCCGACGGCTGCTCGACCTCGCCCGACCGGCCGACGGCGGACTGCACGTCCACCTCGGGGGCATGACGGTCCAGCAGGCCGAGCAGGGCTCGATCGGCTCGGAGGGCATCGGCATGGCGGCCGCCGCCCTGATCCTGGTGCTCACCTTCGGCTCGGTCGTGGCCGCCGGCCTGCCGCTGCTCACGGCGCTCGGAGGGCTCGCGGTGAGCAGCACCCTGCTGCCGGTCCTCGCGGCGGTCATGCCGGTGCCGGACTGGTCGACCTCGCTCGCCGCGATGCTCGGCATCGGCGTCGGCATCGACTACGCGCTGCTCCTGGTCACCCGGTTCCGCGAGTGGCGCGCCGAGGGGCTGGCACCCGAGGCCGCCACGGTCGCCGCGCTGGACACCGCCGGCCGCGCGGTCGTGGTCGCCGGGATGACCGTGGTGGTCAGCATGCTCGGGCTGTTCGCGATGGGTCTGTCGTTCATGCGCGGTGCCGCGGTCTCGGCCATCCTCTCCGTGCTCGTGGTGCTCGCCGCGTCCGCCACCCTCTTCCCCGCCCTGCTCGGCTACCTCGGGCGGCACATCGAGCGCCTGCGGCTGCCGCTGCCCCGGCGCCGCGTCACGCAGCCCGGGAGCACGGTCGCCGCCGGCTGGCTGCGCTGGAGCCGGCTGGTCGAACGCCACCGCGTCCTCGGTGCCGTCATCGGGGTCGTCGTGCTGCTGGCCCTGGCGGCGCCGTTCCTCGGCGTGCGCTTCGGCTTCCCCGACGCTGGCAACGACCCCGCCGGACGCTCCAACCGGCTGGCGTACGACTCGGTGGCCGCCGGCTTCGGGCCGGGCAGCAACGGGCCGCTGCTGCTGGTCGCCGAGGTGTCGCCGGACGCCCCCGCCGACGCGACGGCCGCGCTGCCCACCGCACTGCGGGCGGCACCCGGCGTCGCGGCCGTCACCCCTCCGGTGCCCGGCTCCGACGGGCGTTCGCTGCTGCTGACCGTCGTTCCGGACGGCGGGCCGCAGAGCACGGCGACCAAGGCCCTGGTCCGCGACCTCCGCGAGCACGTCATCCCCGCCGCCGCCGGCCCCGGCGTCCGGGTGCACGTCGGCGGGGCGACCGCCACGGCGATCGACAGCACCGACAACATCGCCCGCCGCATCCCGCTGCTCGTCGGCGGCGTGGTCACGGTCTCGATGCTCCTGCTGCTCGTGGCCTTCCGCAGCCTGGCCGTCGCCCTCAAGGCCGCCGTGATGAACCTGCTCTCGGTCGGGGCCGCGTACGGCGTGGTCGCCCTCGTCCTGGAGGGCGGCACCGCCGGGCGACTGATCGGCATCGACAACCCCACCCCGCTGCCCGCCTTCGTCCCCGTGCTGACCTTCGCCGTCCTGTTCGGCCTGTCGATGGACTACGAGGTGTTCCTGGTCAGTCGCATGCGCGAAGCCTGGCTGCGCTCGGGCGACAACGCGGAGTCCATCGTCAGCGGGCTGGCGGGCACCGCGCGGGTGATCACCGCAGCGGCGGCCATCATGGTCGCCGTGTTCGCGGCCTTCGTCCCGTCCCCCGACCTACCGATCAAGGTGATCGGGGTCGGGATGGGATCGGCCATCCTGATCGACGCCACGCTGGTCCGGCTGCTGCTGGTGCCGGCCGTGATGCACCTGCTCGGACGCGGCAACTGGTGGCTGCCGTCCTGGCTGGACCGTCGGCTGCCCCAGCTCCACGTCGAGGGGCACACCGAGCACTACCGGCCGGCAGCCGCGTCCGAGGCACCCCGTTCCCCGGCGGTGGTCGGCTGACGGTGGTCGGCTGACCGGGTGCGGGCCGGGCTGCGGCGATGCCCGCCCGGCCCGCACCCACCGGCCACGCACCGGCCCCGCTTGACAGTGGCGTCGGCCGGACGTAGACGGGGAAGCATGAACCGGCACGACCCCGGCGAGCGGGCGGGACCGCACGGGAGCACGGCGGCCCGTACGGCCACGGGCGCCGCGGCGGGCACCGGTGCCCCCGAGCGCGCACCCGGGGCGGGTGAGCCCGACCGGATGCGGACCGCGTGCGAGGACGCCCTGGTGACGGCCGTGGTCAAGGCCGTCGCGGAGAGCGGCGCCCACTCCGGGAGCGTCTTCCTCCGCTCCCGGGACGGACGGTCCGTGGTGCTGGCCGCCGCCTGCGGCACCCCGCCCTCCCTGCTCGGCGGCTGGCGGCTCATCCCGGTGAACAGCCCCATCCCGGTGGCGGTGGCCTACCGCTCGGGCCGGACGGTCCACCTGGCCGACGCCGCCGAAACGGTACGCCGGTACCCCCAGCTCGCGGTGGCCCTCCCGTACGCGTTCGGCTCGGCATCGGTGCCGGTCCGGGCGGGGCAGGAGAGCCTCGGGGCGCTGGCGGTGGTGTGGGCGGCCGCGTCCGGGCACCCGGGACTGTCCCGGACCCAGCTCCGTCACCTGCGGACCATCGCCGGCCGGCTCGGCGCCACCCTCGCCGACCTGCGAGCCCGCGGGGGCGCCCTCGACTGCGACGCCGGCACCGTCCCCCTCCAGGTGCCGGCTCCCGACGCGCCGTCGGTGCGGGTCGGCCTGTTCGACTGGCGGCTCGACACCGGCGCCGTGGTCGCCGACGAGGAGCTGTGCGCCCTGTTCGGCCTCACGCCCGGCACGTTCGACGGCCGCGCCGAGACACTGGCCGCCCGGCTCCATCCCGCCGACCGGCTGTCGCTCCGGGCCGCGGCCCGCACGGCCCGTGCCGACGGCAGGGTGCTCGCCCGGCGACTGCGCGTCCGCACCACCTACGGGTACCGCACGGTGGAGCTGTGGGGGCGCGTACCGGAGGTGCCCGGCGAGGAGGCCCGGTCCCACCTGGTCGGCAGCGTGCTCGACATCGGGGCCGGCGCCGCGGCCGTCACCGCGGTCCAACGGCTCCGGGACGGACTCTTCTCCCTCACCCCGGACGGCCGGGTCGCCTACACCAATCACGGCCTGGAACAGTTGCTCGGCGTGTCCGGTCCGGAGCTGCTCGGCAGCTGCCTGTGGGAGGTCGTCCCCTGGCTGTCCGATCCCGTCTTCGAGGACCGGCACCGGGCTGCGATGGTCTCCCAGCAGCCCATCACCTTCCTGGTCCGCCGCCCACCCGACCGGTGGCTCGCCTTCTCCCTGCACCCGGACGCCAACGGCGTGACCGGCAGGGTGGCGCCCGCGGCCCCTCCGCAGGCCGCCCCTTCACAGGCCGCCGGCCCGCCGGTGGGGGCCCGGCAGGCGGAGGCGGGGGTGGATCCCGATCTGGATCCCGAGCTGGATCCCGAGGACCCGACCGGTGCCCCGTGGGGAACCCGGCCCGTCCCGTCCGCCCCGTCCGACGTGTCCGCCCCGTCCGACCCGTTCTCCCCGGCCGACCAGGACCCGCCGACCGACCTGGCCGCACCCGCACGCCTCGGCGCCATCTACCGCATGATGCAGCTGGGCAGCGCGCTGACCGCGGCGGTCACCATGGACGAGGTGTGCGAGGTCGTCTCCGCCCAGCTCCTGCCGGCCTTCGGCGGACAGCACCTGGCCGTCTACGCCATCGAGGAGGGCCGGCTGCACCTGCTCTTCCGCACCGGCCACCACGACCGCTTCCTTCACCACCTGGAGGGCCGACCGCTCGACGCCCCGCTGCCCGGAACGGAAGCGCCGGCCCTCGGCGTGCCCCTGTTCATCGAGGACCGGCGCGACCCGCCCGACGACCGGCCGCCCCGCAGCGGAGCCGGAGCCGAAACCGGGGCCGGGGCAGGACCCGGCGAAGGACTCGGGGAAGCCGTGGGCGCCTGGGCCTACCTGCCGCTCATCGCCTCCAACCGTCCCGTCGGCGCCTGCCTCCTCGGATTCGACGACGTCCACCACCTCACCACCAAGGACCGCGGCATCCTCACCGCGCTCAGCGGTCTGATCGCCCAGGCACTGGAACGCGCCCGTCTCTTCGACGCGAAGAACGCCCTCGCCCACGGCCTGCAGCACGCGCTCCTGCCACACCGCCTGCCCGTCCTGCCGGGCATCCTCACCACCGGCCGGTACCTGCCCGGCACCAGCGGGATGGACATCGGCGGCGACTGGTACGACGTCATCCCCACCGGGGACGGCGTGGCGCTCGTCGTCGGGGACGTCGAGGGCCACAACATCGCGGCCGCCGGCACCATGGGCCAACTGCGCAGCGCCGTCCGCGCCTTCGCCACCGCCGGCCACTCCCCCGGGGCGGTCCTGGCCGGCACGAACCGGCTCCTGGCCGACCTCGACCCCGGGCTGCTCGCCAGCTGCTGCTACCTCCGCATCGAACCCGGCAGCGACTGCGCCTACGCCGTCCGGGCCGGGCACTGCCCGCCGCTGCTGCGCCACCCCGACGGCAGCACCGAGGTGCTGGAGCTGGCCGGCGGCCCGCTCCTCGGCGTCGTCGGCACCAGCAGCTATCCCGAGACCCGGCTGGACCTACCCCACGGCTCCGTCCTCGCCCTCTACACCGACGGCCTCGTCGAGGAACGCGGCCGCGACTTCGACCTGGGCGTCGACGAACTGCGCGCCGCACTGGCCCACGCCCGCGCCGCGGACCTCGACGAACTCGCCGACCACCTGCTGCGCAAGGCCCGGCGCTCCCCCCACCGCTCCGACGACATCGCCCTGCTGCTCACCGCCTACCACCCCGCCCCGGGCTGACCCCGACACCGGGACGAGCCGTCGACGGACCCGGCGCCGGCGGGCCCGCCCGGTGGCGCGGATGGCAGGCTCCCCGCAATCGGCCTCCGGGGCGTACCCGTCACCGCCCGGGCCCTGCTACGGCGTACCCCACGGTGCCGGTCGCGAACAGGACCCACGCGGTCCAGGCCGACGCCGTCGTACCGGGCGGGAAGAGCATCCAGTTCACGACCTCCCCGACGGTACCGTTCGGGGTCGGGACGAAGAGGGTGAGGCCGAGCCAGCCGGTGGGCAGGGTCCAGGCGAGGTGCGCACCGCACAGCGCGGCCCCGAGGCCGGCCAACCCGACCAGCCCTGCGGTGTCCCGGACGACGACCCCGGTGGGGGCGAGCTTCGTTCCCACCGTCTGGACCGTCAGCAACGCCACTGCGGCGACCGTACCGATCAGCAGGACGTGCGCCGCTCGGCGGGGCATCCACCGGATCGCCGCCGTCCGTTCCAGCACCACGTCCGGCCCGCCGAGCCCGACCGAGGCCGACGCCACGTACGCGGTGAGGACGAGGAGCGCCAGCGCCAGGTCTGCCGGGCCGGGCTCGACGAGGGTCCACACCGCCAGCGTCACGAGGGCGACCGCGGCGGCCGAGCCGGACACCTGCCGTGACCGGGCGTACAGGGTCAGCCACCTCATCGGGACGCCTCCCCCGCCAGCAGCAGGAGCGGATCGCCCGGCGCGCAGGAGAAGGCACCGGCGCGCAGTCCGAGGATCCGGGAGCGCTGCTCGTCCGGTGATACCGCCATCAGTCTCCGCCACGTCGCGTCGGCGTCCGCCCAGGTCTTCTGCGCGTAGGCGTCGGCACCCTTCTCGGTCAGCGGTCGGAGCTGCGGATCGTGCAGGACCCAGCTCACGGCGATGCTCTGGGACGCGACGTCACCGCTCCCGGAGCCTTCCCGGTCGTTGTTCCCGTGGCAATTCGGCGCCAGCCCCTGGGAGATCAGGGCGCGCGTCAGTGCCTCGCCCTTCGCGTCGGCGAACAGTCGCTCGTCGAAGTCGACCAGCACCACCTCGTCGGAGAGCTCTCGGTCGTCGCCGAGCGCGCGCAGCCTGTTGTCCTCCCGCACCGTGTGCGGTGCCCGGTCGCCCAGGACGCCGCGCAGCACGCTCAGCGCCTCCTCGCTGCGCAGCACGAGCTCGGGCAGACGTGAACGGTTCGCCTGCGTCACGCACACCGGCCCGTCGCAGACCAGGGCGGCAGCGGCCTGGTCGACGACGTAGGAGTCGCGCGGAGCGCCGGGCAGGACCGGCAGGGCCAGGGCCGCGCCGACCAGGACCGGGACGACCGCGAGCAGCTTGGCCCGCCGGGTCACGGCCGACAGCAGGGCGAAGCCGGTGGCGAGCAGACCGAGCAGCCAGAGCGTCTGCCCGACGTGCACGGCGCCGGACAGGGTCAGCAGCATCTCCCGGGGCTCCGGGACCGCCGGGGACAACAGGACGAGCCGGTTCGGCGCCCGGCCCGCCGGCACGAGACCCTCCATGGCCGGTCGGAGGAGGTTCGTCAGCACGAGGAAGCACACCACCAGGGCCGGCGGGGTGAGCACATGGGGCAGGGTCCGCGCGACGCCCATGCCGAACACGGCGCCCGCGACGAGGCCCAGCGCCGCCACCAGCGAGATCGGCAGCCATCCGAGGGTGGTGTAGGTGGTCCGGCCGAGGGCCACCTGGAATCCACCGGCGAGGACCAGCACCCCGAAGCCGACCGCCAGCGGCAGCGCCATCGCACCGGCGGGCACCGCCGCGCGACGCCAGGCCGGCCGCGGCGTGGTCGACAGGAGTTCGGCCACCCGCGAGCGGGAGTCGCGCAGCCCGTACACCGCGCCCGCGCCCACCACGAGCGGCCACCAGAAGGCGAGCAGGTAGCGGGTCCACATGGCCATGGGGGTCCACTGGGCCGCCCACCCGGCGGTGCCCCTCCACCAGATCCCGTCGATCAGGAAGAAGACCGCCAGGCTGCCGAGAAGGACGAGGACGCCCGCCCAGGGGGCGGCGGAGCGCTTCAGTTCGACGCGCAGGAGACGCCCGTTCACCAGATGCCTCCCGGCTGGCCGAAGTCGCGGAGCAGCGCCGAGTAGCCGCGCTCCAGGGGGCTGTCGCCGGGGTGCTCGGGGCTGCCCGCCGCGGCCAGGTCGTCCGGCGTGCCCTGGAACACGAGGCGGCCGTCGGCGAAGAGCACCACGTCCGAGCAGGCGGCCGCGACGTCCTCGACCAGGTGGGTGGAGACGACCACGCACGTGTCGCGGCCCAGGTCCTGGAGCAGCTCGCGGAAGCGCAGCCGCTGCGCCGGGTCCAGGCCGGCCGTCGGCTCGTCCAGCAGCAGCACCTCGGGGTCGTTGACGATGGCCTGGGCGATGCCGGCCCGTCGCACCATGCCTCCGGACAGGGTCTTCATCCGGTGGTCGGCGCGGTCCGCCAGGCCCACCCGTTCCACCGCCCGCTGGACGGCTGCGGGGACCGCCGCCTTCGGCACCTCCTTCAGCCAGGCCATGTACTCGACGAACTCGCGCACCGTGAAGCGCTTGTAGTAGCCGAACTCCTGCGGCAGGTAGCCGATCCGGCGGCGCAGGGCCCGGTGGTCGCCCATCGCACGCACGGAGGTGCCGAGCAGCTCCAGGTCGCCCTCGGTGGGGCGCAGCACGGTGGCCAGCGTCCGGATCAGGGTGGTCTTCCCCGCTCCGTTGGGCCCCAGGAGGCCGTGGGCGCCGGTGCCCAGGGAGAGGTCGAGCCCGTCGACGGCCATCTTCTTCCGTCCGACGCGCACTCTGAGGCCGCTGGCCCGGATCTCCCAGGCATAGGTCTTCGGCGCGGTGTCAGCCGCGGTCATCTGGGGTGCCATGCGGTGGTCCCTTTCGAGGGTCGAGGATGGTTTCACAGCGTTGAGTAGGCGTTTCTGCGGGCGATCACGGCACCGACGCCGAGCGCGAGGAGCAGCCCCCACGCGGGCAGCCCCTCCGGCTGGATGACGAGCCGCAGGGCGAGGGGGACGCGGCCGGTGGCCCACGCGGGTGCCACGGCAACGCCCCACGCGACCACCAGCCCGACGACGGCGCGGGTCACGCCGACCACGCTGCCCAGCGCCAGGGCGGTGGAGGTGAAGGCCAGGGAGGGCAGCAACCACTGCGCGGCCGTCACGGTCCCGGTCAGCCATCCCCCGGTGAGGAGCACGGGCAGGACGACCAGGAGCACCGCCGTGGTGCGCCGGAGGAGCAGCGGCAGGCCGGCCCGGGCGGTCGAGGCCGTCAGTTCGTACGCCGGGTCCAGGCCGCGCGACCACGATGCGGCGACACCGCACATCGGCAGCACGGGCGCGATCAGCAACACCGGCGAGGCGGCACCGAAGAGTCTCGACGGAGCCGCGGCGTCCAGCAGCAGCGCCGCGAGGGTGACGGCGACGGTCATGGCCAGCCACGGCGCCACGACCGGTGTCAGCCAGGCCGACGCCCACCTCGGGCGGTGCCGCCGCGAAGGCGTCCTGACGGCCGCGTCCAGCTGCGGTTCCAGACCGGCCCGGACGGTGTCGAGGAGCGCGGCGATGTCGGGCGCCTCGGTGGTCACGGAGGTCGCCAGGTGGCGCCGGCACGGCGCGCACGCCTCCAGATGGGCCTCCAACGCCCACACCGTGTCCGCGGCCATCTCCGTGTCACCGCGTGCGTAGTCGTCGATCAACCGCCTCGACGCGTGTTCCCCGCTCATGCCAGCGCCTCCCGCATCGCGATCCGGGCCCGGCGGGCACGGGTCTTGACCGTGCCTTCGGGCAGTCTGAGCAGGACGGCGGTCTCCCGGACGGAGAGCCCGTCGAGCACCGTGGCCTGCAGTACCTCGCGCAGTTCCGGCGCCAGTCGCCGCAGGGCGTCACCGACGTCGCCGCCGACCGTCCCGGCGAGCGCCTCCTCCTCCGCGGCGGGCACCACCGCCCGCTCGGCGGCGGCCACCGGCGGTTCGGCGTGGTGCGCACGGTGCCGGAACGCGTCGACGAGGCGCCGCGCCGCGATCGTCCACAGCCACCCGACGGCCGTCCCGCCGACCGCGCTCCCGGCGAACGCGCCGGCCGCGCGCCACACCGCCAGATAGGTCTCCTGCATGACCTCGGCGACGATCTGCTCGTCCGCGCAACGGCGGCGCAACCGCACCGCCAGCCACGGCGACGTGCGCCGGTACAACTCGTCGAACGCCCGGCGGTCGCCTCTGGCCACCAGCCGGACGAGGCGTTCCTCGTCCAGCTCGTCCCATGCTCTCCTGCGTGATCTCACACCAGCCAGACGCCCGCTGCGGCGCACAGGTTCTGCCCCCGTAGTGACCTGCATCACAGTCCGGAATCCCGGCCGGCCGCCGGCTCCGATCCGCCTCGTTGCGTGATCACGCCGCCGAGCAGGCCGTGTGGCGTGGTCGCGAGGGCCCGCCGCCACGCGCGTACGGTGGATGTACGGCCGGGCGGGTAGCCGGTGGCAGGCACTTCCGGCTGCCACCGCGGGTGACTGCACGCCGCGATGCGGCGTTCTGCTCCCCTACAGGAGGGAAAGGCCATGCCCGAGTACAGGATCGGCACGCAGGAGGAGTTCGAGGCGGCCCGGGAGGAGCTGCTCGCGGAGGAGAAGAGGCTCACCCGGCTCGGTGACGAGCTCGCGCGGAAGCGGCGGGAGCTTCCCTGGGTGCCGGTCGGGAAGGACTACGGTTTCGAGACCGCCGGCGGGACCAGGTCGCTCGCGGACCTCTTCGACGGGCGCTCGCAACTGCTCGTCTACCACTTCATGTTCGGCCCGTCCTACGAGGCCGGATGCCCGGTCTGTTCCTCGATCGCGGACACCCTCAGCCCCAACGCGGTCCACCTGAAAGCCCGCGACGTGACGCTGATCTGCTCCTCGCGCGCGCCGATCGACAACCTGCTCGCCTACCGCGAACGGATGGGCTGGCGCTTCGACTGGGTCTCCGCCGCCGGCAGTGACTTCCACCGCGACCTCGGCTTCCAGTACACCGAGGAGGAGCTGGGACCGTTCCTCGGGGGTGACATCCCGCCGACCGTGCGTCAGATGGCGGAGGCCTGCGGCACCGACGTGCTCGGGTACGTCACCGAAGGCCCCGGACTGAGCGTCTACGCGCTCTCGAACGGCACCGTCCACCGGACGTACGTCACCACTGCGCGCGGCCTTGAGCCCGCCATGGCCTACTACGGCCTCCTCGACCGGACACCGATGGGCCGGCACGAAGAGGGCGAGGAGACCCACTGGCTGCGCCGCCACGACGAGTACGGGAAGACCTGAGGACCGTCTCCGGCCACGCTGTCTCCGGCCGCGCTGTCTTCGCCCCTCGCGACGGCCCGCTCCCTACGACCGTGCTCCGCCGCCGGGCAAGCGGTCGCCACCGCCCCCGACACGGATCCGTGGCCCTATACGGCGAGGGTGGATCGTCGGGGCGCCGGGCGGCGGCCGGAGCCCTGATTGTCGTGGCCGGAGGCGGCCGGCGTGTCGCCCGCGGTGTGGGCGGGGCGGGGGCGGCGCGCCGACGGGCTGCGGCGCGGCCGCTCGGTGACGGGGTCGGGGATCACGGTGGGGATGCCGGTGGGCACGCGGGCGCCGGTGATGCGGGCCAGGTCCTCGCCGCCGGCGCTGACCCTGGTGGTGACGGGGGTGATGGCGGCCGTTGCCATCAGGCGGGCCATCGCGCGGCGCTGGTTGGGCAGCACCAGCGTGACGACGGTGCCGGACTCACCCGCCCGGGCGGTGCGGCCGCCCCGGTGGAGGTAGTCCTTGTGGTCGACCGGCGGGTCCAGGTTGACGACGAGGTCGAGCCCGTCGACGTGGATGCCGCGGGCGGCGACATTGGTCGCGATCAACGCGGTCACCTGGCCGGTGCGGAACTGCTCCAGGGTCCGGGTGCGTTGCGGTTGGAGCTTGCCGCCGTGCAGGGCCGCGGCCTTCACACCGTTCGCGAGCAGGTCCTGCACCAGGCGGTCCGCGCCGTGCCTGGTGTCGGTGAACATGATCACCCTGCCGTCACGGGACGCGATGTGGGCGATCGTGGCGTTCTTGTCAAAGTTCTGCACGTGCAGCACGTGGTGCTCCATGGTGCTGACCGCTCCCGCGGACGGGTCCACCGAGTGGGTGACCGGGTCCTTGAGGAAGCGCCGCACCAGGCGGTCGACGTTGCGGTCCAGGGTGGCGGAGAACAGCATGGTCTGGCCGCCTTCGGCGACCTGGTCGAGAAGTTCGGTGACGTGCGGCAGGAAGCCCATGTCGGCCATCTGGTCGGCTTCGTCGAGCACGGTGACGCCGACCCCGTCGAGCCGGCAGTCACCCCGCTGGATCAGGTCCTTGAGCCGGCCCGGGGTGGCGACCACGACCTCCGCGCCACGGTTCAGCACCCATGCCTGGCGGCTCATCGACGCCCCGCCCACCACGGTCGCCATCCGCAGGCGCACCGCGTGGGCGTAGGGGGTGAGGGCTTCGGTGACCTGCTGCGCGAGCTCGCGGGTGGGGACCAGCACCAGGGCCAGCGGACGGCGCGGCTCGGCCCTGTGCCCGGCGGTGCGGGCCAGGACGGCGAGGCCGAACGCGATGGTCTTCCCGGAGCCGGTGCGGCCTCGTCCGAGGACGTCACGGCCGGCCAGCGAGTTCGGCAGGGTTTCGGCCTGGATCGGGAACGGCGCGGTGACACCCCGGCGGGCCAGCACCGGCAGCAGGGCCTTCGGCATGTCCAGCTCCTCGAAGGACGCGGCGGCCGGCAGCGCCGGGGTGGTACTCACCGGCATCGCGAACTCGCCCGGCGCCGACGGGCCCCGGCCGACGCTGCGGCCGGAGGGGCGCCGGCCCCGGGCGGCCCGGGTGTCGGGGAAGGAACCGCCGCCGGAACGGGAGCCGGCGTTCTGGTACGGGGAGCGACTGGAGCGGTTCATGCAGGAGCCTTCCTCGGGGCGGCACGTCACGAGGAAGGCTCCGTGGCGCGGGGCGTCGGCGGAGACCGCGAGGAAACGGGCCGGAACTGTGACGGTCGGAGCGTGGACGGTGGAACCGTGCGGCACGTCACCTGAGGTCGGCGCTCACCACGCGGTGCGGGAGCGAACGACCTCGAACCGTGAGCTGCCACGGCAGGGCGCCGGTCGGAGCGCGGCGCTGTGTCTCGCGCGGGGGGTGACCGCCGCCGCGGAGTCGGAGCCAGGGGGCCTGAGCGGCCGGGAGCGCGTCGTGGCGCAATGCCGAGGGGCCCGCACCGGGCGTGTGCGCGGTGCGGGCCCCTCGCTGCTTGGCGGGTGCCGTGGCAGAAGAACTACAGCGGGCGGATGTTCTCGGCCTGCGGGCCCTTCTGGCCCTGCGTGACGTCGAACTCGACCTTCTGGCCCTCAAGCAGCTCACGGAAGCCGTTGGCGTTGATGTTCGAGTAGTGGGCGAAGACGTCGGGGCCGCCACCCTCCTGCTCGATGAAGCCGAAGCCCTTTTCCGAGTTGAACCACTTCACGGTGCCATTAGCCATTAAGAAATCTCCTTCAAGGGGCTGTCCGAAGCGCGCACAGCGCACGCTCCGAGTCGCCGCGGGAAGCACCCACCCGGGAAGAGCCGGGAAACAAAAATGCGCCTGCGAATACATCAGCAGGCGCACACAAAGTTCATGGGAACCACTACTGCAACTAAAACGACTCTAGCAGGCCCGAGCGCGCTTTGGGTGAACATTTCGCCCGCAGTTTCCTGGGGGTACCCCCGTGATCGCCGGACCTGAGCCGCCATGAGCCTCAACACGCCTTGGCAGCAGCCTCGTTGACACGTCCGCGAGGTTCCGGCGCCGAGAGCCCGGAAGGACGGTCCCCGCGGACACGGCGAGCCCCCCTCGTCCCGACGGCGCCGCACAAGTGATCACGTCGCGCTCGTCGGCACCGTTCAGGGCCCCCGGACTGCGCGTGCGGCATTATCACCCCTCACTCGAACGCAAGTGCACCGAATAGGCCCGCTCCCGCGATTTCCGGCGCATACTGGAGGGGATGAACAACTTCGCAGCAGCCCGCCGCCCCCTGCCGAACAGCCCCTTCAAGGCTCCGCCCGAGGCACCCCGCAAGCACTTCGCCGTCGGCGACCGAGTCACCCACGACCGGTACGGCCTCGGCCGGGTCATCGGCGTCGAGGGTGACGGCGACACCGCCGTGCTCGTCGACTTCGGTTCACAACGGGTACGCGTCTCCCCGCCGTACAGCACGCTGTTCGTGCTCTGACCCGGCCGCCCCCGGCTCCCGCGCCAAAGGTGCACGCGTCTCCCGGGTGGAGCGGCCCCGGACCAGGTCACGGCGTCGCCGACGACGCAGTGCCCGGATCGGTCCGGCTGACGAGCGGGTCCGTCAGCCGGCCTTCCGGGCCCGTCGCATGACCGCCGGCTCGGTCCGCCGCAGGAGCCAGTAGACCACCAGGCCGTAGGCCAGGCTGAGCACCAGCAGCATTCCGGTGCTCAGCAGCCAGGTCCCCGCGCTGTGCCGGAACAGCGGATCGGTCGCCAGGTTGTTACCGGGCGAGATGGCGCGCAGATCGACGGTGGCGGCCATCGCCGCCATCGCCCAGCGGGACGGCACCAGCCAGGAGAGCTGTTCGAGTCCCGGCACCCCGTACAGGCGCAGCTGGGTGCCGGTGAAGACGACCTGCACGATGGCCAGCAGCACCAGCAGCGGCATGGTGGCCTCTTCCTTGCCGACCAGCGCCGAGACCAGTAGTCCCAGCATCATTCCGGCGAGGGCGAGCAGCGCCATCACGATGACGATCTCGGCGAGCGGCGGCAGGAAGACCCCGCTGCCGCCCTCGGGTCTGAGCCGCACTCCCGCCAACGCGACCATGGTGAGCACCACGGCCTGAACCACCGTGACCGTGCCGAGCACCACCACCTTCGAGCAGAGGTACGCCGATCGGGAGAGCCCGACGGCGCGCTCCCGCCGGTAGATCACCCGCTCCTTGACCAGCTCGCGGACCGCGTTGGCGGCACCGGTGAGCACTCCGCCGACGCAGAGGATCAACAGCGCACTGAACACACTGCTGTCGGTGAGCTTGCCGCCGGCCAACGCCCGGGCCAACACGCCCATCACGAACGGCAGCGCGATCATGATCACCACGAAGGTGCGGTCGGCGGCCAGTGCCGCGGTGTAGCGGCGCACCAGGGTGCCCAACTGGCGGTCCCAGCGCTGCGGCTGAGGAGGTGGCTTGGCCGGTACGGGCCGGGCACGGCGTCGCGCGGGCAGCGGGGACCTCGGGCTGCGCTGCCCGGACGGTGCAGAGGGCACACTACTCCGCTCGGCCGCCCCCGATGGCGGTACCCCGTCCTTCTCGGCCAGCCCCGACGGCGCGACCGGGGCTCGGGGCCGTTCCATGGGGTCGATGTACCGGCGGTACGCGGGCGAAGCCCGGTACTCGCCCATCCAGTCGCGGTCCTCCTCCGTCTCGAAGTTCTCGAACGCTTGCGGCCACTGCGAGCACCCGAAGTACTCCAGAGCGTCGCCGGGCGGTCCGTAGTACGCGGTGCGACCGCCCGGTGCGAGCATCAGCAGACGGTCACAGAGATCGAGGCTCAGCACGCTGTGCGTCACCACGACGACGGTGCGACCGTCGTCCGCCAGGTCCCGGAGCATCTGCATCACCGAGCGGTCCATCCCCGGGTCCAGGCCGGAGGTCGGCTCGTCGAGGAAGAGCAGCGACGGCTTGGTGAGCAGTTCCAGTGCCACACTGACCCTCTTGCGCTGGCCGCCGGAGAGGCTGGCGACCACCAGGTCGGCCCGCTTCTCCAGGCCCAGTTCGGCGATCACCTCGTCGACCCGGGCGTTCCGCTCGGCCGCCCCGGTGTCGCCGGGGAAGCGCAGTTCGGCGGCGTAGCCGAGCGCACGCCGGACGGTCAGCTGGGTGTGCAGGATGTCGTCCTGCGGCACCAAGCCGATCCGGTGGCGCAGTTCGGCGTAGTCGCGGTAGAGGTCGCGACCGTCGTAGCGCACCGTGCCACCGTCGGCGGGCCGCAGCCCGGTGAGCGCGTTCAGCAGGGTCGACTTGCCCGAGCCGCTCGGACCGGTGACCGCCAGCAGGCAGTCCTGGCCGACCGGAAAGCTGATCCCGTCGAGCAGCCGGCCGTCGCCGACCGTGACCACCAGGTCGGCCACGTCGAGGGTGATGTCGCCGGTGTCGACGAACTCCTGGAGTTCGCCGTTGACCAGGCAGAACTCCGAGTGGCCGATGCCCAGCAGGTCTCCCGGGCCGATCACGGCCTCCACCACCGGTTGACCGTTGAGGTAGGTGCCGTTGTGGCTGTGCAGATCGGTGATCGCGTACCGGCCGTCGGCGGTGGTGTGCAGTTCGGCGTGGTGGCGGGAAACCTCAAGGTCGGCCAGGACCAGGTCGTTGTCGGGTGCGCGGCCGATCCGCACGGTGCGGGCGATCAGCGGATGGATGCTGGTGGGCGGCCGGTACGAGCCGGTGATCGCAGTCAGCGCAGTGGGACGCGGGACGGCGGACTGCGGCGCGGGCGCCACGGTGAGCTCCACCTCCGGGCCGTCGCCGGGGCTGCCGAACCGGATGACACTGTCGGTGCCGAGGTCACCGAGATCGAGGCGCGAGATCCGGCGGCCCCCGGACCAGGTGCCGTTGTCGCTGTCCAGATCGTCCAGCATCCAGTGTCCGTCGCCGAGGTGCAGCACTGCGTGGTGCCATGACACCCGGGGGTCACTGAGCGGGATCTCGCTGACCGGGTCGCGGCCGACGTGGTACGAGCGGCTCGGGGTGAGGATCCGCGAGTCGCCGGCAGTCGTCAGTACCAGGTCCGGCGCAATGGGTGCGACCTGTCGCTCTCCCATGTATTCGACCATAGCCCCTGCGGCCCACGAAGGGCTTCCGCTGGTCGAGGGGCCCGAACACCGGTGCCCAGCCGTCCGGGAAGCCCTGCGCTTCGAAGCCGAGCAGCCCGGCGCGCGGCCCCGCCCGGGCGAGGCCATGATGGGAGAGCCAGACCTCGTACGGGCCACCGACGAGAACAGAACCGAACCCGGGCTTTCCCATGACGGATCCAGGTGAGCGCGCGAACACGGCGTCGCCCGGCCCCGACGGCGTCGACCGGGCCGTGATGAAGGCGCTGCTCACCGAGTCGCCGGTCGGGCTGTACGTCGTCGACACCGACCTGCGGCTGATCCGGTTCAACACCGCCTCGGCGGGCGTGCGCGGGGTACGGGGCGAGGAGGTCATCGGCCGGCCACTGCGTGAGTTGGCGCCGCTCCTGGTCAACGACACGAACGAGCGAATTCTCCGGAAGGTCGCCGAAACCGGGGAACCGGTCATCGACCTGGTGCAGCGCGGCTCCCCGCCGTCCGATCCGGAGCGGGAGCACGTCTACTCCGTCTCCGCGCTGCAACTCGTGGGCAGCGACGACCAGCAGGTCATCGGCGTGGCCACGATCGTCATCGACGTCACCGAACGCCACCGGGCCCGGGACCGCCTGGAGCTGCTCGCCCGCTCCAGCGCTCTCATCGGCACGTCCCTGGACGTGACCCGGACGACGGAGGAACTGACCGAGGTGGCGGTCCCGCAGCTGGCCGACGCGGTGGCGATCGACATCCTCGACCCGGTGTTCCAGGGCTATGCGCTCGCCCCCGGGCCGGTCGGCGACGACGCCACCCTGCGCCGCACCGCATTCCGTTCGGAGCCCGAAGGCCGCCTGCAGCCGGCCTTCCCGGTCGGGACCGTCAACGTGATCTCACCGCCCACTCCCTTCAGCCAGTGCCTGTCCGACCTGCGCCCCCGCCTCGTCCGGGACGTCGAGGCGGCCGAGGACTGGCTGGTGCGCGAGCCGCTCAGGGCGGAGCGCATCCGGGCGGCCCACGTGGACTCGCTGGTGGTGGCGCCGCTGGCCGCCCGCGGGGTGATCCTCGGTGTGGCCTCGTTCTACCGCTGGCGCAGACCCGAGTTCGACGAGGACGATGTGACCACCGCCGCGGAGCTCGCCGCCAGGACCGCCGTCTGTGTGGACAACGCCCGGCGGTACACCCGGGAGTCGCGGGCCGCACGGGCCCTCCAGCACACTCTGCTTCCCACTCGGCTGCCCGACCAGAACGCCGTCGAGGCGTCCTACTGCCATGTGCCCGCAGCCGAGGCCGCCGGCTGGTACGACGTCATCCCGCTCCCGGGAGCCCGGGTGGCGCTGGTGGTGGGCACCGTCGGCAGGGACGGCCTCCGGGCTGCGGCCGCGGCCGGCCGGCTGCGGGCCGCCGTCCACACGCTCGCCGCGATCGACCTGCCTCCCGACGAACTGCTCGCCCACCTGGACGACCTGATGGTTCGTCTCGGCGGGGCGCGGGAGGAGCTCTCCGACGAGGGCACGCCCGTGCGCGGGCCCTCCGGCGCCACCTGCGTCTACGCCGTCTACGACGCCACCAGCGGTGAGTGCGTCTTCGCCCGAGCGGCGCACCCGGCCCCGGAGATCGTCCATCCCGATGGCACCGTCGCGGCCTTCCGCGTCCCGGACGGGCCACGCCTGGGCCTCAACAGGGCGCCTTTCGAGAGCTGCCGCCTGCACCTCCCTGCCGGGAGCCTGCTGGCCTTCTACACGCCCGAGCTGCTGCGGTGCCTGCACGGCCACCCCCGCCGCGGTCTCCAACGCCTTCGGCGTCAACTCGCCCACCCCGAGCGGTCCGTGCAGGACACGTGCGACGCGACCATCTACTCACTGGTCCAGGAGCGGCCACGCAAGGACGTCGTCCTGCTGGCCGCACGAACCCGGCTCCTCAACGGCGACCGAATCGCGTCCTGGACCTTCCCCGACGATCCCGCCATCGTCGCCACCGCCCGACGCCTGGCCTCCAGCCAACTGGTCACCTGGGGCCTGGAGGAACTCGACTCCACCACGCTGCTCCTGGTCAGCGAGCTGGTCACCAACGCGATCCGGTACGCCGGCGGGAAGGTCCAGCTGCGCCTGATCCACGACATGACGCTCACCTGTGAGGTCTCCGACAGCAGCAGCGCTGCACCGCACGTCCGACATCCCCGGGCGAGCGACGAGGGCGGGCGCGGTCTGCTCCTCGTCGCTCAGCTGGCCGATCGCTGGGGAACACGGCAGACGGCGGACGGCAAGATCATCTGGGCCGAACAGGCCCTTCCGGCACCCGATACGGCCCCGCCCCCGTCCCCCTGAGCTGCCGTCCGGTCGGCGGCGACACCTCGATGCCGACCGGACGGGGCGCGGCACCAGGCGTGCGAGGCCTTCGAAGCATCGCACTACTCCACCGACTGGCCACCGGAAGCCGCCTCACCCCGGCCGACTGGGGAGTGTGTTTCGAGAGTGCCGGGGCGCTGGCGAGCCCGCCCGGCCGGGGCGGCCGTCCTCGTCGTCGCCTCTGGTGTCACTTCACGGATCCGGCCATCGCTCCCTGGATGAAGAACCGCTGGAAGCAGAGGAACACCCCGACGGGGACCAGGAGGGACAGGAACGCGCCGGGTGCGAGGATGTC
Source organism: Kitasatospora sp. NPDC038210 (assembly GCF_055600605.1). Lineage (NCBI taxonomy): Bacteria > Bacillati > Actinomycetota > Actinomycetes > Kitasatosporales > Streptomycetaceae > Kitasatospora > Kitasatospora sp. NPDC038210. The sequence continues at coordinate 342,275 of NZ_JBVJYK010000007.1, read as the reverse complement.
CATGTTGCTGCCGAACTGTCGCATCTGGGACTGCAGGTAGACGGTCAGCGGCTGCGAGTCGTTGCCGGCGAAGATCAGCGCGACCAGCATGTCGTTCCAGACCCAGAGGAACTGGAAGATGCACAGCGAGGCGACGGCCGGTGCGGCGAGCGGCAGGGCGAGGGTGCGGAAGATCCGCCACTCCCCGCAGCCGTCCATCCGCGCCGCTTCCAGGAGTTCGGCGGGGATCTCCAGGAAGTGGTTGCGCATCAGGAACACGGCGAACGGCAGCCCGTAGCCGACGTGGAACAGCACGACGCCGGGGATGGTGCCGAACAGCCCGACGGCGCCCTCCAGCTTGGCGACCGGGATGAGCCCGACCTGCACCGGCACGACCAGCAGCCCGACCACGCCGAGGAAGACGGCGTCCCGGCCGGGGAAGCGCATCCAGGCGAAGGCGTAGCCGGCGCCCGCCGCGAGGGCGACGGTCAGCAGGGTCGCCGGGACGCTGATGAGCACGGTGTTCCACAACGCCTTGGGGACGTCGCCGCCGCCGAGCAGCGCGGTGTAGTTCTGCAGGGTGAGCTGGGCGGGCTCGGTCAGTGCCGTCCACCAGCCTCCGGTGGCCGCGACCTGCTTGGGGCGCAGCGAGGAGACCAGCAGGCCGACGGTGGGCACCAGCCAGGCGACGGCGGCCACGATCAGCACGCTCTGGACGAGGCCGCTTCGGGTGAGGGCGGCGAGCCGGGTCGTGAGCGGGAGGGCGGACCGGCCGGCGGACACCGTTGCGGGCACGGTGGTGGTGGGGACGGGCGGGGCCGCCTTGGTGGTGGTCATGCTCGGCTCCCTCGGAAGCGGCGGACGTTGAGAAGCATCACCGGCACGACCAGGAGCAGCAGCAGGACGCTGAGGGCGCTGCCGAGGCCCTGGTCGTTGCCGCCGCCGAAGGAGACCAGGTAGAGCCGGAGCGCGAGCACGCTCGCGTCCTGCTGCACCGGTCCGGGCGCGATGATGTACACGAGGTCGAAGATCTTCATCACGTTGATGACCATGGTGATGAAGACGACGCCGAGGACCGGGGCGAGTTGGGGCACGGTGATGCGGCGGAAGATCTGCCATTCGCCGGCGCCGTCGATCCTGGCCGCCTCGATGGTCTCGCGGGGCAGGTTGGCGAGGCCCCCGGCGATGATGACCATGGCGAAGCCGGCCCAGATCCAGATGTAGGCGCCGATGATGGCCGGGGTGATGAAGGCGGGGCCGAGCCAGTCGACGCCGCGGTAGGGGGCGGCGAAGTTCGCGGCCGGCATCACCACCGAGGTGGTGGCGGACGGGGCCGCGCCGAACCGGAAGGTGCCGTCGGCGGCGGTGGTGGTGGTGTCGACCGTCCGTCCACCGTCCCGGAGTTGGACGGTGACGCCGGGCAGGCCCTTCTTCCCGGCGTCCAGTCGGCCGGGGTGGCCGCCGCCCCCCGGGACGAAGTCCAGGAACACCGTGCCGCTGATCCCGTCGCCGCCGGCCGGCTCCTGGGCCGTCCGGGCGGTCGCCGGAAGGGCGCCGGGCTGCACGCCGACCAGCGGCAGCAGCACGACGCGCGTGCCGGCGGGCGCCGTGACGTCGCCGCTCCGGGCCTGGTCGAGGCCGCCGCCGGGGCGCGGGTGGGCACCCGGATAGGTCGACCGGTCGTCGAAGGTGTCGTGGACGGCGACCGCGGCGGCGTTGAGCACGCCCCGGTGCGGGTCCGCGTCGTACACCGTGCGGAAGATGATCCCGGCGGCGAGGAAGGAGATCGCCATCGGCATGAAGACGAGCAGCTTGAACGCGGTGGCCCAGCGGATCTTCTCGGTGAGCACCGCGAAAACCAGGCCGACGGCGGTCACCAGTGCCGGGGCGACGGCGACCCAGATCGCGTTGTTGCGCACGGCGGTGAGGGTGGCGTGGTCGGTGAAGGCGGTGCCGTAGTTGTCGAGTCCGACGAAGCGTCGGCCGGAGGCGTCGAAGAGGCTGCGGGCCACCGAGTAGCCGATGGGGTAGACGACGAGGGCCCCGAGCAGCAGCAGGGCGGGCAGGACGAAGAGCAGGGCGAGGCCCCGGTGGCGCCGGAGGGCGCCACCGGATGCCCGGCCGCTGCGGGGTGAGCGCAGAGACATGGTGGATCAGCCCTTGTAGGCCTTGGCCGCGTCGGCTTCGAGCCTGGCCGCGGCGCCCTGGACGTCGGAGGGGGCGGCGAGGAAGTCCTGGAGGTCCTTCCACTCGCCCTGGCCCGCGGTGCCGCCGAACGCGGCAGGGGCCTGGTCCGACATGTCGAAGCGGAAGGCGTCGCCGGCGTCGATCACCGACTTGGCGAACTGCCGGGTGGTGTCGTCGGGGTAGACCGAGGGGTCGACGGCCTTGTTGGGCGAGATGAAGCCGCCGGCCTTGGCCCAGACGGTCGCCGCCTCGGGGCCTGCCAGGAACTCGACGAACCTCTGCGCGGCCTCGGGGTGCTTGGCGCCCTTGAGGACGACCGCCGCGTCACCCGCGCCCATCACCGGGGCCTTGCCGCCGTCCACGGCGGGGAAGGGGAACACCTTGGCGTCGGTGCCGACCTGCTTCTTCAGCTCGGAGGCGATGACACCGCCGACGAAGTCGCCCTCGTGGGTCATGGCGGCCTTGGGTTGTGCTCCGAAGACGTCCTGGACGGAGGTCGGGAAGTCGGTCTGCAGGGCGCCCTGCCCGCCGCCGGCGACGAGTTGCCTGTCGCCGAAGACCTTGCCGAGGGTGGTCAGGGCCTTGAGGACCGACGGGTCGGTCCACGGGATCTCGTGCCGGGTGAGCTTGTCGTAGAGTTCCGGCCCGGCCTGGGAGAGGTAGACGTTCTCGAACCAGTCGGTGAGGGTCCAGCCGGCCTGGCCGCCGACCGAGAAGGCCGGGGTGCCGGAGTCGGAGAGCGTCCGTCCGGCCTTCAGCAGGTCGTCGAAGGTGGCCGGGGGCTGGACGCCGGCGTTCTCGAAGGCGGTGGGGCTGTACCAGACGGTCGACTTGTCGGCGGCCTTGAAGTAGAGGCCGTACTGGGTGCCGTCGACGGTGCCGAGGCTGGACCAGATGCCGGCGTAGTCCTTCTTCGCGGCGTCGGTGACGGCGGACGAGAGCGGCGCAAGCCAGCCCTTCGCGGCGAACTGCTTGATCACGCCTGGCTGGGCGACCATGACCACGTCCATCGGGTCACCGCCCTCGATCTTGCTGCCGACCACGGTGGAGAGGTTGTCACCTGTGGAGGTGTAGCTGACGGTGGCGCCGGTCTTCGCGGTGAAGGCGTCCAGCACCTTCTTGAAGTTCTCCTGCTCGGTACCGCTCCACACGGCGGCGACGGTCAGGGTCTGTCCCTTGAGTTCCTGACCGGCGGAATCGGCGGCGGTGCCGCCTCCCCCGCTGCCGCAGGCGGTTGCGGTCGCGGCCAGCAGGACACAGGCAGCCAGGGCGGGAAGGGCGTTACGGAGTCTCATCGTCGGGTCTTCTTCCGTGAGGCGGTGGTGGATTCGCGACGTGGTGGATCGCGACGTGGTGGATTCGCGACGTGACGGATGGTCAGATGCCGCTGAGAGCAGTGGGCCCGACCCACCAAGCGGCGGTGGCGGGCGGCAGGAAGCCGTCATCGCACGGACCGCTGGCCAGCAGGGGCGGACCGGCGACCGGGGCCGGCGCGGGGGTGTCGCCGAAGTTGACGGCGCACACCAGGCCCTCGCCGCGGACGAACGCGAGGACGCCGGGCGGGGTCTCCAGCCACCGCAGCGTGCCCTCGCCGAGCTGCGGGAGTTCACGGCGCAGTTGGAGGGCGGCGCGGTACAGGTGGAACACGGATCCGGCATCGGCCCGCTGCCGCTCGGCCGTGTGGGCGGCGAACGAGGCCGGCTGCGGCAGCCACGGCGTGGCCGGACTGTCCGGCGGGCTGAAACCGAACGGGGCCTCGGCGCCCGACCAGGGCAGCGGTATCCGGCAGCCGTCGCGGATCCCGGTCCGGCTGCCCGTGCGGCGGAAGATCGGGTCGGTGATCGACTCGTCCGGCAGGTCGAGGACTTCGGGCAGTCCGAATTCCTCGCCCTGGTAGATGTAGGCGGCTCCGGGCAGGGCCAGCATCAGCAGGGCGGCGGCCTTGGCCCGGGCGGGGCCGGAGGCCGGGTCCTCCCCCGCGAACCGGCTCACCGTGCGGACCTGGTCGTGGTTGTTGAGCACCCAGGTGACCGTCGATCCGGTGGCGGTGATGTCCCGCACGGCGTCGTCGATGACCCGGTGGAAGTGCGCGAGGTCCCACGGCGCGTGCAGCAGGTGGAAGAAGAATGCCTGGTGCAGTTCGTCGGGGCGCACGTACAGTGCCTGTTCGGCCGGGGTGGGCACCGACGCCTCGCCGACCAGCAGCCGCTGCCGGCCGTCACGGACGGTGTACTCCTCGCAGATCGCGCGCCACCGGCGCCACACGTCGTGCACCTCCGGCTGGTTCCAGGCCAGCGGGTTGACCGAGTCGCGGGTGCGCTCGTCCACGTCCGGGTCGGGCGAGTCCGGAAGCTCGGGGTGCTTGTACAGCCCGGCCGCCACGTCGATCCGGAAGCCGTCGACGCCGCGGTCGAGCCAGAACCGCAGCACTTCGTCGAAGTGGGCGGCGACGTCGGGGTTGCGCCAGTTGAAGTCGGGCTGCTCCGGGGTGAACAGGTGGAGGTACCACTGGCCGGCCCGGCCGTCGGCCTCGGTGGCCCTGGTCCACGCCGGGCCGCCGAACATGGCCCGCCAGTTGTTGGGCGGCAGATCCCCGGCCTCACCGCGCCCGTCGGCGAAGTGGAACCGCGCCCGCTCGGGGCTGCCGGGGCCGTTGGCCAGCGCCTTCTGGAACCACGGGTGCTCACTGGAGCAGTGGTTGGGGACGACGTCCAGGACCAGCTTGAGGCCGAGCAGTCGGCAGTCCGTCACCAGGCGGTCGAACTCGGCGAGGTCGCCGTAGACCGGGTCCACGGCGCAGTGGTCGGCGATGTCGTAGCCGTGGTCGTGCTGGGGTGAGACGTAGAACGGGTTGAGCCAGACGCCGTCGGCGCCCAGCTGCCGCACGTGGTGCAGCTGTTCCCGGACGCCGGCGAGGTCGCCGACGCCGTCGCCGTCGGTGTCACGGAAGCTGCGCACGTAGATCTGGTAGATCACGGCGTCGCGCCACCAGGCACGGGCGGCGGGGGTGGTGGGTGCGTGCGAACGAGCGCGCGGCAGGGTGACCGCGTCGCCGTCCGGGAGGGTGGGGTTGGGCATCTCGCTACTCCAACGGTTATGCATTCGCGTTAGGTATAGCAGGCAGATGCGGGAACTGTTAAGCCCTTGTTTGGTGGCGTTTCCCAGGAGTTACGAGAAGAGGTTCCTGATCAAGGATAGATACGTGTTAGGTACTCGCGGGTAGCGCCTCGCGAAGCAGGGGCGGACCGCCCCGGGCGTCGTCGGCGTCGACTCAGCCGACGATGGCGCGCAGGTCCGCAGCCAGCCGGGGCAGCGCGGCCTCGGCGTTCCGACGGCCCGACACGACCTCGAACGCCGTCTCGCTGAACGCGAGGCTCAGCTGCTGGTACTGCGGCACGCCGGGGCGCGCCCCGGCCGCCAGGATCGCCGTGCGCAGCACGGGCAGGTACGGGAACCGGGTCGTCAGCTCCGGGTCCGCGTACAGGTCGGCCCAGACCGGCGGCAGCCCACCGTCGGTCAGCACGCGGTACTGCGCCCGGCGGCTCGTCAGGTAGCCGATCAGCGCCCGGGCGGTGCGCTGGTGCCGGGAGAACCGGCTGACCGCCAGGCCCGAGCCGCCCAGCACACCGCTGCCGGGCCCGTTCGGGCCGGGCAACGGCACCACGCCGAACCGCCCCTCCACGGGCGACCCGGCGGCTCCGACCGCGTGGTAGACGTACGGCCAGTTCCGCAGGAAGAGCAGGCCTCCCCGGCCGAAGGCCGCGCGGGACTCCTCCTCCTGGTAGCCGAGCACCTCGGGCGGGATCCAGCCGTCGCGCACTCCCCCGGCCAGGAACTCCAGTCCGGCCAGCGCCTGCGGGCTGTCGACCACCACGGTTCCGTCGCCGGCCAGCAGGTCCCCGCCGGCCGAGCGAATGGCCTCCAGCGCGTTGACGGCGAGGCCCTCGTAGGGGCTCAGCTGGCCCGCGTACCCGGACAGCCCGTGCGCGGGGGCCAGCGTCCGTGCCTGCCGCACCAGTTCCGCCCAGGTGGTGGGCGGCTGCTCACCGGCGGCGGCCAGCACGTCGCTCCGGTAGTACAGCAGGGCCGCGTTGGCGACGAACGGCACGGCGTACAGCCGACCGTCGTAGCGTCCGGTCCGCACGACCGGCGGCAGGAAGCTGTCCAGTGCGAAGTCCGACTCGTCCAGCGGCACGGTCCAACGCTTGGCCGCGAACTCGGCCGTCCACACCACGTCGAGGTTGAGCACGTCGAAGCGGCTCCCGCCGGCCGACAGCTCGCCGGCGAGCTGCGCGTGCACCTCGTCCGCCGCCTCGGGCAGCTCGACCAGCTCGGCGGGCTGGTCCGGGTGCTCGGCGTTCCAGTCGGCCAGCAGCCCGCGCAGGTAGCGGGTGGTGTCCCGGCCGGTGGCCAGCGTGACGGGCCCGACCCCCTCCGGGTCGCCCGCCGCCCGCACGTCGCCGGCGAGGCCGTACCAGGCGGACGCGCCCCCGGCCGCGAGCACCGCCGCTCCGCCGACCAGCGCGCGCACCACGCGCCGACGGCCCGCGTCGGGCCCGGTGGGCGGCCGGTCGTCCATGGATCTCCTTCGATCCGCCGGCACGGGTGGGCGCCGACGCACGTCCCTTTATACGGCCTCCCTGCTGGTGGGGGCCCGTCTCCCCGTACTGTGTGACCGAGGTGTAACCAGCGAACAGGAACGAGAAGGAAGAGGTGACGCCCGGTGCGCCATCAGCTGCTGGCGCTGCTGGCCCGGCAGCCCGCCTACGGGTACGAGCTCAAGCAGGGGCTTGAGCAGACCTTCGGCGCGGCGTACCCTCAGCCGAACATCGGCCAGATCTACGTGACCCTGAGCCGACTGGAGAAGTCCGGACTGATCCGCGGCACCGAGGTGACGCAGGAGGGCAGGCCGGACAAGAAGGTCTACGAGATCACGGAGAAGGGCACCGAGGAACTCACCGGCTGGTTCGAGGCGCCCACCGAGGGGCCCCGGGTCAGGGACGAGTTCTTCATGAAGCTGATCCTGGCCGAAGGCACCGACCTCGCCGACCGGCTGACGCTGATCAACAACCAGCGCCGGCACTGCATCAACACGATGCGCGGACTCAACAAGCTGGCCGCCACCGAGCGCGGCAACCGGACCTCGCTGCTGCTGATCGAGGGTGCGGTCCTGCACCTGCAGGCCGACCTCGACTGGCTGGAGCGTTGCCAGGAGGAGCTCACGTGACCGGCTCGGAGCCGATACCCCCGCTGCTGGCCGCCGACGGCGTGGTGCGCTCGCACCTGAGCGGCTCGACCCTGATACCCGCGGTCCGCGGCGTCAGCCTGCGGATCGACCGGGGCGAGTTCATCGCCGTCACCGGCCCGTCGGGCGCCGGCAAGTCGACCCTGCTGCACCTCCTCGCCGGCCTGCTGCGGCCCGACGAGGGCGAGCTGCGGCTCGACGGACGCCGGGTGGACCGCCTGCGCGAGTCCGCCTGGGCCCGCCTGCGCCGCCGGCACTACGGCATCGTCTTCCAGAGCGGCAACCTGCTCCCCGACTTCTCCGTCGCCGACAACATCGAACTGACCGCGGTGCTCGCAGGCATGTCCGGCCGCACCGCCCGCGAACGCCGCCAGGAACTCCTCGAAGACCTCGGCCTCGCCCACAAGGCCGGCGCCGGGCCCGGCGAGCTCTCCGGCGGTGAGCGCCAGCGGGTCGCCCTGGCCCGCGCGCTGGTCAACCGGCCCCAACTGCTCCTCGCCGACGAGCCCACCGGGAACCTCGACAGCCGCAGCACCCGCGACGTCCTCGCCCTGCTCAGCCGCTACCACGAACAGGGCACCACGATCGTGCTGGTCACCCACGACGCCAGGGCGGCGAGCACCGCCGACCGCGTCGTCAGCCTCTTCGACGGCCGGGTCGCCGACGACGCACGGGTGGAGGAGCCCCCGGCCACGCAGCGCGCCGTCGGGGTCCGCGACATCATCGATTTCGGCGGGTGAGCCGGTGTCTGCCGTCCTCCGCTGGATCCGTGCCGACCTGCGCTCGCACCGCCTCCACGCCCTGCTGATCGTCCTCGCCACCGGCGGCACCGCCGCCGCCCTGCTGCTCGCCGGCACGCTGCTCGGCACCGCCGCCGACCCGTGGCAGCGGCAGTTCCGTGCCGCCGGATCACCCGACATCCGGATCGACCTGCGCCCGTCCGCGACCGCCGGGGGCAGCGCCGACGAACCCTCGGCCGCCGTGCTCGCGGGCGAACCCGGCGTACTCGCCGTCTCACCGCCCCAGCACACCGCCGAGGCCACGCTGGTCAGCCGACGCGCCGACGGCGCCGCCGACGCGGGCCCGCCTGGCCGCACCACGCTCGTCCTGCGCGGCGACGACCCGGACGCGGCCCGCCCGCTGCTGCGCTCCGGCACCTGGCTCGATCCGGACGACAGCCACGGGATCGTGCTCGAACAGTCCGCGGCCGACGCCGCCTGGGCCCACCCCGGGGACCACCTGACCGTCCTCGACGCCCACGGCGGCCCCGTCGACCTCCGGGTCCTCGGCATCGCGGACAGCCCCGACCAGCTGCCCAGCCAGGCCGCCGGCTACGACCTCGGCTGGGCCCCTCCCGCAACCCTCGACCTCGTGCAGCCCGAACGGGCGGCCCAAGGACTCACCCTGGGCCTGCGACTGGCCCGCCCCTCCGACGCCGGGTACACGGCCCAGCGGGTGGTCAGCGCCCTCGGCGCCGAGCGGGTCTCCCGGATCACCACCTGGCTGGACGCGCGGGCCGCACGGCAGCAGGACAACCGGCTGGCCGGCCTGCTGCTGGGCCTCAGCGGACTCGCCGCACTGCTCGCCGCCGCCCTCGCGGTGGCCGGCGCGGCCGGCGGGCGGATCCGGTCCAGGACCGGCGACATCGCCCTGCTCAAGGCGCTCGGCTTCACCGCCGGCCAGGTCGCCTGGATGTTCATCGCCGAACAGCTTCTCCTGGCCGGCACCGGAGTGCTGCTCGGCGCCGGCGGGGCCGCGATCGCCGTCCACACCGTACCGGCCCTCGGCGGCGGGACCGAGGCGCTCCACGGGCTCGTCCCCGGCGGTACGGCGACCACCGGCGCCGTGGTCGCCACCGCGCTCCTCGCCGTCGGAGCCGCCGCCGCACTGCCCGCCCTGCGGGCCGCGCGGGTCGTCCCCGTACCCCCGACCGACGGCACCCGGCCACCCGTCATGACGGCCCGGCCGGTCCGGCTCGGCCCACTCCGACGGATGCCGCCGGCCGTCGTGTTCGGGCTCGGCAGCGTCCTGCGCCGGCGCTCGGACCTGGTCGGAAGCGCGCTGCGGCTGACCGTCCCGGTCGTCGCCGCCACCCTGGCCCTGAGCACCTGGTCGACCCTCGACGCCGTCACCCGGCCCGACGGCGGCACCACCGTCCCGTCCGTCACCGCCCGCCGCACCACCCCCGATCAGACGCCCGGCGACGGGCAGCTCGCCGGCGCCCTTGCCGCCGACGTCGCCGTGCAGGGCGTCTTTCCGGGCACCGAGGTGCAGGCCCTGGCGCCCGGCCAGTCCGCGACGCTCACCCTGCGCGCCGTCGGCACCACCGACGCCCCGTACCCGTACACGCTCGTCGAGGGCCGGGCGATCCGCGCCACCGACGAGGCCGTGGCCGGACAGGGCGCCCTCGACCTGCTCGGTGCCCGGGTCGGCCAGTGGGTACGGCTCACCACCGGGAGCACCCCGCGCATCCTGCACATCGTCGGACGCAACCTCGAACCGGAACACGGCGGCCGCGTCCTGTCCACCGGCTTCGACACCCTCGACCGGCCCGGCGACCCCACCCACCCCGACTTCTGGCAGCTGACCCTGCGCCCCGGCCAAGACCCGGCAGAGGTCCAACGCGACCTCCCCGCCCGCGCCGGCCTCGCCGGGCAGACGGAGATCCGTCTCCCCACCGGCCCGGTCACCCGGCCCGGTGCCCTGCGGGCCAGCGTGGTCGGCCTCCTGCTCCTGCTCGCCCTCATCTGCCTGGTCGACCTGCTCACCACGGCCACCGCCGGCTTCCACGAGCGGCGCCGGGACCTCGGCCTGCTGAGGGCGATCGGCCTGACCCCGGGCCAGTGCGCCGTCGTGCTCGCCGTCCGCGGGACAGCCATCGCCCTGATCACCGTCGTCGTCGGCTCGGCCGTCGCCATCCCGCTCGTCCGCCGGCTCATCGACCGGCAGGGCGAGCTGAGCGGCATCGGCGCGGGCATCGCCCGAGCCCCTTCCAGCTGGACGGTCCTCGCCATGGCCGCCATCTGCGCCACGGCGGCCGCCGCCCTCTGCGCACTCCCGGTGCTGCGCATCCCCCCGCCCACCCGGACCCCGGACGGCACCGGCCGGTAGACCTCCCCGACCCCGGTTCACTGCTCGCGGTACCAGGCGTAGGAGGATCTCGGGGTGCGCCGCCTGCGGCCACTTCCCCAACGAACAAGCCGCCCTGAAACGCCTCTACCTGGCCACCCTCGCCCTCGACCCCACCGGACGCGGCCGACAACGCTGGAGCAACCGCTGGCTCGGCGCCCTGAACGCCTTCGACATCGCCTTCGACGGACGCCTGTCAGCCGGACGGGCGTGAGCCAACCGGCCCACACCCACCAACAAGATCAACACCTAGACCAAACGGGTGCCATACACCGAAGACCTGAAAGTCCCCTGGCTGAGCGGCAGGTCCCTGACCTCCGTTCATGTCCCAGGGATCCGCCGCCCGCCTCTGCTGCCAGGCCGCGGGGGCCTTCGCGGGAAGCCCGATGGTGTCGCGCAGGGCCTTGACCAGGACGGGCTGAGCACATGCTCCTGCAGGACGAAGACGTGATCGTCGGCCGGGACGGCCATCGTGGGCGGGTCGGTCACCAGGGCAGCGGGCCCTCGGCGTCGGCGTAGGTGCCGGTGGGACCGTCCGGGGTGAGGCTGGCCATGCGGACGATGATCTCGGCACCCTGTTCGACGGTCTGGATGCCGGTGTTGCCGTTGAGGTCCGTCTTGGTGAAGCCGGGCTCGACGGCGTTGATGCGCATGTTCGGGAACGCCTTGGCGTACTGCACGGTGACCATGTTGACGGCGGCCTTGGAGGCCGGGTAGGCGACGCCGGGGTACGCGTAGGTGGGGGTGTCGGCGGTGGTGACGCGGGTGAGCGAGGCCAGGCCGCTGCTGAGGTTGACGACGACGGGGGCGGCGGAACGCTGCAGCAGCGGGAGGAACGCGTGGGTGACGCGTACCGTGCCGAAGACGTTGGTTTCGAACGTGCTCCGCATCAGGTCGGCGGTGACGTCCGCGGCACCGATGATGCCGTTGCCCTCGGCCCGCTCCTCCACGCCGGCGTTGTTGACCAGCACGTCCAGGCCGCCGTCGGCCTCGACGGTCTTCGCCGCCGCGGCGACCGAGGCGTCGTCGGTGATGTCGATGACGACCAGCCGCGCGCCCAACTGCTCGGCGGCGCGACGCCCGCGCTCGGGGTCCCGGCTGCCGATGTACACGGTGTGACCTGCGGCGATGAGTTGACGGGCGGTCTCGAAGCCGAGCCCCTTGTTCGCTCCGGTGATCAGTGTTGTGGTCATGCCTCCACGATGCTGCGCGGCAATGCCGTCAGCCAGGCGTCCGGTCTTCCTGGGACTGCCAGTACCAGGCACCCGCGGGTGGGGCGGTGCACAGTGGTGGCATGGCGACCACGGAGTTCGGGCAGACGGTGCGGCGCTGGCGTGACCGGGTCCCGCCGGAGGCGGCCGGCCTGCCGGTGGGCGGCCATCGGCGCGCGGCCGGACTGCGCCGGGAGGAGCTGGCGCTGCTGGCCGGGATCTCGGTCGACTATGTCACCCGCCTCGAACAGGGCCGGGCGACCAACCCGTCGGAGCAGGTCGTCGAGGCGCTGGGGCGGGCGCTGCGACTGAACGCGGAGGAGCGTGAGCACCTGTTCCGGGTCGCCGGGCTGGTAGCGCCGGGACGAGGTACGGTGCCCGCCTACATCACGCCCAGCGTGCAACGGATGCTGGACCGGCTGACCGGCACACCCGTCGCGGTCTCCGACGCGGCATGGACGCTGCTGCTGGCCAATCCGCTCTACACCGCGCTGATGGGTGAACGGCACGGCAAGGAGCGCAACGGGGCGTGGCGGAACTTCCTGGGCTCGGGCAGCCGGGTCCGCCACACGACGGAGTCCCGGCGGGCGTTGGAGACCGCGGTCGTCTCCGACCTGCGGGCGACGGCGAGCCGCTACCCCGCGGATCTGCGGCTGCGGCGTCTGATCGCTGATCTGCGCGGCAACAGCGAGCGGTTCGCCGAGCTGTGGGACTCCGGCGCGGTGGGACACCAGGAGGCCTCGCGCAAGACCATCGACCATCCGCAGGTGGGATCGCTGACGCTGGACTGCGACGTGCTGAGCGTCGCGGGCAGCGATCTGCGGATCATGGTCTACACGGCCGAACCCGGCACCGAGGACGCCGAACGGCTGGCGCTGCTGGCGGTGATCGGCACGCAGGCACTGGTGAAAGTCGCCGGCGAGGGCGTCGGGTGAAACCGCCGCAGCGGGTCGGCTCAGCTGTCGAACTCGGCAGCGCGGCGAGTGCGGGGGGCGAAGGGGGCCTCGCGGCGTCCGGCGGCCTGGCCCGCACCCCGCGGACACTTGACCGCGCCCGGCGAGCAGTGACCGTCGACGTCACTCCGACGGGTGGCGCTGCAGTCCGCACAGAAGCAGTTCGACCAGGCGCCGGGGATCGTACTGCGGGTCTCCGCCTCCGATGCACAGGTTGCCGATGCCGCGCATCAGTTCATAGGGATGGGTGCCCGCCCTGATCTCCCCCGCCTCGACCGCGGCGTCGAGCAGCCGCGCGCAGACCGGCAGCAGACGGTCGAGGAAATGGCGGTGCAGTGCGGCAAAGCCGCTGCTGTCCGACTGCATCGCGTCGGCCAGCCCGTGTTTGGTGACCAGGAAGTCAACGAACAGGTCGATCCACTGGCGCAGCGCGATGAACGGGGAGTCGGCGTCGGCCAGCAGCACCGACCCCGCCTCCGCGCACTCCTCGATCTGGTGGCGGAATACGGCCGTGACGAGATCGGCCCGGGTCGGGAAGTGTCGGTAGATCGTTCCCGTCCCTACACCCGCCTTGGCCGCGATCTGGCGGATCGGCGCGTCGACGCCGGACGCCACGAACACCTCGGCTGCGGCCGCGAGCAGCGCCTGTTGATTGCGCAGCGCGTCGGCCCGCTTGCTCCGGGCCGGCACCCTCCCCGTGGAGCTCTCGCTGGACATGGCTCTCCCTCCGACACCCATTGACAAAGCGGAACGATGTTCCGGATAGTAAACGGGACAGCGTTCCGCTTCAGGTTAGCCGAAGCGGGGCGCAGCTGCCCTTGCCCGCCGCCACCCGATCAGGGCCGGCCGCGGCACCCATCGCTGTAAGGAGAACCGCTCGTCATGAGCGCATCCGCCCACACCGCACCTGTCCCCGTCCTGTCGTACAGCCCCGTGGTCCTGCCCGTACCCGGACGTCCCGTGGACCTCCAGGTACGCGTCTCCGCTCCCGAGTGCGGAACCGGCCTTCCCGTCATTCTGTTCTCCCACGGTCACGGCCCGTCGAACAACCTCTCCTCGCTGAACGGCTACGCGCCGCTCGCCAACGCCTGGGCGGCACAGGGATTCGTCGTCGTCCAGCCCACCCACCTCACCTCCCGGACACTGAGCCACCTGGTCGCCGACGCCGCCGGTGCACCGGACTTCTGGCGCTCCCGTGCCGAGGACATGAGCCACATCCTCGACCGGCTCGACGTGATCGAGCGCACCGTGCCGCGGCTCGCGGGACGGATCGACCACACCAAGGTCGCCCTCGCCGGACACTCCCTCGGCGGCTTCACCGCAGCCCTGCTCCTGGGCGCCGGGCTCAACGACCCCGACACGGGGAACGTCGTGCACCTGGTCGAGCCGCGGATCAAGGCGGGCGTACTCCTCGCCGCGCCCGGCAGGGGTGGCGAGGTCCTCAACGGGCCCATGGCCCGGCACTGGCCGATCATCGGGGCCGTCGACTTCTCCACCATGGCCGCTCCCACCCTGGTCGTCGCAGGCGACAAGGACGACCCCCGGCACTTCACCGACGCGGGCCCGGATTGGCATGCCGACCCCTACACCCTTGCCCCCGGCCCCAAGTCCCTGCTCACCCTCTTCGGGGCGGAGCACGGACTCGGCGGGATCGCCGGATACGACGCCGCCGAAACCACCGACGAGAACCCCGAACGGGTTGCCGCCGTCGGGCGACTCACCGCGGCCTACCTCCGCAGCCGCCTCCACCCCGGCGACCCGGCCTGGCAGGCCGCATGTGAGGCGCTGGGAACCGATCCCGACCCCATCGGACGGGCCGAAGCGAAGTAGACCGCCCGGACGCACGGCGCGGGGTCACACCGGGCGCGGACGGCCCCGCGCAGCCCCGACCGGATGGGTCGATCAACCTTCGGCGGCACGCGCTCACGTTTCGCTGTCACGGGACACCCGTGTTGTCAGGGCGACGCGGCGACCTGGGCGGGTGCGTGACCGGGCAGGAGGACCCGCGGACCACATCGGGCTCCGCGGCGTCACGCGAGCCCTTCCGAACGCCTCTTGATGCCCAGGAGCATCTTGCGCTCCATCACCAGGCTCCCGGGCTCCATGACGTAGCGGTAGAACGCCCAGGCCCAAGGGGAGGGGGGTGCCGCGATGCGGTTACGGCTGATGAGCCTGGTCACCGTGCCCCGTGGGCGGAGGTCGAATGCCCAGACCCACGCTCCGTCCTCGGAACGCAGCACCAGTGCACGCTCGGGTTCGAGGATTTCGACCCGCATGCGGGGGCCGCTCGCACCCATCGGCAGGACGTCCCCTGCCCGCAGGTCCTGGAATTCGGGTAGGACGACATCGGCGCTGTGCATGTTCAGCCCGAGGAGGTTCTCGATCCAGTCGTACGTGTAGGCGCCGCCACGCCCCGACCCCATCTGCACCAGCCAGGGCCAGATCTTCGAGGGTGGTGTGCCCACAGTGACAGCTCGGGTCGACACGAGCGCGGCATCGGGCAGGAGCGAGTCCCCGGCCACGTCGCCCTCGGATTCCTGGCCGGTCGCCCCCCAGTGCAGGCACGCCCTGCGCCACAACAGCTCGTAGCCCGCCACGCCCCCGAGCACCACGCCGAGGCACAGCGCCGCCGCAGATCGGCTCCTCATCACGGACCTCCTCACGGCCCGGCTCCGACCGACGCGGAGTGGGCCCACAGAACAATGCTCAGCGCGGCTTCGACGCCGTGCGACCGGCCGGAGCGTCCTTGCCCGGTTCGACGGCCCCGGGCTTCCGACAGGCTGCCCGCCAACAACACGCGCGGGCCGGAGGCGCTCCAGGGTGATCCACGACTGCGGATCGACCTCACCAGGAACCCCGTCGAACCCGCATGGGTCCGACGGACACCCCGTCCGGCCCAGGTCTCGACCACAGGCGCTCCACCCCCACCAGCATATGAACTCAGCCGGCATCGGGCTGCTCCAACTGCCGCAGCCGGCCGGTCAGGAAGTCGCGCTCGACGGTGTTCTCGGTGAGCAGCAGCATCCTGCCGTCCTCGGCCGCTCGGGCTTCGCGCCGGGCGTCGGTGAGCAGGATCAGGGCCAGCAGTCCGGCGACTCCGGCGTCCTCGGGGAGCAAGGTGCGCAGCATCCGGGCCAGGTCCGAGGACGCGCTCCGCCAGGTCGCGGCGGATGAGGTCATTCCCCACGGGGGCGGTGTGGCCGGTGGTGAAGAGCAGGTGGACGACGGTGAGGACAGCGTCGATCCGCTCGGGCAGCTCGTCGACGGGCGGTACCCGGTAGGGGATCCGGGCGGTGCGGGCACCTTCAGCTCGTCCAGGCGTGGGCGTAGTGCGCCACCGCCTGCTGGGGTTCGGCGATCACGAGACCACCGTCAGCACGATCTTGCCTTGGATGTGGCCCCGCGCGGCTCGCGCGTGTGCGCTGCCCGCCTCGGGGAGCGGGTAGGTGCTGTCCACCCCGACCTGCAGCTTACCCTCGTCGAACAGGCGCCCGATCTCGGCGAGCTGGGGGCCGTTGGAACGCACCTGAATGTTCGAGACCGTGATCCCCCGACTCGCCGTCTCTTCCGGGTCGTACTGGGCGAAGAACACCGGAAGCATGGTGCCACCGCGCTTGAGCACGGTCAGGAACCGTGAGCTGTCCGGGCCACCGACGGTGTCGATCACCAGGTCGACACCGCTGACCACGTCCGCAGCCTGCGTCCTGGTGTAGTCGATGAACTCATCGGCGCCGAGCTTGCGCAGGAACTGCTCGTGCCGCCCCGACGCCACCGCGATGACGTGGGCCCCCTTCCATTTCGCCAGCTGCACCGCGAAGTGACCCACTCCACCGGCGGCCCCGTTGACCAGCACGGTCATCCCTGGCGTGATCGGCACCGGCCGGTGCACCTGACCGGTGAAGACAGACGGCACGTCGTGGCCGAGATCAACCAGGTACTGCCACGCCGTAAGCACGGCCATCGGCGCCCCAGCCGCCTGCACGTGGTCGATACCGGCCGGCTTGTGAGCCAGGTCCGAAGTCGGCGCGGCCACGTACTCGGCGTACGTCCGGCCGTCGAATCCGGGGAACCGCAGCATGCCGAAGACCTCGTCACCGACGGCGAACCCCAGCACGTCCGGAGCGACCGCCTGGACCACTCCCGACACGTCCGTTCCGGGGACCAGAGGGAACTCCAGGGCCGGCCTCATCTCGGCCGGCATGACCTTCATCCCCTCACGCAGGTACCAGTCCGGCGGGTTGATGCCCGCCGCGTGCACCCGGACGAGCACTTCGCCCGGGCCGATCTCGGGAACCGGCACCTCGTCATACTGCAAAACTTCCGGCCCGCCCGCTTCATGGAACTGGATCGCCTTCATCGCGTCTGTCGCCTTCCTGGGGAAACGTTGCTCCTTGAGTCAACGCCCACTGCGGCATCGCCGTCCAAGACCAATCCGGCAACCTGATCATTCCGAAACGGCATGACGCGTACGCTGCGAGGGTGAACGATCTCGGACAGGACCTGGAACTACGCCTGGTGCGCTACTTCACCGTGGTGGCGGCGCACCAGCACTTCGGCCGGGCCGCCGCCGACTTGCACGTGGCCCAGCCTGCGCTGAGCCGCCAGATCCAACGGCTCGAGAAGTATCTCGGCACACGACTGCTGGACCGCGTATCCCAGGGCACCCGGCTCACGCCGGCCGGCCAGAGGTTCCTCCCCCGAGCCCAAGCCCTGCTGCAGGCCGCCCGCCAGGCCGAACTGGCCGTGCGTGAACGAGCCGAGACCGAACGAATCACCATCGGCTACGTCGAGGACCTGGTGATCACTGCCGCCGCAGGGGAACTGCGCCGCCGCTACCCGGACGCGGAGATCACCACCCGGTACCTGAGCTGCCGCGACGTCGGGGCGCTGTCCGACAAGCGCGTCGACGCCCTGATCGCGCGGGCCCCGCTGCCGCTCGCAGCCGACGTCCTCACCACCCCCTTGTACGAGGAGCCCCGGATGCTCGTGGTCCCGCGCGGCCATCCCTTGGCCGACCGCCCGTCGGTGACCGCGGAAGAACTGGCCGGCGAGGAGGCGGCGCCGTGCGCGTTCGAGACCGCGGACTGGACTTCCTACCGGATCCTCGGGGCCGACGTGCCGCCGATCGAGAGCTACGAGGACAAGCTCGAACTCGTCGCGAGTGGCAGGGCGATCGCCGTGCTACCGGTCGGCGATCGGCGTAGCTCACTGCGTCCCGACCTCGTCACGGTCCCGATCGAGGGCGCTCCTTCCAGCCAGGTTGTCCTGGTCAGCCGCAAGGGCGACCCGAATCCGATGATCAGGAATCTCCGACTGGTGGCCAGGGCCGTCCTGACCGCCCCGGCAGCCTGACGGGGCTCGCCTTCTCCTGCAGCAAAGGCGATGCGTGAGGGCCGGGAGGTGCGCATCCTGCGCAAGGACCTGGCCCACCTGGTGCCGTGGATGCCGTCGCCGGAGCAGACCCGTCGCCGACATCGCCCAGGACGCCCCGCACCGGGACTTCAACGCCGGCCGGTCAGTGGTCGAACGCCATGGCCACGCATCTCCGAGCTGATTCAAGACGTCCCGTGAGAGCTGCACCGACCCGGTGGACGAGAAGAAACCGTGGGTGGCACCCTTGATCGGGAGGTGCTTGACCGGCACGTCGGCGTCGGCGAGCTTCTGCGCGTACCGGTCACCCTGGTCCCGCAGCGGATCGTGTTCGGCGGTGACGATGACGGCGGAAGGAAGCCCAGCCAGCTCGTCGGAGCGCGCCGGCGAGACGCGCAGGTCGGCGCCTTCGTCGGGCGTGTTGAGGTAAAGACCCCAGAACCACTCGAGCCAGCTGCGGCTCAACAGCGGGCCGGCCATGTTCTCGTACATGGAGGGGCTGTCGTCGAACCGGTCGACCGCCGGGTACGCCAGTACCTGCAGTGCGATCCGAGGTCCCCCGCGCCGCTGCGCTTCCTGCACGAGGGCCGCGGCGAGGTTGCCCCCGGCGCTCTCACCGAACACCGCGATGTTCTGCCCAGTCGCGACGGCTCGGCGCCACGCGTGGTGATCCACCTGCTCACCCTCGTACCCCCGCTCCGTAATGGCTTGAGGTGATCGTGCCGGAGGACCGCGGCCCGGGCCGCCGGCCCGATTCACTTGATGCGGGCCCGTCCGCGATCGGTGTGCCGACGCGGTCGCCGGTGCCCGGGAGGTCCTTGGCGGGCCGGCCTGCGGGTGCGCTCACCGGGCATCGACCGGGTGAGGACGCCGAGTGTGAGCAGGGCGAGCGCCGGCAGCACGGCGACGATGATTCCCATCGGCAAGGCGTCGGTGGCGCCACCCGCGCCGGCCAGCGGAGCAAGTGCCGCTCCGAACATGAACTGGCTGAAGCCGAGCAGGGCGGCGGCCGACCCGGCGTGTCCGCCGTGGCCGGCCAGGGCCTGGGCCGCGGCGTTCGGCATGACCAGGCCCACACTGGAGACCAGGACGAACAGGCCGATCAGGAGCACGGGCAGGGGCGCCCGTGTCAGCACCGCGCCCAGGACCGTGGTGCCACCGGCTGTCGCGCCCAGCAGACCGGCGAGCAGCAGCACGCGGGCGCCGGCCCGGGCCACCAGCCGGCCGCTGATCTGGGCGGCCGCGACGAGGCCGGCGGCGTTGGCGGCGAACACGGCGCTGTACTGCTGCGGTGACAGGCCGTGGATTTCCTGCAGGACGAACGGCGAGCCGGAGATGTAGGCGAACATCGCCGCGAAGACCAGGCCGTTGGCCAGGACGTACCCGGTGAAGACCCGGTCGCTGAGCAGCTGCCCGACGACAGCCGGCAGCGGCTGGCGTGACGCGGAGGGGCGGGTCTGCGGCAGTCCTGCGGCGGAGGCCGCCAGCATCACGGCGCCGAGTACGGCCAGGGCCACGAAGATTCCGGGCCAGGCCGTGACGCGCAGTAGCTGACCGCCGAGGACCGGCGCGAACACGGGCGCCAGGCCGGTGATCAAGGTCAGTGTGGAGAAGAGACGTGCGGTGCGGGTTCCGGAGGTGCGGTCGCGGACCATGGCGTTGGCGATGACGATGCCGAACGCCCCGCCGATGCCCTGGACCAGGCGTAGTCCGACGAAGGTCGGGACGTCGGGCGCCACCGCGCAGAGCGCGCTGGCGATCGTGTAGAGGGCGAGGCCCGCCAGCAACGGACGCCGCCGGCCGTAGGTGTCGCTCAGCGGCCCGGCGATCAGCTGCCCGACGGCCAGCCCGGCCAGGCAGGCGGTGATGGTGAGCTGGGTGGCCGCGGCGCCGGCGCGCAGGTCGCCGGCGAGGTCCGGCAGTCCGGGCAGGTAGCCGTCGATGGACAGTGGTCCCAGGGCCACGAGCGCTGCGAGCAGGACGATGAATCGGGTGTGCGGGCCGGCGGCGTCGTTGCTCATGGCTCAGTACGCCACGGTGATGCGGCGGCGGATCGCGGTGCCGCTCTCGATCGTGTCGGCCAAGGCGATCGCGTAGTCGGCGTACGAGATGCGGCTGTTGCCGTCGTCGTCGGTGAGCAGGGTGTCCCCGGCGCTGCGGTAGGCCCCGGTCCGCTCGCCCGCTGCGATGACCGCGGCGGGCGACACGTACGTCCAGTCGAGGTCGTGCACGCCGCGGTAGAGGTCGAGCGCTTCGGACTGGGCCTCGGCGTTGGCCTTCCACAGCGCGGGGAAGTCCGGGTCGTCCATGACCCGGGCGCCGGTCGGCGTGCGCAGGCTGCCGGCACCGCCGATGGTGACCAGGCGGGTGACGCCGGCTCGGCGGAGTCCGTCGATCAGCGCACGGGCGGCACCGACGATCGTGGCGCGGTCGTCCTCCTGGCCGATCCGGGGGCCGACGGCCGACAGCACGGCGTCGTGGGAGGCGGCGAGGCCGGCGACCGCGGCGGCGTCCGTGACGTCACCGGTGGTCACGGTCAGGGCCTTGTGCTTGAGTCCGTCGACGTGGCCGGCTCGGGTGACCGCGGTGACGGTGTGGCCGCGACGCAGGAGTTCCTCGGTGGTGGGCCGGCCGATGTTGCCGCCGGCACCGAACAGGACGATCTTCATGTGTTGCTCCTTGTTTCCGATGGTCACAGGACGGGCCGGCCGTCGGCGATGATGGCCGCGGTGATGCCGCGCTCGTCGGCGGCGTGCTGGAAGCGCTGCTCGATGTCGGGTTGTTCGGTGTAGAACGGCGGGTTGTGGAACAGGCCGTAGTGCATGGCGCAGACGGTGCCGGCGCCGAGCGCGACGGCGGCCTCGACGCCCTGCTCGGGGGTCATGGTCGCCGGGACGTTGGCCGCGTAGCCCTCGAAGTGGGCGATGACGCCGTTGACCGGGACGAACGCGACGTCGAACGGGCCGTGGTCGCGGGCGATCTGCCACCAGCTGCCGTGCCACTGGGTGTCGCCGCAGTGGATGATCCGCCGACCGGCGCCTTCGACGACCCAGGCGACCTGGTCGCAGTCGTTACCGCGCCAGTCCAGCGAGGTCACCGGGGTGACGGTCAGCTCTCCGATGCGGCGTGACCGGCCCAGGTCCTGGGCAACGGGGGTGATGCCCGCCTCTTGCAGCGCCGCCGCGCTCGGGGTGTGGCAGCCGATCGTGCCGGTGGCCGCGATCCGGGCGATCAGGTCGTGGTCGTAGTGGTCGGGGTGCAGGTGGGTGATGAGGGCGTGGGTGCCGGGCGGGGTGTCGACCGGGTCGACCGGCCGGTGCGGCGGCCCCATCACCGGCGCCAGCGGAGCGACGTTCTCAAGCGGGTCGATCAGCAGGCGGGTGTCGCCGAGACGGATCTCGACGCCGGCCCAGGCCAGCCGACGCACGGAAAGGGTGGTGGTCATGGGCAGCGACGCTAGACCGCCGTTGTTGAGAAAGTCAACAAGAGAGTTCTGAATCTCAACGCGGCAAGGTAGGGTGGTGGCATGCGCACCTACGGGCAGTACTGCGGCATCGCGAAAGCACTGGACACCATCGGCGACCGGTGGACCCTGCTGATCGTCCGTGAACTGCTCGCCCTGGGTCCGTGCCGGCACACCGACCTGCGCAACGGGCTGCCCGGGATCGCCAGTAATCTGCTGGTCGACCGGCTCCGCGAACTGGAGGAAGCCGGCCTGATCCACCGCAAGGCCGCCCCGCCGCCGGTGGCCACCACCCTGTTCTCCCTCACCGAGCGTGGCCGCGCGCTGGAACCGGTGCTGCAGGAACTGAGCCGATGGGGAATTCCGCTGTTGCGCGAGCCGGCCGGCAGCGACACCTTCCGCACCCACTGGCTGGACATGCCCGCCCGGGCACTGACCGACCACCGTCCCGACCAGCCGGCAATCGCCCTGCAACTGCACGCCGACGGCAACGAAGACCTGGTCATCGAAGTCAAGGACGGCTCGGTGCACACCCACGCCGGCCGGGTCGACCACCCCACCGCGTCCCTGACCGGACCGCCGCACCTGCTGGCCGCGACCCTGCTCGGCGACCTCGATCTGAGCGCCGCGGTACAGCAAGGCCTGCAGCTCAGCGGCAATCGCGAGGCAGTACTGCGCATCCTGCCCCGCTGAACGACCGGCCGCGCGCGAGACTGCGACCTCAAGCCCTACCGAGTCTGCGCCGGTCTCGAAAACGGTCCTCTGCCGTGCGCAACGGGCTGCTGGGACCGGCTGCCGTGGCCGCGGCGATCACCACCACGGTCTGGCTCGGGCCGTGGCCAACGGAACCACAGCATCATGTCGCCGTGACCCGCGAGGGGCAGATGGTCCCGCACGCATGGGGGACCGAAGTTCCCGTGGTACCGACCGGTCTGAATCCCGGTCGGACTACCGTGTGCTGACCGCCAACGCCGCTGGGAATCGCGCCCTGGGCGGCGGCGTGCGCATCCCCGAGGGTGAGACCATGCACATGAGGATCACGACGGCCGTACCACGCCAGGCCGTAGCGGTGGTGCTCGTGGAGGACGAGAGCGGCCGGGAGATGGCGCGGATGTCCGTTTCCCCGACTGCCCGATGACCCCAGCAGCGGACCGTGCCGGACTCCCGGAGAGGTCTGCGCTGTGCTTCCCCTCGTAACGTAGAGCTCTGACCCGATGTGGAGTTGAGGGCGGGTAAGCGACGTGGCGACGACGCCGAGTTCCGTGAGGGGGCGGTGTGGATCGTGCTGGAGACTGCACGACTTGTCCCCGGACCGGACGGGCACGCCTCGCCCCGGTGGCCGGAACCCGTGGCGGCGGTTTCAGTTCCGCGCGCGGCATATCGGTCCAACACCCCTGAGCCTGCGCGGCCCGCCCCCAAGCCGGCCGTACCTGTACGGCTCACAGCCTCAGCGTCGGTGCCGGGCCTGATGGGCCGCGATCAGGTCGCGGTACCACGCGTACGACGCCTTCGGCGTGCGCGTCTGCGTCTCGAAGTCGACGTGCACGAGGCCGAAGCGCTGGTGGTAGCCCTCGGCCCATCGGACACCCTGTCATCATAGCCAGGGCCAGCAGATCAATCTGGGACGACTCCCAAGGCTCCTTTTTAGCCAGCGACTTCCGCTGTCGCAGACGGGGCTCATAGCTCTGAGGCCACCCTCGCTGCGCCGCCGCCCTCGCGCGAAGGCAGGCGCTCGACGCGTCGGGGCGCGCCGCTGGCAATCAGCTACCGCCCAACCAGCTCCCTGTCACCCCAGGTTCCACAGTCCGCCGGTGCCAGTCATGGCTGAATCCTGGGCGAGAGCCGGTGGACAGGCCGTACGATGGCTAGCCCACCTGCCACGGGAGTCGCAGCGGCATCGACTGCGACTCCTATCCTGATTCATCGGTCGATTGAGAGAGAGTCAGCATCTGTGACGCGTCGCGACATCCCCAAGCACGAGCGCGACGGCGGGTATCACGCCATCAAGGGCTTCGCCTTCCAGTTCGACGCTTCGCTGCTTCGGCTGCTTGAGAACCACGCCGCCGAGGTGGAGGTCGAGGGGGCACAGGACATCGGGGTCCAGAACTTCCACATCCAGGTGAAGAACCGGAACGAGCGGTACTCGCTGTCGAAGATCGGCAAGGCTCTCCAACAGATGATGGCCCAGTATGCGGCGGACCGTACGGCACGGTTCGCCCTGTACTGCCATTTCACTGACCGCGCTCCGGGGGCTTCCCTGGTGTTGACCCTCGCCGAGCTCGATCAGGCGCTCGGAGCCAGCGCGACGGCCTATGACGACGACACCAAGGAATCGTTTACCAAGGCATTCGAGATCCTCTTCGCGCCGGACTACGAGCAGCAGTTCGGCGATGTGCTCCGCCTGTTGAGGACAGCACTGCGGGCGAGTAACGAGTCCGAGGCGCTCTATTACCACGCACTCATCCATGCTCACCTGCGCAACGTGGTCCTGACCCGTACGCAGGGCGACCGGAGGGTGTCCTTCCGCGACTTGAGGCAGCTCGTTGGCAGTGCCAGATCGGCGATCTTCGAAGCAGGCTACGCGGAGTTCCGCGGGTACGACGACTACCTGAAGCTGCTGCGCGACCAGTACAAGAGCACGTCGGTCAACGTTCCCAACCGCCGGCGGCTCTTCATCGTCGAGGCCGGCCCAGGCGCACATGTCGACGATCTAGTCGATGTCACAAGCACACTACGGCGCCGATACTTCATCGGAGACTCGCCAGCGCCGTTTATTAGCTTCCGAAACGTTGACAACCTCGTCGAGCTAAAGACAGCGATATGGAGGGCAGGTCTCTGGTTCGACGATGGATATCCGTTTGATGGATCCGGATTCGAACCCGGCAATCTTGTGGACACTCCAGGAGGAGGACATGGGCTCAAGTTGGTCGACTTCCGAAAGATCCAGTCCGTGATCGACGCAGCGGGATTTCACGAGGTCCACGACTTCTATCTGTCGGATCCCGTTCTACCCCCGAAAACCAAGGGGAGATCCTGGCACGTTTCGATCGAGCGAGCTCTCGATATTCAGAAAATCATTGCTTGAACCAGGAGGTTGACGTGTCCGGCGCCGAGGTCGTGGCAGTGTATCCAGATCGCATCAAAATCGAGGTCAATAACATCTCCGAACTCGCCGAGGGCGAACCACTCAAGGTCGGATCCTACCTGCGGGTCTACGACAGCGAGCAGTGTTCGATCATCGCGATTGTCGAGAACTTCTCTATCGAGCTGAAGTCGATCCCCGGAGCCGAACTGCGGCGAGTCTACGTACTAGAGGCCGTCCCCCTGGGCTTCCTCGATGCCGACGGCGCCTTCGAACGCGGCGGTGGGAGCATCGCCATCCCTCCAAAATCAGTGGCAGTGGCAGGACAAAACGATGTGCAACGCGTCTATGACACGGTCCCGCCGGATAAACGCTTTCTCTTCGCCCACCTCGCTCGCGAGCGGCACGTGGATGTCCCAGTGGACGGCGACAAATTCTTCAACCGCCATCTAGCAATCGTTGGGTCAACTGGCTCAGGGAAGTCCCATGCCATTTCCAAGATCATTCAGCAGGCCACCGGAATGCGCGACCTCAAGCGGGATGAATACAAGCTCAACAATACCCATGTCATCATTTTCGACATCCATGGGGAGTACCGGACGGCATTTCCAGATGCCAACCATTTGAATGTCGATACATTGACTCTGCCGTACTGGCTTCTCAGCTCGGAAGAACTCCAGGATCTGCTGATCGAAAGCCACGAGGAGCAATCCCATAATCAGGTCGCGGTACTAAAGAAAGCCGTTACCGAGGGACGGCAGAAAAATTTCAGCGACGTGACCCGCCGAGACCTCATCCACTACGACTCCCCAGTCTTCTTCGACATCGATACCGTCCTTGAAGAGATTCGACTCAAGAATGAGGAGATGGTCGACGGAACCCGTGGCCAGAAGCAGGGACCGTTGTTCGGCAAGCTGGACAACTTTCTGACCCGCCTTGAGGGGCGCCGCCATGACCGCCGTCTCGACTTCCTTCTCGGCGAGCGGACGAAGGTCGTCACCCTCGAAAAAACCCTGCGCCAATTCACCGGATACACCGAGTCCAAGGCCAACGTCACCGTCGTCGATCTAAGTGGCGTCCCGTTCGAGGTGCTGAGCATCACGGTCTCCTTCATCTCACGACTTCTGTTCGACTACGCGTACTACTACAAGAATGCGCATCCCGAGATGAAGGTGGAGACCCCGCTCCTTCTGGTATACGAGGAGGCACACAAGTACGTGCCGAAGAACGGGTCAGCCAAGTACAATGCATCACGCGCGGCCATCGAGCGCATCGCAAAAGAAGGGCGAAAGTACGGCATCACTGCGGCGATCGTCAGTCAGCGGCCGTCGGAGATCTCCGAGACGATCTTCTCGCAATGCAGCAACTTCCTGGCGATGCGGCTCACCAACCCCGAGGACCAGAATTATGTAAAGCGGCTGATTCCCGACTCGCTCGGTCCGCTGACAGAATCGCTGCCGATGCTGTCCTCGGGGGAAGCACTGCTGCTTGGTGACGCGGTCGTGATGCCATCCTTGGTTCGGCTGGTGGAGGCCGATCCCGTTCCGTCGTCGAGCGATGTTCGCTATCTCAAGGAGTGGGTCCGTCCCTGGCACGACGTCGCATTCGACCTGATCGTCACGGACTGGGAAGGGTAAGCACAGCCCGCTGCTTCTGAGTGGTAACGACCGCGCGCGCAGGTGGATGCCAGTGCTCGGCTCAAAAGTAGTGGAACGCCAGCTCTGACGCAGGCGCCCACCGAGCCCCCGTCTGAGTGCCCGAAGTGACGGGCGACCCGTCCATACGCCCCTCGGCTCGTCGCACAGGGTGTCATTGTAGTCTCGCGAGCCCCTGCAGCCCCACTGCCGCCCGGTGACCAGCGCCTCGAAGCGTCCCCAGCGGCAAAGTGAAGCAGAGGCGCCCCGGCCGTCGGCGCGGCGGAACCGGACCCCTTGACCCCAATCGCCCGGCAATAGCCCTCACTGCACGTCAGACAGTAGACAGTCCGCGCTGTGCGTCCGCCGACAAGTCGCCTCGCAGACCAGTCTGCCGTCGGACCGGGCAGGCGCCCCGTCTAGGATCTGAGCAGCCGCCCACGACAGCATTGGCGGGCCCAGTCTGGGGGGAAACATGCGCTTCGTGGTCGTCCGGCGAAAGGGGAGGGTGCCCTCCGATCCGTTGCCCGTGGCCGTCCTGGAGCGCGACGCGTGGAACGACTACGGCTTCCGGACCATGTTCCACCTACGCGTGATCGACTCCGCAGGTCGCCGTCACGACATCGGCACGGTCAAGATCGGCCGCTACGGGATGGTCGACCGCGATGACCGCGAGTTCGAGATCCCGGAGGAATTCGACTCCCTCCCCGACGAGTACTTCTCACTCGGCCAGGAAGACCTCTACTATGCGCGCCTGGCCGGTCTCGGCGCCGATATTCGGGAAGCGATCCTCACCGGGCTGCAGGACATGGCCTTCCAACCGGAAGTCCTTGAAAGCGCACTGACCGAACCGGTCGTACAGGAGTCACTCCTGCGATTCGTCAAGCCGACCACGATCCGCGAACAGTTCTTCCGTGTCGCCCGAGGCGGCCCCCGCGTCATGGACTTCCGGGTGACGTACCGGCTGCCCCACCCGGGCGGGGACGAGGACGACGAGCTGCGGCTGACCTTCCGAGCCCGCCCGGACGCCAGCCCACCGAACCACATCCACGTCCTCACCGGCCGCAACGGCGCCGGCAAGTCCGTCCTGCTCAACCGACTCGCCCGCGCTGCGGCAGACCCACAGGCAGACCCCGCCGACGCCGGACGGATCACAGAGTCGGGCCGGTCGGGGCGCCGGTCGTTCACCAACCTCGTCTGTGTGTCCTTCAGCGCCTTCGACGACCTGCCCCGTATCCCCGACGACGAGCAGTTCCCGACCGACACCGTCGGACTCCGGGCGCAGACGCCCGCCTCGTCGCCGAAGCTCAAGACCCCGGAGAGACTGAGGAAGGACTTCGCCGGCAGCGTCGAGGCGTGCCTGACCGGCGGGCACAGCGAACGCTGGACCAACGCCCTCGAAACCCTCGACTACGCCGAGAGCGGCCTGCTGGAGAACGGGTGGCTCGAACGGTTCCGCGCGACCACCAGCTCCCGCACGCGCCGGACCGCGGCCCGCAGGCTGTTCCGGCAGGCCAGCTCCGGGCACAAGGTCGCCCTGCTGACCATCACCAGGCTGGTCGAACTCGTCGGCGAACGCACCCTCGTGATCATCGACGAGCCCGAGACCCACCTGCACCCGCCGCTCCTGTCCGCCCTCGTGCGCGCCGTCTCTGACCTGCTCACGGAACGCAACGCGCTGGCGATCGTCGCGACCCACTCCCCCGTCGTCCTGCAGGAGGTCCCGGCCGACTGCGTGTACAAGCTCCGCCGCTTCGGCGACCGCATGGTCGCCAACCGCCCCACCCTGGAGACCTTCGGCGAGAACGTCGGCGTCCTGACGCACGAGGTCTTCGGGCTCGAAGTCACCCACACCGGGTTCCACCAGTCCATCAGCAGGCTCGTGTCCGAGGGGCTTTCCTACGAGAGCATCCTTCGCGCGTTCGAGCAGAAGCTCGGCAGCGAGGCCCAGATCCTCACCCGGTCCCTGGTCGCCACCAGGGAGTCCGGCGAGGACCCGGACGAGGAGTCCTGGTAATGCTGCCCCTGCCCAAGCCGCAACTGGACGCCGCGACCGTCTTCGAGACCTGCTCCAGCACCGCCCGCCGCAAGGCGGACCAGAAGATCCTCGAAAAGCTCGCCCCGGACGTGACCGACGCCGTCGCCCAGTACGAGGCCGCTGCGGAAGGCCAGGCTCTTCACGGGCTTACGCACCTCCAGCACCAGCCCGGCGGGCCCCCGACCGGAAACCCGCCCAAGCCGACTCCCGCGAACCGGGCCCTCGTCAACGGCTACACGTCCCGCATGGTCCCCGAAACAAGCGTCGGCCACGACTACTACGAGAGACTCAGGTCGTCCGCCCCGGACGGGCGGTGCTCACTGTGCGGGCACGGCACCGCCCAGACCCTCGACCACCAGCTCCCCAAGGGGACCTACCCGCTCCTCGCCGTCGCGCCCAGCAACCTCGCACCCGCCTGCCGCGACTGCAACACCACCAAGCGGGACAAAGCACCCCTCAACGCCCAGCAGCAGACCCTCAACCCCTACTTCGACCACGAAGCCCAGCAGTACACCTGGGTCACCGCGCGCATCGTCGGCCCACCCATCGCCGTCACCTTCCACGCCACACCTCCGCCGGAGATGCCCCCGGTGCTGGCCGCCCGCGCCCGCTACCACTTCGCCGAGCTGAAACTCGCAGACATGTACGTGTCCCAGGCCGCCGCCCCCGTCCGGGTGGAGAGCCGCAACCTGCAGATGTGGGGCCTGACCCCGCAGCAGGCCCGCAGCCACCTCGCCGCCCAGGCCGAGTTCTGGACGGCGGAGAACCGCAACGGCTGGCAGGCGGCCCTGTACACCGCCCTCGCCGCGGACGACTGGTACACCACCGAGGGATACCGGGACAGCGGACCGGCCACCGGCTGACAACACCGCAGGTCCGCCCCCGGAAGAGCATGCCCCGCCCGCAAGGACCGAGGAAATGTGACCCAGTCAACACCCATCAAATCGGTCAACAAGGAACCATCTACGCATCTTTGAGCTGTACTCCCGTACACCACGCGAGGGGGGCTCCTTGAACACTCCCGATGACGGCCGCGACCCCGAGACTCCCCGACACACCCACTTCCGCTACGGCGAGGCCCCCGAGCCGGCCGCCGTCCTCGCCGTTCCCCACCCCACCGCCCTGCGCCCGCGCGGCATCATCATCACCTGCACCGCCCGTGGAGCCGGCCGCGACTGGCTCCTGATCCAGGTGGGCAACCTCGTCTTCGTCCGCTGCCGCTGCGCGCACGAGTAGCAGGAGCACGACCTCGACGCCGACGAGGTCGACGGCGCCCGCAACCCCGACGACACCGGAAGGGAGTGGGGCAGCTTCGAGCGGCTGTACATCGGTCGGTCTCGGCTTCGACGGCCTGTTCCGCATGACCTACCTCGGCTGATCCCCGCTCGGAACGCATCCGCCCACGGCCTACCGGTTGTGACTGAGCGCTTCACTAAGCGACAAGTGCAGCACCTGTTCAAGTACTTCAACGGCTTGATGACCGCCGAGCGCAACGGTCTGGACGTGCTGATCTGCGACGAGGCGCACCGAATCCGGGAGACGTCGGCCAACCGCTACACGCGGGCCGCCCAGGGCGCGGGGAAGGCCCAGATCGAGGAGTTGATCGACGCCGCCCGGGTGCCGGTGTTCCTGTTGGACGAGCACCAGGTCGTCCGGCCAGGCGAGATGGGCACCGTGGCCCAGATCCGGGCTGCTGCCGCGGTGAAGGGCCTGGACTGCCAGGTGGTCGAGCTGGACAGCCAGTTCCGCTGCGGCGGCAGCGACGTCTACCTGAACTGGGTGGTGCGGCTGCTGAACCTCGAGCCCGGTAGCCCCGTCGGCTGGGAGCCCGACGGCAAGGTCGCCCTGGAGGTGGTCGACAGCCCCCAGGAGCTGGAGGCGTTCCTCAAGGCCCGGCGCGCCGAGGGATACGGTTCCCGCATATCGGCCGGGTACTGCTGGAAGTGGACGACGAAGGTGACTCCGGGGGACCCGCTCCCCCTCGACGTGCACATCGGTGGCTGGGCCCGACCGTGGAACGTGTACGGCGACCGCTCGATCGCCGGCGCCCCGCCAGCCGCCCTGTGGGCCACCGACCGCGCCGGCTTCGGCCAGGTCGGCTGCGTGTACACCGCCCAGAGCTTCGAGTACGACTGGAGCGGCGTCAGCCTCGGGCCGGACCTCGTCTGGCGCACCGACCGATGGATCACCGACCGCACGGCCTCCAAGGACCCCGTGTTCCGCAAGTCCACCACCGACGCCGACATCGACCGACTGATCCGCAACACCTACAAGGTGCTGCTGACGCGGGGGATGATCGGCACCGTCGTGTACTCGACGGCCCCGGAGACGCGCGCCAAACTACGAGAGCTGGCCACCGAGCGGAAGGTGGAGCAGATCGAGGTGGCGCACGGCCAACGCGGCTGACAGCCACTCACTGACTTCCACGCGAGGCACGCGGTGCCGTCCGGTCTGCACGGCTTGTTCCCGGCCGGGCAGACCGGAGGCACGCCGTCAACGCTGAGGGGTCAGCGGACCGAGTCCCCGTCAGCCCGCATGGGCCGGACTCAGGGGCTCCCGGGGT
Organism: Kitasatospora sp. NPDC038210; assembly: GCF_055600605.1. Taxonomy (NCBI): domain Bacteria; kingdom Bacillati; phylum Actinomycetota; class Actinomycetes; order Kitasatosporales; family Streptomycetaceae; genus Kitasatospora; species Kitasatospora sp. NPDC038210. The sequence continues at coordinate 311,421 of NZ_JBVJYK010000007.1, read as the reverse complement.
TCGCCCCGGAAGACCTGTGCGGCGTGCCACTGCCGGTGCCGGCACGCAACCGGCAGAATCCCTGCCTGGGGGCCGATGACCGGTCGGTCGGCCAGGGCGAGCACCTGCTGTCTGCTGGCCTCGCTGCGCCCGACGAAGCGCTGCGAGACGAGTATGCGGCGGTCCTCCCCCAACCCCAGGACGCCCTTGTCGAACAGCTTGTGGTGCAGCGAGCACAGGCACAGGCCGTTGTCGACCTCGTCCGGCCCGTCGTACGACCACCAGCGCACGTGCGCCGCCTCCAGGCCGACCGTGCTCGCGCCCAGCATCCCGTCGTAGCCGCAGAAGGCACACTGGAACTCGTACGCGGTCAGGACGAGTTCACGCATCCGCCGGTCCCGCTGCCGTCGCGCCGCCCGCCCCGTCCCGCCCGGGCCACCGGTCACGTCCGCGGTCTCGACCGGGTCCAGGTCGAGACCGACGGCTTCGCACAGGTCGGCGTGCAGTGACGGCGGGAAGTGGAAGTCCAGGAGCACCCGCGCCAGCCGGCCCAGGAGCGCCGGCTCCTTCCGCAGAGCCGTCCGCAGCTCGGGCGCGAGCCTCCCGGTCGCGCCGCTGGAGCGCAGGACCCGCACGCCACTTCCCGGGCTCCCGAGTCCCTGGTCCGTCCTGACCTCCCAGACACCGTCACTGACCAGATGGTGGAACGGGTACGCGGGAGTCGTCGGACGGGACGGCCCGTACTCCTCCAGCAGCCGCTTCAACTCCTGCTCGACAGCGCTGTACCGCAGTTCGCCGTCGGCATCGCGCTGGAAGCTGCCCAGCGCGTACAGCAGCAACAACGGTTTGTGCGGCGCCCGAACGTCGTTGCTCGTCCACCGTCTCAGCTTCGCCACCCGCTCCAGCCAGTCCATGACCACCCAGCGTATTCCGGGACACGGACACCACCCGAGCCCCAACCCGGCAGAACATCGTCCCGGCGTCGCCTTCGGACACACGAGGGGCCCAAACTCCTCCCGACAATGCCCGGACCAGTCCCCCGGCTCACCACGCAGCACCGCCTGCTCCGTGCACCCTGAGATCCCCCGATGCGCCCTTGATCCACCGTGAAGATCGGCGGACTGTCGGACCCTGAGGTTGGTCACAGGACGATCGATCGAGGGACCCTCATGTCGGAAGCGCACGCCGGCTGCTGGTACCGGCCGTCATGCAACTGGTGGCTGCCCGGCTGGCTGGACCGCCGTCTGCCTCGCCTCCACATCGAAGGACACACGGAGCACTACCAGCCGAAGCCGGCCCCCGAGGCACCCCGCTCCCTGGCGGTGGCCCGGTAGTGGCAAGAGCGGACCGCGGGCGCCCCACGACGCCTGCGGTTCGCCGCCACGGAACCGACGAGCACCGCCGACGATCGTGACGAAGCTGAACCTCGCGCCACTCCTCCGACCCAACTCGGTGACTTCACGGAGAAGTCACCGGCCCTTCCTTCGCACAGCGCGCCCGGTGGACGGCGATCAGGTCCCGGTACCAGGCGTAGGAGGCCTTCGGTGTACGCCGCTGGGTCGCGAAGTCGACGTGGACGAGACCGAAGCGCTGGCTGAACAACCCCTCGGCCCATTCGAAGTTGTCGATCAGGGACCAGGTGTAGTAGCCGCGGACGCCGACGCCTTCAGCGACGGCGGTGGCGAGGGCGTCGAGATGGGTGGAGAGGTAGTCGATGCGGAAGGTGTCGTCGAGGTCCTCGGTGGCGGAGCAGCCGTTCTCGGTGATGGTGACGGGTGGGAGGTCCGTGCCGTAGGTGTCCCGGAGACCGAGGAGGAGTCGGCGGAGGCCGTCGGGGACGACGGGCCAGCCGAAGGCGGTGTGGGGGACGTCGGGGATGTCGAGGAGGTCGAAGGGCAGTCCGGAGTCGGTGGGGGCGGCGACGCGGGTGGGGTTGTAGTAGTTGACGCCGAGGCCGTCGAGGCCGGGGGTGTGGATGAGGTCGAGGTCGCCGGGGCGGACGGCGCCGAAGATGTCGTCGGGGACGCCGAGAGCAGCGAGGTCGGGGTAGCGGCCGAGCAGGACGGGGTCGGTGAACAGCCGGTTGTGGAGAGTGTCGTAGGCCGCGGCTGCTGCGGCGTCGGCCGGTGAAGGGGTCGCCGGTTCGACCGGGGTGAGGTTGTTGGAGAGCATCACTTCCAGTCCGCGCTCGTGGAGGGCGGCGGCGGCCAGGCCGTGGGCGAGGAGCTGGTGGTGGGCGGCCGGGAGGGCTTCGAACATCAAGGTCCGGCCAGGGGCGTGGATGCCCATCGCGTAGCCGTAGACGGTGTGCACAAAGGGCTCGTTGAGGGTGATCCAGGCAGGGACGCGGTCGCCCAGGCGGTCGGCGACGATCGCGGCGTAGTCGGCGAAGCGGTACGCGGTGTCGCGGTTCAGCCAGCCGCCGGCGTCCTCCAGTGCCTGCGGGAGGTCCCAGTGGAAGAGGGTGGGGAGCGGGGTGATATCCACCTCCAACATCGCGTCGACCAAGCGGTCGTAGAAGGCGAGTCCGGCGGGGTTGACGGGCCCCGCGCCGGTGGGCTGGATCCGGGGCCAGGCGATCGAGAAGCGGTAGCCGTCCAGCCCGAGGCCCTGCATCAGGGCGATGTCCTCGGGCCAGCGGTGGTAGTGGTCGCAGGCCACCGCGCCGGTGTGGCCGTCGCGGACGGCGCCGGGGCGGGTGGCAAAGGTGTCCCAGACGGAGGGTCCGCGGCCGTCCTCGTCGACGGCACCCTCGATCTGGTAGGCGGCGGTGGCGACACCCCAGCGGAAACCCGCCGGCAGGTCGAAACGGTCCGGCATGGCAGCCTCCTGGATCAAACGTGAGGGAGTCTCATGTTACTGTCGCGTCGCCGTAGCGCCAGAGGGTGGCACGGCTTTCGGCCCGCAACTACCCTGCCCACGCTGACATCATGGTGGGATGACCGACTCGACACACAACAACTTCAACGGGCATGCGAGCCAGGTCATTCAAGGCCACACCATCAACTTCGTGCCTCCCATCCCTCCCCCGCCCGCCGAGGACGAGCTGGCCAAGCTGGTGCGCGAACAGTGGGACGACGAGGCCAATGTGCGAGGTCTGACCGGCTCGGTACCGATGGCCGTCGAGTGGGACGCACGGCAGCTCCCCGCGACCGCCGGAGCCCGCGACTCCGAGGAACGATCCGGCCGGGACGAGGTCCTCGCCAGGGTCCGCGCGCTCACGCCCATCCGGCTGATCATCACCGGGCCCGGCGGATCGGGCAAGTCGTCCCTGGCGGTGCTTCTGGTACGGGAGTTACTGAAGCAGCGCAAGTCCGGCGACCCCGTTCCCGTGCTCCTCTCCCTCTCCGACTGGAGTCCGGGGAAGCAGGAGAGCCTGGATGACTGGGTCACCCGCCGCATCAGGGAGGACTACGGGAAGGAACTCGCCAAACGCGTGGGGAGAAGCCGCGCGATGTCGCTGGTGGACGGCGAGCTGATCATTCCCGTTCTGGACGGCCTCGATGAACTCATGTCCCTCCCCGGGAAGGAGGTCGCGATCGCGATCGACCGGTGGCGCGCTGACGTCGACAAGCCGCTGGTTCTCCTGTCCCGGCCGGACGCCTTCGACGCGGCCCTTCGTGCTCCCTCCGAACTCCGGAACATCCCGGTCATCCGAGCCTCCCCGATGTCCCCGCAGGCCGGGCTGAACTATCTCAGGGGAAGGTGTGATGATGGCCAACGTCTCTCCTGGGAAGCGGTCTTCGCTGAGGCCGAACGGGATCCCGGCGGTCGGGTGGCCTCCGCGCTCTCCTCACCTCTTCTGCTCTGGCTCGCCTCGCACGTCTACGCAGCAGCGGAGAGCGACCCCCGCGAGCTGCTCGACCCCGTCAGGTTCCCGAGGACCGGGGACATCGAGGGTCACCTCCTCGACGGACTGCTCCCGGCCCTCTACTCCCGGGGGCCGGCACCAGCCTCCCTGCCCGGGCCAGTCCGGGACTGGGGCGTGGAGCGAGCAACGAAGCACCACCGCTTCCTGGCACGCCAGTCGATCCGGCGGCGTACTCCGGACATCGCCTGGTGGCACCTTCGCGGAGCGTTCACCAGCCCGATGGCGTGGGGCGGACTGGTTGTCGCAGGCGTCGCGGGTTGGGGAACGCTGGCAAGCCACGGATTGGCCGCGCTCCTTTCCACCGCCGGACCCCTACAGTTCGAGCCCCCGTTCGGACCCACGGTCGACGCGCTCAATCTGGTAGCCGTGCTGGCTACCATCGCCACCGTCATCGGACGAACCGCAGCCCAGCACTCCTTCCTGGGCCTCGACGACCGCCCCCGCAGGCCTGCCGACCTGCGGACCCGGATCCTGAGCGCCGCTCTCATCGCCGCCGTGGCGGGTGCGGGGATGGTCCTTCCGAGCGGCGCTGCCACGGTCCTGCTCTGCATCGCCCTCGCCGCGGTCTCAGGCGTTCTCCTGACTCGGCAGGCCGGGTACGACACGGCCACCAAGCCTCGACTGCTGCTCGCCGACGAGCGGCGGGTTGCCCTGGACGAGGCGGCGATCGTCGCACCCGCCATCGCCGGATCCGTGACAGCGTTCTTCCCCTGGACCCACAACCGTCCGCTCCTCGCCTTCGGGGCCTTCCTCGTCGCTTGGTCATGCTCGGCCTCGGCATTCGTCGCCATGAGCCGGTGGGGGCGCTGGAACTTCGCCCGGCTCGAACTGGCCCTCTGTGGCCGCCTGCCGTGGCACGTCATGACCTTCCTGGAGGACGCCCGCCGCCTGGGGGTCCTGCGTCAGGTCGGTGGCGTCTACCAATTCAGGCATGCCGAGCTCAGACAGCGCCTCGGAGAAGCACGGCCGCAAGGCCTCACGGCCGCGGCTCAGGCACCGAGCGCAGTCCTCATGCGCAGCAGCGCCCAGACACTTCGCGCGCTGTGGCGGGGCGGACTCGGCATGACGATCCCGGTCGTGGCGTTCCTCGCCTTCGCCTCCCCAGTCACTTCACGGGACGGCTTTCTCGGTGACTGGCAGCAGAGTTGGGACCTGGCGGTCAGGCTGCGATTCCACCTCGCTGCGATGGTGGCCACCCTCCTGCTCTGCACAGTCGCCCTGAGGGCAGTCGCCACCAGGCTGAAGATCGACGCCGAGGCGATCGAACTCGTCCGGGCCCGCACGGTTCGGATCCGTTGGGACAACGTGGCCGAGGTACGGGTCCATGGTGTCGAGAGCACCGTCCTGCCGACCCGATTCCATCTGGAACTGAGGGTGGCGCCAGGCTGCGAGGTACCGAGGGCAGCCGCCACCCGCGATGGCTGGATCCGCCTGTGGGAACTCGGAGTCACCAGGACACTGCCACTGGAACTGGAGGCGGCGCTGGACCTCTTCGCCGGCCACCGCTGGACGGCCACCGCATAGTGGCGAACGCCAGAAGGTCAGGTCGGACCCGGGGCGCTTGCGCCGCGCGAGCCGATGAAGCTGCGGGCTGCGCTTCGCCGCCGAAGGCTCCGCCCCGGCTCCGCCGGCTGCATCCAGACCTGAGATTGGAGAGCCACCACCGGCGGGGCCACTCAGCCGACGCTAACGGCGGATGCCACGAAGCGACCGGACGAGTTCGGCGAACGCCCGAATGACGGCCACCCGCTCACCGGCGTCGGTACCGCGTAGGCACATCGCGAAGGACACGAGCAGCGTGGCGGCCATGACCACCAAGACGCAGAGCAGGAACCACGGGGATGCGGAGGCCAGCTCCGCGAGAGCGGACCACATCATGAACTCTCCTCGACGGTGTACGGAGTCATCCGACCGAAGAGGTCCGCATGGCAGCAGATCCTCAACGAGGGCAGATGACCTGCCAAAGGCGCAGGGCCCGAGGCTGCGCCACACCATCGCGGTGTGTTCGTTGAGATCTGCGAGAGATCAGGTAACGCTTGTTGAGAAAGGGAGCATCGCGCTCCCGTCCGCACAAGGGGCCGTCCTCCCCATCGCGGGGAAGACCCGGGGTGGAGCCGTTGCGGCTCCCATGCAGTGTGGCTCAGCCGTTGCGGCCAAGCGTCCTGGTTTGGTACTCCAGGTAGCACTCCCGGGACCTGCCCGGAAGACCCGAGTCCTGCTCAGGTTCCGGATCAAGTATTAGCACACAAGGTGTGGACTGTCGATAACTAACCTTCGACGTTCTGCACTTGGGCCCACAAGGGGCCGGGCCCCGCCCCTGCGGGCATCTGCACTTCGCGGACCGGTCTGTCAGAGTCGGGCGCTACGGTGACCGAATGGTCGAAGTTCCCTGGGCCCAGCTCGCGTCACAGCCCAAGACTGTCGAAGCACTGATCGGCATGCTGGTCATCCGGCTACACCCTCAGGCCGTCCCGATCGACGGCACGGGAGGCGACGGTGGCCGGGATCTCTTCGAGTACACCGAGAGTGGCGAGTTGGTCGTCTACGAGGTGAAATCGTTCACCGGTCGCATGGCCAGTTCGCGCCGCCAGCAGGTCATCGGATCGCTAGTGTCCGCGGCACGTCATCAGCCCGACCACTGGGACCTGCTGGTTCCTATCGATCCCAACCCTGCGGAACTACAGTGGTTCGAGAGCCTGCGCGAGCGGTTCCAGTTCGTTCGCCACTGGCGCGGGCTGACCTGGCTCAACTCCCAGTTCGCCGAACGACCGGACCTGGTTCGCTACAGCCTGCACAGCAGCAGCGACGAGATTCTCAGCATGCTCAAGGACGTGTGCGCCGAGCAGGCAGCCATGCTCCACGCAGTTCCCGACCTCGCGGCCCGCTACACGACTCTGATTCGACGCGCGGACGAGGCCTCCCCGCATTACAGCCTCCGCCCCGCCACGGACTTCGATGGGACCACGGTCATCGAGATCGTCCCCAGAACCGAGCACATCCCGGCGGACCAGCTGATAACGATGACCGCTCAAATCGCCCTAAACAAGAGCGAGCCCGACCACGTCCGCCTGCGGGAGCGCCTCGACGACGTCATCCGCTTCGGAGCCAGCTACGTACAACTGGGCAGGGAGCACCTGGCCGCCTTCAACGTCGTTGCCCCCACCGAACTCGGTATAGCTGGGGACGCGCTGCCCGACATGATCAGTATCGGCGGCCAACACGAAACTCTGGCACACCCTTTTGACGGCGCGATCGTCGTACGGACGGAGGCCGGCCTTCCGGCGGCTTCGCTGCCCGTCAGGTTCACCGAGCGGTCAACCGGCACCGACGGCGGCTATCTCTACGGGGCGGACACGACCGGCATACTCCGGGTCCGGATGCGGCTGGACGTCCCCCACCGGCGAACGCAACTCACCATGACGTTCGACCCTCCGGACCGAGCCCTGCCCTTCGCGTTCGTGCCGGCCTTGTCCTTGCTGGGACAGATGCGACCCGGCCGGGTGATGGAGCTCGTGACGCACATGGGCGGCCATACTCATATCAGCCAGCCTGTACCGCCGTCGGGCGAGCTGATGCCGCCGGACCAGGCCCTCCAGTGGGCCGAGGCCTTCATCGACCTCGCGTCCCTACAACAGCACACCGGCCACTTCTTTCCAGTCCCCGATGGCTTCAGTCTTCGGGACGCCCGCGACGTCAAGGACGCCCTCGCACTTCTCCGTGGCGAGCAGCTGCAGCGCAGTGGCGGCACCGTGTCCGTCGTCGTGGTCAAAGCCGATGCCTTTGACCACTTTGGCGCCGCCGACCAGCGCCGATTCGCGGCCGTCTACAGCCAAGTGGTCTACGACTTCTGCGGCAACCCCGTGGATCTCGGCCCCATGGTCGAGACCGCCGTCATCGATCGGGTGCTGAACCTGCCCGAAGCCCGTCGCGAGTTCGAGCGCGACGGCCAGGCCACTGTGCGCATGCGCGTCGCCGACGACATCCCCATGGTGCGCTACCTGGGCAGCGAGCTTCCCGCCTGACGCCCCCTTCCAAAGCAGTTCCCCCAACGACCCTGGACCGGTACAGAAGGATTCGCCTACAAGTTGAACAAAGCATCCCTCTTGTGAATTGACCTATCCGTACAGCTGCTGAGGAAGGGCGCGAAGATGACGGATCTGAAGGTGTTCCGGCGGGACAGCAACGGCCGTGAGGTCGAGCTGCGGGGCTCGACAGTGACACCGGACTGAAGCGGGAGCAGGCGCGGTTGGCGCGCGGGACGAGCTGGCGAAGACGGCGGCGTGCAGTGACACGGACGCCTTCGGCGGGTGGCGGGTTCTACTGCTCCTCCCCCTTCGTCGGCACCCCTGGGCCGACTCCCCGGCTGGCAACTGGCCCCCCTGAGTCTGCCACCGACCGGGGAGCCTCCGCACCCTTCGGAGCGGGGGCGGGGTAAGGACTCCTTACCCCACAACTTGCTCTGCCAGGAGCATTGTTAAGGTCGTTCTCCCGTTCCTGTGTGGAGCTGTCCTGGCCGGGTGCGGTCATCGGCTGGCCTCGGTGCAGCGCGGGCGGATGCCGAGGAGGAGGTCTTCGGCGAAGTCGAAGGCGGAAACAGGGCGGTGGAGGCTCCAGAGGCGGGAGTGCCGGCCGCTCTGGATGCTGCGGGCACCGTCCGGGCCGGTTTCGACGCGGCGGAGGTGTCCGCGCTGGGTGAGGACAGCGATCCAGGAGTCCGCCTCGGCCACGGTAGTGAAGGTGGTGCACACGGTGTGCTCCCGTTCGGTGGGATTGCGGATGGGTGACCGGGCCGGAGTGACCTGGTGGGTCACCCCGGCGCTCGCGTGTCGGTCAGTTCCGGCCGGCGGTGACCGGCTGACCGGACTGGGGACGGAGCTGGGCCATCAGTTCGGTCAGCGTGGCGTTGGACAGGGGGATCTTCTGACCTCGGATCGCCTCGGCGACCACCTTTCGGGTCAACCTGTCGTTCTCCGGCGCGGCCTGCCAGGCAATGGCCGGCAGGTCCTCGGTGTCCAGGTCAGGACGGCGGTCACCGTCCCCGGTCAGTGAGTGGTAAGTCGGTGAACGGGGTCCTGACCGGCTGGTCGGCGTCTCGGCGAGGCTAACCGTCGCGGTGGTGAACCGCCTGTTGTCCGCCGGTCGGTCACCGACCTGTCGGCCGGTGACCGAGTGACCGGATGACCGCCCAGGTCGGAGGGCTTGGTCAGACTGACCGGGGGCAGAAGCGGCTGATCGCCTGGAGCGGCGATCGCGCGACTGACCGGCCGGTCCGCACCGGGGCGACCTCGGCTGTCCTCACCACCGGTCAGCGCTGCCAGCCGCTCTGTTCAGTCCCGCCTCGACGCTCACATCCCAGCGGACTCCGATGCTGGCCTCTGCGGCGACCTGCCGAACCCATGGCAGGAAGTGCTTGTTCGTGGCGACCGCCTCGCAGTAGCGCGGCAGCAGCCCGAGGGCTGGCGCTTCCTCTGCCGAGTGTGGCTCCGAAGCATCCGGGAGCGTGTCGACCGCGTGCTGCTCGATACCCCGGGACGCGAGGACGCGGGCCATACGGTCGAGCATTGCGGGCGCCTCGGCGAGGGCCTGCGGGTCGCAGCGGGTGCACATCACAGCTCCCCGGTGTAGGCGGCGGCGACCGGGTTGGTCCACGCCTGGTGAGCGGGCACAGTAGGCCGGAATCCCGGCCGGGCCAAACAGGTGCCCCGTACGGTCATGGACGACCTTGCCGAGGCGGCCGAGCACCCCGCCCGCGGGCGCTCGGCTCAGGTGCCGGTGTACTCACCGATCAGCTGGCCGCCCAAGAGGGTGTCCCCGTCGGGCGCATCGCGTCCCGTAGGAAAAGAAGATCCAGGATCCAAGATCCTAGATCCAGGCGCCGAGGACTCCGGGAGGGTTCGCCGAACCTTCGGGGAGGATTCGACGAATTCCGTCTGACCTGCGGTTTTACGGGAATGGGCACTGCCTTGCGCTCGACCTCGGGCACTGAGGCGACTGCTTCGGCGGTGCCCGGCACCATCTGCGCGGCGGACGCCGGGAAGGGCTCGTGCGGCCGTTGGAGGGCTCCCCGAGTGTTCGCCGAGGTTTCGCCGAACACTCGGGGAGCCCTCGCGGCGCTCTGGACTCCAGACCTGGGACGCCTCCGATGGCGGCCTGCTGGATGCAGGCCCTTCGGTACGTCCTCGCACCCTTCGGCGGCGCGAAGCGGCTCTGCACCGACTACGTCATCGGCGCCGTCCTGCTGCTCAAGCGCTCCACCGAGAAGACCCAGCTGCTGCCGCCCGAGATCGTGAGATCGGGCGGCAGCAGCTGGTCGTTCTGGTGGCTACGGGACGGACCTCACCTCAATCGCGAGAACGACGGACCACCTTCCTGATACGCGGTGAGCGCGATTCTGGCAGTCGGGAAAGCCGGTTCGGGGAGGTCCGCGGCGGCGACCCATTCGGCGGCCAGGTGCTTGTCCGGCTCGGTGTTGACCAGTTCGCCGGTCCACCGGTCCGTGGCGAAGACGAAGAGGATGAACTGCCCGAGTCCGTCGTAGCTCTGCTCGACGTGGACGACGTGGACGAGTTCGAGGTTCAGGGGATCGACCAGGAGGCCGGTCTCCTCCTCGAGCTCGCGGGCAGCCGCTTCGTCGAGGGCTTCCCCGGGCTCGGCCTTCCCGCCCGGCACTGTCCAGGCCGGCTGCGGGGACCAGTTGGGACCGGCGTAGTGCAGGGCGGCGATGCGGTCGGTGCCCTTGTCATGGACGATCACGCAGACCGCGTTCCGGCTGTTCATGACGGCACTGATCGTCATGGTGCGAGCTCCTCGTCGGGATGCCGCAGGATGTCCGTGGTCCAGCCCGGTCTGGCCGTGTGCCAGCCGAAACGGTATCCGTTGGTACCGAGGTACGGAGCGGTGAGGGCGTGGTGGAACTCGCACCAGGCCGCGAACGCGCGCCGTGTGCAGCCTGGGAGGCCGCGAGTGCGTGGGTGGTCGTTGTAGATGTCGAGGGCCTGTTGAACGGTCTCCAGAACCAGCGGGCCGTTGGTCATGGTGGTACTGACCACGAGCTTGGCGAGGTCATAGCCGAAGGGCGCGAGGGTGAGGGAGTCGAAGTCGATGACGGCCACCGTGGCGTCGGTGATGAGGAAGTTGCGCGGATTGGCGTCCTTGTAGAAAGCGGCCGGCATGTCGGTGGCCTTCTGGAGCCAGCCCTCGACCGCTTCGAGTGTCAGGGCGGGTTCGGGCACGGCTCCGGAGGTCAGGAGGTGCCTGAGACGCTCGCGTCGGCCGGCGACGAACCCGTCGATGGTCGTGGTGCCGCCGCTGGTGAAGGACGCGTCCAGGCGAGCATCCGCCAACTCGCGGAAGTAAGCGGTCGTGTGCTGGTGTCCGAGAAGGTCAGCGAGGACGAGCAGATCGGCCGGACCGGCGTGGCGACCGTCGAGGTGCTCGTAGACGATCTCCCCGGGACGCTGTTCGACGACCCGCGGTGTGCGGACGTCCGGGTTGACGTCGGCGAGCCACCACTGGTGGGCGAGGGAGCGCTGTTGGAGCAGCGGGTGGTCGTAGGACTTGGTGAAGGTCCTCATCGGCGGGCGGCCACCACGTAGGTGACGGTCGAGGCGGTCTCCAGGGGGTCGTCGCCGACCGTCTGCCGCAGCCTCTCGGCGATCCCCGGCTCATCACAGGCGAGTTGGTACTTGGGGTTGGTGGCCGCGTAGGCGGCGATGTGGTCAGCGTCGGTGAAGCGGAAGCGGTGCTGGTGGTGGATGATCTCCCTGACATCGAGGTGAGTGCTCACGATGTCGGCCTGGTTGTGGCTGTGGAAGGTCTCGTACAGGCTCGGCCGGTCGGCCGCCTCCGGGTCCAGGCCGCTGACGGCGAGCAGCTCGTCCAGTTCCCGGTAGCTGTCGGCGGACTTGGTGACCGTGATCGACAGCCCACCGGGTGCCAGGCAGCGGGCGATCTCCGCGACCACGGCCGCCGGACTCCGCGAGTGGTACAGGCAGAACGCGGCCGCGGCGACCGCGACCGAGGCGTCGGGCAGGGCGATGGCGTGGAAGTCGCCGCGCATGTACCGCACGCCCATCCGTCCGACCAGTCGCCGCTGGGCATCGGCGAGCAGGGCGGCGGACTGGTCGAAGGCGATGAGCTTCGGGGGATCGAGGCGCTCGGCGAGCGCGACGGTTGTGGTGCCGCGCCCGCAGCCGATGTCGAGGACGGTACCGCGCGGCCCGGCGGCGGCGAGGTCCGCGATCACGGCGGCCGGGTGCCGACCGGCGGTCTTGGCACGAGCGAGTGCGGTGGTGCGCTGGGCGAGGCGGCCTGCTTCGGCGTACAGGGTGCCGCGGACGCGGTCGGCGTCGAGAAACGGGTTGGCGGTCATGGACAGGTGGAGCCTTCCCGGGGAGGGGGTCGGATCATGTTCGAGGAGGCACGCCCTCGACGAAGCGGCGGGCGGCCCGGCGGCTGGTGAGGGTGACGACACGGGCGTGGCCGGCGTGCTCGGCGATCAGGGCGCGGACCTTGGGCCGCATCTGGCGCCGGTAGCCGAGGACGTAGCGGATGAAGCCCCAGTGGATGCGGTCGAAGACGCCCTGCTCGGTGTGCTGGCCACCGCGGTAGCGGCGTCGGCGCTGCAGGATCCCCCAGAGGCAGACGATCGGGGGGATGTCGAGGAAGACGACGGTGTCGGCTCGCTTGAGGCGGATGGGGAGGGTCGAGGCGAAGTTCCCGTCGATCACCCAACGCGGTTCGGCGACCAGTTCCTCCTGGATCGCCGCGAACTTCTCCGGCAGCAAGGTGTTCCAGTCGGAGTCGTAGTAAACGCCGTCGAGGTGGGTGACGGGGGCGTTGATCTTGGCGGCGAGCTGGCGTCCGACAGTGGTCTTGCCGCTGCCGCCGCAGCCGATGATGGCGATCCTGTCCATGCCGCTACAGGCTACCGAGCCGGGTGATCGACCGGGTCGCACTCGGGCACCGGCCGGGCCCCAGCCGGGGTGCGCCGACTCGCTCACCGCGCCTCGACGGGGACCAGGACGGCCCGGTCGAAGTCGAAGCGGACCTCCCGGCCGGGGCCGGCGACCTCGGCGCAGGACAGGTAGACCCGCCCGTCGGGCGCGATCTCCAGCTTCTCCACGACGTCGCTGGGGGGCGGGCACCGTTCGGGCAGCAGGATGTCGGTGTTGACCTTCATCCCACCCAGGTCCATGGTGGTCAGCCGTTCGTGGAGGTCCTGGGTCTGCTCCCAGGTGACGGTGGTGACTCCGCTGGTGGCGGCGTTGCCGACCGGACGGACGCGGTGCAGCAGCAGGTCGCGGGCGCCGAGGTCGCGCAGCCGCTCGGCGAGCGCCGGGACGGTCGTGATGTTCTCCCCGGTGAGCGTGCAGGTCGCGCCGAAGGGGAGGTTCCGGCCGAGGGCCCAGGTGAGGGTGTCGAAGGCGGCGTCGAAGGAGCCCGGGCGTCGGATCCGGTCGTGGGCCTCGGCGGTGCCGCCGTCGAGCGAGACCCGCAGCATGTCGAGGTGCTCGGCGGCGCGGGCGAGGAAGGCCCGCCGCTTGTAGCCGTTGGTGCAGATCTCAGTGCGGTAGCCGAGCGACTTGGCGACGGCCAGGACGGTCGGCAGGCCCTCGAAGAGCAGGGGCTCCCCGCCCAGCAGGCACACGTCGCGGCAGTCGTAGCGGGCGAGGAAGTAGGTGAGGGCGGCGGCGGCCTGGTCGACGGTGACGGTGTCGGGCCGCTTGAGGTCCTCGCCGTGGTAGCAGGTGGTGCAGGAGAAGTCGCAACGGAAGAGCAGCTCCAGGTAGAGCTTCTCGACCCGCTGGATGCCGGGGAGTACAGGAGGGAGCTGGTTCACGTGCGGTTTCCTTCCGTCGGTGGGAGCACGGCCGGCGTACCGCTCAGCACGCGATCCAAGGTGCGCAGTTGGCGGGTGAGGCGGAACCGGTCGAGTCCGTCGATGCAGCGGGCGATCAGGTCGGCGTGGGCCTGGCTGCCGGTGATGCGAGTGAGCGCGGTGACCTTGGCCAGTACGTCGGGGCCGCTGGTGACGACCAGCTCCCGCGGCACGACCGCCTCGGCACCCCGGAGGGTGGCCGGTGCCAGTGGCAGGCAACCGGCGAGGACGGACTCGAAGATCCGCTGGGTGAACTGGCCGCTTCGGGCGTACCGCGCCGGGGCGAGCAATACGGTGGACACCGAGGCCGCGTAGAGCGGGGCGACCTCGTCGAAGGGGATACGTCCGGTGAAGTTCACGTCCGGCCATCGGGCGGTGTCGGTCCATTTCCCGGCCACCCGGTGCGGCAGCCGGGCTGCGGCCGGGGAGAAGTACCGGTCGAAGGCAACGTCCCGGTCGTACTGGTTGCCGATGTACACCAGCGGCACGGGACGCCCGTGGGCGGCGAGTGCCGCAGGGTGGGCCCGGTCGAGCGCGTCGTCGTCGACCGGGAACAGCAGGCTCTCGGTTCCCCGCGAGGGGTGCAGGGCCGCTTCGCAGACCTGCACGTGGCCGAGGGCCCGGAGCGAGCTGTCTGCGGGCAACTGCCGGTCCTTGTCCCAGATCAGCGTACGGACGCCGTGGTGGTGGGTGTAGTGGTCGAGGAGTTCCTGCTGCCGATGGAGGTCGCAGGTGTGCCCTTCGCTGCCGCATCGGGTGGTATTGCGCCCCGAAATCGGCCAGCGCCATTCCAGGAACAGCGCGTCGATCTCGGGCAGGCCGCCGTCCCACTCGTAGCTGGTGGAGAGGTCGGTGCCGGCCTCCAGCAGGTCTCGGTCGGCCTGCAGGAGGACGATCTCGTGGCCGCGGACGGTGAGCCCGTCCAGCAGGGTGCGGCGGTGGCTGCGTCCTCCGTCCGGAGTGTCGGTGACGCCGGAGCCGAGGAAGCCCCAGAAGCTGTAACCGATCCTCATGTCTTGGTCACCCACCAGTCCTCGATCAGGAGCGCGTCCAGCCCGGACTCGGCCAGGCAGTCGAGCGCCATCTCCGGGGTGCCGCACATCGGCTTGCCCTTGACGTTCAAGGAGGTGTTGATCAGCACGGGCACGCCGGTGATCTCGGCGAAGGCCGCCAGGATCCGGGCGAGGAGCAGGTTGTCCCTGGACGCCAGCGTCTGCACCCGAGCGGTCCCATTGGCGTGGACGACGGCCGGGATCAGTTCGCGGGCCAGGTCGGTGACCGGCGAGGCCATCGACATGAACGGCGCATCCTGGCCGAGGGTGAAGTAGTCGTCAGCCCGGTCGGCCAGCACGACCGGCGCGAACGGGCGGAACGGCTCCCGGAACTTCACGGTGGCGTTGAGCCGCTCCACAACGCCCTCCCGCAGCGGCGACGCGAGGATCGAACGATTCCCGAGCGCGCGCGGCCCGGCCTCCCCGCTCCCCTGGAAGAGCCCGACGATCGTCCCCCGGGCAAGCTCGCCGGCGACGTGTCCGGCCGGATCGAGCAGCCGTCGGGCAGTCATGCCGGGGAGCGGCACGGACTGCAGCTCCACACCGGGGAAAGCCGGCCCGAGGTAGCAGGACCGGGCCAGTCCGGCCGGAAGGTTCCGGTGCCGGGCGAGGTGTACGGCGGCCGCGGCGCCGATCGCCGTGCCGGAGTCGCCCGGGGCAGGCGGGACGGCGACCTCGTCGAACAGCCCGGAAGCGATGATCTTTCCGATGCTGACGCAGTTCATCGCGACTCCCCCGCCGACGCACAGCAGCCGGGCGCCCGTCCGCTCGCGGGCGATCCGCGCCAGGTGCAGCATCACCTGCTCCGTGCGCTCCTGGAGGCCGGCTGCGAGGTCCGCGTGTACGGGATCGACGTCCTCACCCGGCCGTCGGGGCGGGCAGGTGAGCGCCGTGAAGGCAGCCGTCAGCCGTGGGAAGCGGCTGTCCATGACCCGCAACCCGATCAGCCGGTGGTCGAGGGCGAAGCCGTCGGTGGTGAGCCGGACGGCCTTGGCGAACAGGGCCCGGAAGCGCTGGGGATCGCCGAGGGCGGCCAGCGCCATGACGGTGCCCTCCTCGTCGCCCCGCCGCCAACCCAGGTGCTCGGTGACCGCACCGTAGACGTAGCCGAGCGACGCCGGGTCGTCCTGGGCGTGGACGATCCGGTACGAGCAGCCGGTCGCACCCCGTCGGGCATGCCCGATCGTGGTGGCCTGCACCTCCCCCAGGCTGTCCACCACCAGTACGGCGGCATCCTCGTAACCGGAGGCGGCGAAGGCGTACAGCCCGTGGGTCCGGTGGTGGAGGACCGGCTGCACGGAGGCGGTCGGGAAGGCTCCGGCCAGGCGTGCCAGACGCCCTCGGGTGTTGGCCGCGACCCTGGCGAACGAGCGGGCCCGCGGCAACGCCCTGGCCGAGGACGCCGGCCGCACGGCGTGGGCGAGTGCGGCCGGGACCGCCCTCAGATAGAGCTGCGGCGCGAAGTTGTACGCGACGGTGTCGACGTCCGCGCGGGCCAGGCCGGCTTCGTCCAGGAGCCATTCCACGGCCCGTGCCGGGAAGCGCTTGTCGTGCTTGACGCCGCTGAGCCGCTCCTCCTCGACGAAGCCGACGAGCTCTCCGTCGACGACCAGGGCGGCCGCCGAGTCGTGGGTGTAGGAGCACAGGCCCAGCACGGTGCTGCGGTTCGCGGTCATCGCCGTCACCTCTTCGCCGGGATCGCCGGCGCCGGCATCGGGGCGAGCGGGACCTTCTGCTCGCGCTGGTCGTACCAGAGCCCCATCGCCTCGGGCAGTGGGCCGCTCGCCTTAGAGGCCCGGGCTCGGGCGTCGTCGTACCGACCGTTCTTCCAGAGCCGGTAGCTGGCCAGGACCGCGGCGAAGCCGTCCCAGACCGGATGGCCGACGGCCTCGCCCACCATCACCTGCTTCAGCACCGGGTCGAAGTCGTCCCACGGGATGCCGACCGGCTGCCACCGTCGCGAGGCCTCCTCCTCGGCGGGCAACTGCCAGGCGGTTTCCTGGTGCTGGGCGTACAGATGCAGGGAGTCGACGTGGTGGTGGTAGTGGCCGACCTCGACGCCGAGCCAGCCGGCCATCAGCTCGTGCAGGACGGTAGTGGTGATCAGGTCGTACGGGAGGCCGAGCCAGACGTCCTGGCTTCGCATGCTGGTGTGCATCTCCAGGCGGCCTGCGCGCAGGTAGAAGCGGTAGCCGAGGGTGCAGGGGACGTCCTTGTGGCCGGCGGTGTCCCTGCCGGGGTCGAAGATCTGCACGACGGCCCGACGGCTCTCGCTGTCACGGGTCAACTGGCACCGGACGTAGTCGAGCTGGTCCAGCTGCCCGTGCCAGCGCCGCAGCCGCGGCCCGTAGGCGCCCTGGAGTGCGCCGTGGTCGGTGAGGGCGGCGAGGCGGCTGTTGAAGTCGTGGATCCAGTCGGCGTTGGAACCGGAGAGGATCCAGACCGTCTCGGCGGCGGCGAACGCCGGGTTGAGCACCCGGTACGGGTCCAGGTGGACGAGCCGGGCGGTGGGGTCGGTCAGCTTGAGGTAGGCGCCCATGAGCTCGGCCGTGGCCATGCCGCGCGGCGCGACACTGCGGCCCTGGCTCAGGATGGCCTTGCCGGCACGGGTGAACAGCGCGTTCGCGCTGTCGGCGGCGGTGACGAACACAGTGACTCCGTTCGACGTCGGGACGGGACCGTTCAGGCGTTCGCGAGCTGCGGGGAGTTGGCCGTGAGGTGGGCGAGCTGCCGGGAGATGCCCTGGACCAGGGCGGTGCGGGGCTTCCATCCCAGGAGTTCACCGGCCCGGGAGCGGTCCGCGAGGGTGGCGTCCACATCGCCGGCCTCGGCCGACAACCGGTTGACCCGCACGGGGTGTCCGGTCAGCTCCTCGATCGCGGCCAGGACATCGAGCACGCTGGTGCTGACACCCGCGCCGATGTTGAGCACGGTGCTCCCGATCCCGGCAGTCGCGGCAGCGATGGCGGCCCGGACGACGTCGCCGACGTACGTGAAGTCCCGGCGCTGGTCACCGCTCCCGTACAAGTTCAGGGCCGGACCTCCGAGCGCCGCCACGAGTGCGCGGCCGATCAGCATGTCCGGCCGCTGACGCGGGCCGTAGACGGTGAACAACCGCAGCGCCACCGCGGTGACCACCGACGAGGCCTTGCCCGCGTGAGCGAGGCACAGCTGCTCGCCGGCCAGTTTGCTGACCGCGTAGGGCGACTCCGGCGTCGGCGTCCGCTTCTCGCCGGACGCGCCTTCGAGGATGCTGCCGTACACGCTGGACGACGAGGCGTAGACCAGTCGCGGAACCCGGACCTCCTCGCAGGCGGCCAGCACCCGCTCGGTCGCGAACACGTTGCAGGCGGTGTACTCGGCGAACCGCTCGCCCCAGGACCCGCGCACCCCCGGCAGGCCGGCGAAGTGGAAGACAGCGTCGGCCTGGAGGAACAGCGCCGCGAGCGGGCAGGTCCTCAGGTCGGCGACGACAAAGGTGAAGTCCGGGCAGCCCCGGGCGACCGCGAGGTTGGCCGTCGCCACCGGATCGACCCCGGGATCGCGGCGGTCCACACCGACGACGGTGACGCCTTCGGCGAGGAGTGCGTCGACCACGTGCGAGCCGATGAAGCCGGCCGCTCCGGTCACGACGACCCTCTTCAGTCCGCGGCGTTCCACGCCGTGGCGATCGTTCATGAAGTCTCCTGAGTGCAGTCTGAGTTGGTGCCGCAGGAACGCGCGCCCAGGTCCGCTGATCGACGGGGCTCCGGACGGCTTCCTCCAGTCAACGACCCCCGGAGCGCCGATGGTCAGGAAGAACTCGGCGGCCCGTACTCGCGGGCGACCGGAAAACTTGACCTTTCCATTACTCGAAAACCTGCACCCTGGTAGTTGCGGCGCTACTTTGTGCACATGGCGGACAACCTCGTACTTCGCCGATTCATGGACGATCCCGGCCTGACCCAGGCCGAGTTGGCCCATCGCGTCAACCTGGAGATCGGCCGGCTGACAGGAAAGCCGGGCACCGTATCGGAGCGGACGGTCTACAACTGGCTTACAGGTAAGACCAGCTGGCCGCCGGTCAAACACCGGGAAGCACTCCGGGCAGTATTCGGGTGTACTGGTCCAGACCTCGGGTTCGTCCAACCCGAGGGAGGCCATCGCCCGCACCCGGAGGATGATGTGAAGCGACGATCTTTCATGACCGCCGTGACCGGAACCGCCGTCGCGGTCGGCTCCGCCGCCGCGGCAGCGCCTCGCAGGGTCGGCCACAGCGACGTGGAGCGGCTCAACACCCGGTTCGCCGATGTGATCGCCAGCGACCACCGGCACGGGGGAAGGCTCAGCATCGAAGCGCGCGCGGAAGCACTCGCCGACGAGGCCCTCGATCTCCAGCAGCGCGGAGCTGCCAGCCAACGTGTCCGCGCCGCGCTCTTCGGTTGCGCCGCGTCCTTCATGTCGTCCGCCCTGTGGGCCGCCATCGACGGCCGACGTTTCGACACCGCACTGCGCCACCACGAGCGAGCCGCGAGCCTGGCCGCGATGTCCGGGGATGCCGCCATCCAGTTCCGCATCTGGTCCCACGCCGGCAGCCTCTACCGGCACCTGCGCAAGCCGAACGAAGCCCTCGCGGCCAACGATGCCGCCCGCAACCTCCCCATCGCCCGCCGCGATCCTCTCTTCGCCTCCCTCGGCCACGCTCGACATGCCGCGATCCACGGCCTGACCGGTGACGTGAACGCCGTCCGCCGGTCCGTCGGCCGTGCCCAGGACGCACTCGACCGGGCGGGCACCAGCGACGTCCGCCCGGTCTGGCTGGCCGCGCACTACGACCAGGCAGAGCTGGACTCCCTCGCGCTCGCCGCCCACCTGGCGCTCGGCCGCTACGAGGACGCCGAGTTCCACGCTCACCGGAGCCTCGGCCTGCTCCGTCCCCACATGCAGCGAAGCCGTGCCATCACCAACGCCCGACTGGCCCGTGCCCAACTCGGCCAGGGCGACCTCGAACCCGCCGTCACCACCGCCATGGCCGTCCCGGCAGGGCTGGCCGCGCACCCGCGGGTCGCCGGCATGCTCGACCGCTTCGGCTCCGCCCTGCTGGACGTGGCGCCGAACAGCCCCCATGCGCAACTCTGGGACCAGTACACTCACGACAATCGAAGGACATCCGCGTGACGGAGCCGGACCTGCGCCACTTCACCGAGCTGACCCCCCTCGCGCGCCGGACGCTGCTCGACCTGTACGCGGACGTCCGGGCGCCACTGCTCCACCTCCCCAACTACGCCGTCGCCACGTTCGCCGAGCGTCTCGACCGCCACAGCGGCGAGCCCGGCTTCGAAGCCGTCATCGGCTACGACGGGGACGAGCCGATCGGCTACGCCTACGGCAACACCATCCGCTCCGGCGACCGCTGGTGGACCCGGATGTCCAAGCCGATGGCCCCCGACCTCATCGCCGACCCGGTGTTCGCACTCAAGGAACTGGGCGTCCGCGCACCGTGGCGCGGCACGGGGGCCGCCCGCCGCATCCACGAGGGCCTCGCAGGCAACCGCCCCGAGAAGCGGATCACCCTGATGGTGAACCCGGCCGCCGGCGACGGCAAGGTGCTGGCTCTGTACGAGTCCTGGGGCTACTCGGCCGTCAACGAGGTCCAGCCGAACCCGGACGCACCGCCGCTCGTGGCGATGATCCGGGGGTGCGTGGTTTGAGCCTCCCAACGGACCTGAGGAGCAGTCCCCGATCCCGCCCGGCCCGGCCGAACAAACTCCTGGTCGGTCGGCCTCCAGGTGGCTAGCATCTGCGATTGGACTACCGAGCCGACGGCAAGTCCAAGCTCATCGGCCTGAGGTGGATCCGCGAGGACGAATCAGGCGGCCCCATGCCGGTCCCGCTCGACGGGGGCACCTGGCGGCTCTACACCTGGGAACCTGCACGGTTCCTGCGGGTCGAGGACTGAGAATCACATTCAGCGACGTGATAGCTGGATACTGGGACGACGGCCGATGACCTCCACGCCATCCGCGGTAGTAACGGCGAGCTGATCAACGCGTAGGACGGCTGTCGTCGGGCTGCCCTTCGTGCCCAGAGCTGGGGCCACGACGTGAGCATCCTCCATCAGCGCCCATGAGGAGGACAGGAGGTCGAAGTTCCCAAGCGCCGGCTCCTCGACCAACCTGAACCTCACAGCGATCGCTGGCTTCGGCCCGCGCCCAGCGCGGGACAGCGCACGTCGTTCGCCCCAAGTGAGCGGACAACCGCACGTGACTCCTGCGAGAGCTGCCGCCTCCGGCACGTGAGTCGCGCCGCAGATCTGCATTCCGCTGCGCCCCCTCATGACCATCCCGAGGGAAAGAGACTGAGGCCCATCGAGCACTATGGGGAACTCGGTTCGGTGGGTGTCGATTTCATGAATCACTCCACTACTCGCAGAACTCGTGTCGGGCGACAGGTCCAGCATCCGAGTCAGAGCTCCTGCCACTTCCTCCGATGTCGTGGAGACGAACCAACCGCCTCCTCCAGATAGCGTCCTCTGTGAGGGTCCGCCCAGGTGGAACCTACCTACTGCCGCTCCAGCACTCGGATCGCGGAGGTGTGCCTCGTCGCACGCAGCAGAGGTCGCGGGGTGGATGGTGGCTGCTGAGGACAATGCGGCCTCCGGGAGTCCAAGGAACAGGGCTCCTCCATGGTCCGCAGCGGAGGCGACTTGTTGCGGCCGGACGTCATCGGTACGGTGCCCAACTCCCGGAAGACGAAGAGCCCAGGCAGTTCGATGTCTCGGCCTGCCCGGGCCCAACCACTGCGTGGGACTGCTTCAGCGGCTTCCCACCACTGCTGGCTCAGGCGTGTCAGCCCATGGGTCCGGCTCGTCGAGCCAGTGGATCTCGATGCGGGACTCACCGTCGAACGGAACTCCTCGGTGCCCCTTGGAGACGACCACACGTCGTACGAGGAGCCTGATCAGCTCCCTTCGGAGCTCGTGGCCGGCGCCGTTCCAGGCCTTGCGGATGCTCGCGTCCTCCAGCAGCCAGGTGACGTCGAGTTGCTTGGGGGTGGCGGCGGCCACCTTCTCCTTCGCGGTGAGCAGAGCTGCCCGGGCCTCTGCCTGCAGCTTGGGGAGGTGGGCATCGAAGGGCGGGTCGAAGAACCCGTCGGCCTGCTGCTTGGCCAGGCGGCGGACGGTGCCCTCGGCGGACGCGAGGCCGGCGACCGCGTCGGCGAGCTTCGCGGCGTTCTCCGGCTGCTGGTAGCCGGTCCACCGCTCTGCGGCGATGACCAGCAGGGGGTCGTCGATGTCGGCACCGTTCAGCCTGGAGAACCAGGCCTCGACCACCCAGTCCTCCAGAAGCTTTCGACTGGCGGAAACCGGCGCGAGGCAGTTCTGGCCGGCCTTGTGGCGGTTGCAGAGGTGGTTCCGGCCGTCGGCCGACGCGGCGCCGCGGCAGCCGGCGCACCGGGTGGTGTCGGTGAGCAGGTGCTGCTTCCGGTTGTCCACGGACTCACGGTTCGGGAAGTTGCCAGCGGTGAGCATCTGCCGCGCACGAACGGCGAGTTCGTTCGGGATCGGATCGGAACCGTCGACCCACACCCGCACGCGCTCCCCGTTCTCGTCCCGGTACGGGATGGGGGTTCGCGGGTCGTTGGGGTGCTTGATCGTCTGCCAGCCCTCGTAGAGAGGATTGTGGATCATGTAGGAGATCGTCGACACACCCCATTCGCCGCCCGAGGGTGAGAGGACGGGACTCGGCCCGGAGTTCAGCGCCTTGCAGAGCAAGCGTGCGCTGATGCCGTCGGCGAGGCTCCGGAAGATGTGCAGGACGACCGGCCAGAGCGTCCCGTTCGTCAGCTTGCGGTCTTTGGTGGCCTCGGTGCCGTAGGGAGGGCGGCTCGACCACTGGCCGTTCTTGAGCTGGTTCTTCTTGGTGACCCTGATGTTGTAGCTGAGTCGCTCCGAGTACTCCCGCGCCTGCTCCGCCCGGTCGATGATCCATCGGCGGTCGTTGGGGTCGGAGCTGTCGAGCCGCTCCCAGTGGAAGATGACCCGGGCCTTGCCCAGCACCGGTCCGATGTCGTCGATGCCCTTGCGGGTGAAGCGATCGAGCGCGAAGCACCAGAGGGCGGGCACCTGGTCGTCGAGAACGGCCGCGAGGGCGTTGTCGAATCCGGGGCGGGCGATGTCCGACCAGGCGGAGAGATTGTCGACCCAGACCTTCCGGACGCAGTAGTGGTTCCGCGCTGCCCACTCACGGCCCTCGGACTCCTGGGCACGGATGGACGTGATGTCCCGCTTGTCGCCGTCCCGGACGACCTTGGACTTGCGGAGGTAGAGGTCGATCTCCGGCCACTCGGCCGGGTCTGTCGACGGGTGCTGCATCGGTGGTTCGTGGTGGTACGCGGGCATGGACCGGATCCTCCGGGAGGACCGCGACTGGGCGCAGCCGTCGAATGACAGTACGTTCGACGGGCTTCGGCCCATTCGAAGTTGTCGAGGAGAGACCAGGTGTAGTAGCCGCGGACGTCGACGCCTTCGGCGACGGCCTGGGCGAGGGCGTCGAGGTGGGTGGCGAGGTAGTCGATGCGGGGGTGGTCGGGGGTGGCGGTCTCGTCGACGGAGCAGCCGTTCTCGGTGATGGTGAGGGGTGGGAGGGCCTTTCCGTAGGTGCCGCGGAGGTCGAGGAGGAGGCGGGTGAGGCCGTCGGGGACGACGGGCCAGCCGAAGGCGGTGTGGGGGACGTCGGGGATGTCGACGAGGTCGAAGGGGAGGGCCGGGTCGGCGGGGGCGGCGATGCGGGTGGGGTTGTAGTAGTTGACGCCGAGGCTGTCGAGGCCGGGGGTGTGGATGAGCTCCAGGTCGCCGGGACGGACGGCGCCGTAGATGTCGTCGGGGACGCCCAGGCCGGAGAGGTCGGGGTAGCGGCCGAGGAGGACGGGGTCGGTGAACAGGCGGTTGTGGAGAGTGTCGTAGGCCGCGGCGGCGGCCAGGTCGGGTTCCGAGGCGGAGGCCGGCTGCACGGGGGTGAGGTTGTTGGAGAGCATGACCGCGAGACCGCGCTCGTGGAGGGCGGCGGCGGCCAGGCCGTGGCCGAGGAGCTGGTGGTGGGCCGCGGGGAGCGCCTCGAACATCAGGGCGCGGCCGGGGGCGTGGGTGCCCAGGGCGTAGCCGAACACCGTGTGGACGAAGGGCTCGTTGAGGGTGATCCAGGTGGGGATGCGGTCGCTGAGGCGGTCGGCCATGACGGTGGCGTACTCGGCGAAGCGGTACGCGGTGTCGCGGTGGAGCCAGCCGCCACGGTCTTCGAGGGCCTGCGGGAGGTCCCAGTGGAAGAGCGTGGGCAGCGGGGTGATGCCGGCGTCGAGGAGGGCGTCGACGAGGCGGTCGTAGAAGGCGAGGCCGGCGGGGTTCACGGCACCCGCGCCGGTGGGCTGGATGCGGGGCCAGGCGATGGAGAAGCGGTAGCCGTCGAGGCCGAGGCCGCGCATCAGCTCGATGTCCTCGGGATAGCGGTGGTAGTGGTCGCAGGCCACCGCCCCCGTGTGCCCGTCGCGCACGGCCCCGGGCCGGGCGACGAAGGCGTCCCACACGGAGGGGCCGCGCCCGTCCTCGTCCACCGCCCCCTCGATCTGGTAGGCGGCGGTGGCGGCACCCCAGCGGAACCCCGGCGGCAGGTCGTAGCGGTCCGGCACATCAGCCTCCCGGGCGTGAATATGAGGAAGGCTCATGTTACTGACGTCACGCCGAAACACCAGGGGGAGCGACCGCCGACGCCGAACCCGCCGGCCCCCGGTCAGCCTCCGACAGCGACATCGGCGAACGGCACGGGACTCAGGCCGAGCGGGCCCCCGAAGGGAGAGTTCAGGGCGTAGACGAGGACGACCATGAAGGCGATGAGACTGGTGAAGCCCATGGCCAGGACGAGATGCGTACCGGTGCGCTCGATGCCGAAGAGGAACATCAGGCCCAGGGTGAGTGCGCCGCCGGCGAGCAGGCCGAACCACATGACGCCCGACATGCCCCGCCTCCCGTCCGCCTCACGGCCGTGGCGCGCCTGGTAGGCGACCGAGATCTGCCCGAACGCCAGCTGGTCGACCTGCTGTTGGGCATTGGTGGCGGGTTCGAAGGACGTCCAGGCGTTCTGTACGTCGCGCAGGAGCGTCCAGCCACGCGTGCCCAGCGGCTTGCCCTGCTCCATCAGGGGCCACTCGTCGTTCCGGACGTAGGCGGCGTAGGTGTCGGCCGCCGCGCGGGCCCGCTGGGCAGCGGCCGGTGGCAGCCCGTCGGCGAGCAGATAGGTCTGGTGCAGTGCCCCCGCCTCGGCGCTGATGTTGGTGTCGGCGTCCGACTTCGCCTCCCACACCGTCACCAGCGCAAGGCCCAGCACCAAGGCGTACAACACGCCGACCATCATCGTCAGGTACTCGGCGGTGTCGTCGCGCACCATGCCTTCCCGCGCCGAGCGCCTCGCCCTACGGCCGTTCAGCAGGACAGCGCCGCCGGCCACCACGACGAACCCGACGACGATGCCGATCACGGCGATCACGTGTTCCATGGCGCTCCCGAGGTCGGGTCGGTCCGGCGCCGCAGCCTCCGGCGACGCCATGCGATGGCTGCGGCGGCCGTCGCAGGAACGAACAGGAGCAGGAAGAACAGAAGAAATCCGTGCAGCAGCGGGGGCGTGCCGTGGCCGAACCGTCCCGAGTGCAGAAGGGGTGACGACACGTGGTTCCCCCCTGCCAGTGGCCCCGGGGAGCCGGAGGGGGTCGGTGTCGTGGACGACGCGCCGCCGACGCCACTCGGTGAGGCCTGCCCGGATTTGTGCCCGTTGCCCGGCGTCCCGGCACCGGAAGCGCCGGTCCTCGGTGCTCTCGGTCCGCCCGAGGGGGACCCGGATGCAGGCGACCCGGGTGCACGGGCCCCGACTGCGGGAACTCCGGCGCCGACTACCCCGCCCGTCGATGTTCCAGGAGCAGGGGCTGCACCGGCTGCCCCCGGAACGCCCGCGGATGCTCCAGGTACAGGAGCCGGAACCCCGGGCGCAGCGACTCCGGGGCGGCAGCCCCGCCCGCGGGCGCTCCAGGAGCAGCGGCCCCGGGCACAGGTGCGCTGGGCGCAGGTGCACTGGGTGCAGGTGCCCCGGCTGCGGGTGGTGCGGGTACAGGAGCCCCGGGGACGAGGCCCCCGCCTACAGGTACCCTCGCTCCGCCTGCAGGGCCGCCCGGCGCCGGACCGCCAGGCACAGAACCACCGGGCACAGGACCGCCCGGCACAGCGCCAGCAGGCGCCGGACCGCCAGGTACAGGACCACCCGGTACAGAACCACCAGGCACAGCGCCACCAGGCGCCGGACCGCCAGGTACAGGACCACCCGGCGCAGCGCCACCAGGCACAGAACCACCGGGCACAGGACCACCAGGCTCCCCTGCTCCGCCCGGGGGAGCCTCGGGTGCTGGGGCCCCGACTCCGCACGCAGGTACTCCAGCCATTCCAGCCGCTCCCGGAACTCCCGGAGCTCCCGGCGCAGACCCGCTCGCGCCCGGCGTCGTCGCTCCTGGGGGCGGTGCGCCCGGAGCCTGTGCACCCGCGCCGGAGGGTGGTGCCGGGTTGGCCTCCACGCCGGTGTAGCCCGAGTGCACCGTACGGGAGAGGGCGCGGTGGCCGTAGGCCGTCGCCCAGTGGGCGGTGACCAGGCCCTGGTGTTCACCGGGCAGGGCGTGCAGGGTCGCCGTGCAGACGATGGTGGCGACCGGGTGGAGTCGGGGGATGCTTCCTGCCTCGCCGTCCTGGCAGTGTGGCTCGGCCCCGGGAGCGAGGGTGTCGGCGATCCGCACGTCGGTCACCGGGGACACGCCGTCGTTGCGCAGCTGGTAGCTCACCCGCACCTGGTCGCCGGCCTTCACCACGGGGGTGCCTGATCGGCCGTCGACGGTCACGGACAGCTCCAACTGCCCGGCCTCCGACTCACCGAGGCCGGCGAATGCGTTGGCCAGTGGCTGACCGGCGACCGAGCCGGCCAGCACCAGGCCGGCGACAGCCGCACAGAAGGACGATTTCCAGCCAGGCATATGATCTAGTTATGGCCTGGGGGTGGCCCGCGCTCCTTCTGACACACCGTCCGGGGGTATCGACCCGCGCCGATCACCCCACAGGGGCAACGGCAGCGGGGCTCGCCGTGCGGCGCACACGCACACCGGGCGCCAGGCCCGCCGGATCGGCGGCACCCGAGGGTCACCACCGCGGTCGCAGCCCCGCACCGTCGCGAACGCGCCCCACGGACGGGAATCGTCGCAGGGCCTGCGTGACCACTGAGGAGCGGGTGTCAACTCGCTTCATTCGCTGGGCAATTCATGGACAAAGCCCGGTAAAGGCTGCGCGCGACGCCTTGAGGCGTCGGAAGACCCGTCAGTAACCTCGGGGCGACACCGTGCGACAAGGAACGCCTGCGGTGCGGCCCCCCGATGCCACCTTCGATGGCATGCGCATGACATGCCGCATTCCGGGGCCATCCCCCACCTCCCGTACAGCGCAAGCACCACGCCGGTCCGCGGCCACCGCCGGGGCCGGCGAGCACATGCCGCGATCCGTCAGCACGGGCCCGACCCCGTACCGGCGAACACCCCGTTGCCGGCACCGGCCGCGCCCTCGTCCCCCACGGAGGGTCGACTCTTGCGCTCCCACTCCCCCAGCAGCAGCCTGCGCCCGCCCAGGGCGCGCAGGTTGCTCGCCGCCCTGCCGGCCATGGCCATGGCCGCGACCGGTCTGCTCGCGATCGCCGCGCCGACTGCGAACGCCCAGAGCGCCGCGCCCACGGTCGGCGCCGCCACCAAGCGGGTCTGTGCCGCCCCGAGCCACCCCGGCGAGATGGCCTGCCTGGCCCTCGTCCGCACCGACCTGGCCCAGCACCTGACGCTGGCCCCGGACATCAACCCGTCCGGGTACGGCCCGAGCGACCTCGCCTCGGCGTACAAGCTCCCCGCCTCGGCCGGCTCCGGCGCCACCGTCGCCATCGTGGACGCCCAGGACGACCCCAACGCCGAGTCCGACCTCGCCACCTACCGCTCGCAGTACAACCTGCCGGCGTGCACCACCGCGACCGGCTGCTTCAAGAAGGTCGACCAGCGCGGCGGCACCAGCTACCCGACCGCCGACAGCGGCTGGGCCGGGGAGATCTCGCTCGACGTCGACATGGTCAGCGCGGTCTGCCCCAACTGCCACATCCTGCTGGTCGAGTCCGACGACGCCTCCATGGACAACCTGGGCGCCGCGGTCAACACGGCCGTCTCGATGGGCGCCAAGTACGTCTCCAACAGCTACGGCGGGTCCGAGGACACCACCGACCCGACCTCCGACGCCAACTACTTCAACCACCCGGGCGTCGCGATCACCGTCTCCTCCGGTGACTCCGGCTACGGCGTCGAGTACCCGGCGGCCTCGCAGTACGTCACCGCGGTCGGCGGCACCAGCCTCAACCACGCCTCCAACAGCCGTGGTTGGAGCGAGTCGGTGTGGGGCAGCAGCTCGGGCGGTGACGGCGCCGGCGCCGGCTGCTCCGCCTACGACGCCAAGCCCAGCTGGCAGCACGACTCCGGCTGCGGCAAGCGCACCGTCGCCGACGTCTCGGCCGTCGCCGACCCGGCGACCGGCGTCGCGGTCTACCAGACCTACGGCGGCTCCGGCTGGAACGTCTACGGCGGCACCAGCGCCTCCTCCCCGATCATCGCCGCGGTCTACGCCCTCGCCGGCGCCCCGGCCTCCGGCACCGCCCCGGCCTCCTACCCGTACGCGCACACGGGCTCCCTGTTCGACGTGACCAGCGGCGCCAACGGCAGCTGCTCGCCGTCCTACCTGTGCACCGCCGGCGCCGGCTACGACGGCCCGACCGGGCTCGGCACCCCCAACGGCACCGCCGCCTTCACCTCGGGCAGCACCGGCGGCAACACCGTCACCGTCACCAACCCGGGCAGCCAGAGCACCGCCCAGGGCTCCTCGGCCAGCCTGCAGATCCACGCCACCGACTCGGCCACCGGCCAGAGCCTGAGCTACGGTGCGAGCGGCCTGCCGGCCGGGCTGTCCATCAACGCCTCCACCGGCCTGATCACCGGCACCGCGACCACCGCGGGCAGCTCCACCGTGACGGTCACCGCCACCGACGGCACCGGCGCCAGCGGCTCCACCACCTTCGGTTGGACCGTCACCGGCACGGGCGGCGGCTGCACCGGCACCCAGCTGCTGGGCAACCCCGGCTTCGAGACCGGCAGCGCCTCGCCCTGGACTGCCAGCTCGGGCGTGATCGACAACTCCAGCGGTGAACCCGCGCACGGCGGCAGCTGGAAGGCCTGGCTCGACGGCTACGGCAGCACCCACACCGACACGCTGAGCCAGTCGGTCACCGTGCCGGCCGGCTGCAGGGCCACGCTGAGCTTCTACCTGCACATCGACACCGCGGAGAGCACCACCTCCACCCAGTACGACAAGCTGACCGTCCAGGCCGGCTCCACCGCCCTGGCGACCTTCAGCAACCTCAACGCGGCCGCCGGCTACACCGTGCACAGCTACGACCTGTCCGCGTTCGCCGGCCAGACCGTCACCGTCAAGTTCACCGGCACCGAGGACTCCTCCCTCCAGACCAGCTTCGTGCTCGACGACACCGCCCTCACCACCTCCTGACCCGACGACAGCAAGCGGGGGCCGCGGCGTGCACACGCCGCGGCCCCCGATGCCGTCCGGACCACCCGGCCGGGCCCGGCTACTCCGGAAGCAGTTCGGCGCGGCGGTCGGCGACCTCCTGGTGCAGGGCGTCGCGCACCGCCCGTACGGCGGGGTGGGTGACCGCCTCCCGCCGGACGGCCAGCGTGATCGGCAGGCGGATGTCGACCTCGTCGGCCAGCAGCCGCCGCAGCCCGGCCCGACCGGTGAGGAAGGCCGGCAGCACGCCGATGCCGGACCCCAGGCGGGTGGCTTCGAGCTGTGCGAAGACGTTCGTGGAGGAGAACGCGGGGGTGACACCCGGCAGATGGCGTTCGATGTCGAGGTCGCCGACCTGCAGCATCGACTCGATGTAGAACACCAGCGCGTGGTCCCGCAGGTCGGCGACCGTCCCGGGGGACCCGCAGCGCGCGAGGTACTCCTCGCTGGCGTACAGGCCCAGCGCGTAGTCGGTGAGGTGCTCGGTCACCAACCGGCTCCTGGGCGGCCTGCCGATCGCCAGGGCGAGGTCGAAGCCGGCCGGGCGCAGGGTCAACTGCCTTGTCGCCGTGATGAGTTCGACCTGAAGTCCGGGGTGGTGCCGGCGCAGCCGGGCCAGTGCCGGGGTGACGACGAGGGTGCCGAAGCCGTCCGGGGCGCTCACCCGGACGGTGCCGTGGAGGGACGGCGCGTCCTGACCGGACACCGCGTCGACGACGTGGACGAGGGCGTCCTCGATCGCGCGGGCGCCCTGGGCGACGGCCTTTCCGGCCTCCGTCAGGGCCCAGCCCTCGGTGCCGCGTTCCATCAGCCGCACGCCGAGGCTGCGCTCCAGCGCGGTGATGCGGCGGGACACCGTGGTGTGGTCCACGCCGAGCGCGTCGGCCGCCGCCACCAGGCGCCCGGTGCGGGCGACGGCCAGCAGGTAGCGGAGGTCGTCCGCGCGGAGCCTGCGCGGGTCGAGCCCGCCGCGGTCCGGCTGCGGCGGTGGGGCCGGATCCTCGCCGACCGGGCCGGAACGGGGGTGCACCCGGCCAGCGTATCTGCATTTCTGCACACCAGGTCTGCGCGATTGACGATTGAACGCACAACACGCGGGCGTCACAGTCGAACCCGCGCCGGGCGGAGCGCCCACCCACCCTCCCCCACCGTCGAGAGGTTCTCCATGGTTGCCAGCCTTTCCCTGCCCCGGATCCTGCGCGTCGGCCCGGGTGCCGCCGAGGAGTTGGGCGACGTCATCCTCGGGCTGGGGCTGAACCGCCCCCTCGTCGTCACGGACGCGTTCCTGGTCGGGACGGGCGCGGCGGAGCGCCTGACGGCCACTCTGCACAAGGCCGGTCTGCATCCGCGGGTGTTCTCCGACACCGTGCCCGACCCGACGACCGCCTCGCTGGCCGCGGGGGTGAAGGCGTTGGACGAGCACGAGGCGGACTCGGTCATCGGCTTCGGCGGCGGCAGCCCCATGGACACCGCCAAGGCCCTCGCCCTGCTCGGGGTCCAGGGCGGCCACATGCGCGACTTCAAGGCGCCGCGCGTCAACGTCGGGCCGGCGCTGCCGGTGATCGCGGTCCCCACCACCGCCGGCAGCGGATCGGAGGCGACCCAGTTCACCATCATCACCGACAGCGCCACCGACGAGAAGATGCTCTGCCTGGGCCCGGCGTTCCTGCCGCTCGCCGCGGTGGTCGACGTGGAGCTGACCATGTCGATGCCGCCCCGGCTGACCGCCGACACCGGCATCGACGCGCTCACCCACGCCGTCGAGGCGTACGTGAGCCGCAAGGCCAACCCCTTCTCCGACAGCCTCGCCCTCACGGCGATCGGCACCATCGGCCGCCACCTGCGCCGCGCCTACGCGGACGGCTCCGACGCCGTGGCCCGCGGGGCGATGATGCTCGCCGCGACCCAGGCCGGCATCGCCTTCTCGAACTCCAGCGTCGCCCTCGTGCACGGCATGAGCCGCCCGATCGGCGCCCATTTCCACGTCGCGCACGGCCTGTCCAACGCGATGCTGTTCCCCGCGGTGACCGCCTTCTCCGTGTCCGCGGCGCCCGGCCGGTACGCCGACTGCGCCCGCGCGCTGGGCGCGGCGACCGCCGCGGACTCCGACGACGCGGCAGCCGACAAGCTCGTGGACGCGCTCCGCGTCCTCTGCCGGGACCTGGAGGTCCCCACGCCCCGCGTGTACGGCGTCGACGAGGCCGCCTGGAAGCGGCTGACGCCCCTCATGGCCGAGCAGGCCCTGGCGTCCGGCTCCCCCGCC
Organism: Kitasatospora sp. NPDC038210; assembly: GCF_055600605.1. Taxonomy (NCBI): domain Bacteria; kingdom Bacillati; phylum Actinomycetota; class Actinomycetes; order Kitasatosporales; family Streptomycetaceae; genus Kitasatospora; species Kitasatospora sp. NPDC038210. The sequence continues at coordinate 279,717 of NZ_JBVJYK010000007.1, read as the reverse complement.
AACAACCCCGTCGTCCCGACCGCCGAGCAGATCCAGGACCTCTACGCCCGGATCTACGGCTGACCGGGACGCCGTGCCCCGTTGCGCCCCGACCGGAGCGCAACCGGGCTCCCCGGCCGGAGCGCATCGTGGCACCCCGACCGGAACGCATCGGGGTGCCACGGCCGGGGCAGCCGCGTCAGTGCGCCGTCGCCGGGGTGTCGACGAGGAGGTCGAAGGCGAGGCCGCTGGAGCCCTCGCCGCGGCCGGTGCCGCGTTTGGCGCTGAGCCAGACACAGACCCGCCCGTCCCGCCACCGGGTCCGGTTGTAGGCGACGGCGAGCCGGGTGCCGGACTGCGGGACCTCCTCCTGGTTGACGAAGTACGACTGCGGCGGCGTCGCGTCCAGGCCCTCGCGCAGCAGCGAGGTCCGCGGTTGGACGGGCGGCAGCACGTCGACCACGTTCGGCATCGCCGCACGCTGGAGCTGGATGGTGCGGTTGTCCCCGGGGACGTGCACCGGGATGAACGGGATCCAGTTCTCCGGTACGGAGTTCATCGCCTCGTACGCGATCGGCGCGAGCGGGCCGCCCGGTGCGGTGGGCGGGTGCAGCCGCAGGTGCCGGGCCTGGATCCCGGCGGCGACCTCGCTGCCCCGGCGTCCCTCGCCGGTGGCCCGCGGGACGGTCAGTTCGATGCCCCACACCAGGTTCGCGTTCTCGTCGCGGATCAGCGACACCTCCTCCAGCGCCGGGCCGTCGGCGACCTTCGGCACGCTGGGCGGCAGGAACAGGCCGGTGTCGGCGACCGTGCCGGGGGCGCTGTCGATCGTGTCGAGGGTGAACATCGACCAGCGCTGCCAGTCGTCGTCGAGCCCGGTGCCCGCCGGGGTGATCCACAGCCGCTCGCCGAACACGTCGGTGACGGCGAGGCCCTGGATCGTTGCCACGGTGCCGACCGGCAGCTCGCACGGGAGTTGGAACCAGTCGTTGCTGTAGACCAGCGCGAACTCCAGGAAGACCAGCCGGGCCAGGTCCGTGCTGTCCGGTGACACCGCGGCGAAGTTGGTGGCGCCGTCCTCCACCGCCCACCAGCGCGGCAGCGGCATGCCCGCGTACCGGAGCGGCGCCGGGAACACCGTGCGGTTGATCGGGGGCAGCGGCGGCTCGGTGCCCCCGACCGGGGCGGCCGGGTCGAGCGAGAAGGCGTGCCAGTCCAGTTCGCCGCCCGGGTACTCCTGCGCGGTGAGGACCTTCTCGCCGCCGCCCGGGGCGGAGCCGGCCACCGAGAAGCGGTGCTCCAGCCGGCGCGGGTCCCAGGCGCCGTCGGCGTCCGGCTGGTCGATCAGGTCGTCGAACCAGGCGACCAGGCGGTCGCCGAGCGCGTCGAGCGCGGGGCGGTGCAGGTGCAGGAGGTCGCTGATGCCGTCCGATGCGTGCCCGCCGTCCTTGAGGTGGCGGTAGAGCAGGTAGCCGTCCATCCGGCGCCCGGCGACGGCCTGCAGGGTCGACCAGACCTCCGGGTCGGCGACCCGGGGGGCGTCGGCGTCCGTGGCGGGGTCGGGCAGCGCGATCGGGTACAGCCGGACGTACTGGCCGCGGAAGTCGAAGGCCACGCTGCCCAGCACCGGGGAGCGGCCCAGCAGCTTGAGCCACCGCCGCCCGATCGCCAGCCGCAGGTCGAAGGCAATCCGGTCGGCGCCCGCCACGAACGGCACCGGACGCCGTTCGGCCAGCGCCTCCAACGGCCGGTCCGGCGGCAGCGGTTCGGGCGTCCCGCCAGCCGGCCGGAAGCGGCTGGGCCGGGCGACGGCGATCGAGTAGGTCGCGGTGACCGGCGAACCGGCGTCGCTGCCGCGGAACTCGCCGAGCTGCCACTGCCGGGTCAGCAGCCAGAGCGGGTCCCGCACTTCGGCGCGCAGCGCCCGCTCGAAGTCGGTGGTGCGCGGCCGGCCCTCCAGCCGGTTCCACACCCCGACGGCCGGACGGTCCCGGGCGGCGAGCGCCTCGGCCAGGTTGTCGATGCGGGGCTCAGGCATGGGCGGCCTTCCAGCGCTGGTTGGCGATCGCGAGGTCGGTGGAGATCGTGATCGGCTGCCGGGTGGCGGACATGACGGTGGCCGGGAGCAGTTGGGCGTAGGCCGTGCCGTCGAGGTGCTCGGGTTCGACGCCCCGGGACTTGGCCAGGTCGAGGGTCTCCCCGATCGCGGCGATCAGGTCGTCGGTGTTCCAGGCGCCGGTGCGCACCGGCGGCACGACCAGCAGCATCGCCTGCGGCGGTTCGGAGTCCGGTCCGTCGTAGTGCACCGCGATCCCGGTGGTCTCGCGCTCGGCGGGGATGACCTCCGTCCACTCGTCGAGCAGCAGGCCGACCTGGGTGGGCGGGGGGATCAACGGGTCGGACGCGTAGTGGGCGGTGAACAGCACCTTGTCCTCGGTGATGACCGTGCCGGGCTTGAACTCCATGGCCAGCCAGTGGTCGTCCGGCCGGTACGGCAGCTGGATCGGCACCAGCTGCGGTTCGGCGGACTGCAGTAGGTCGCCGAGGATCCCGCCGGGCCCGCGCAGGGCGTCGCTCAGAACGACGGCCTTCTCCCACAGGCGGGGCTTATCGCGGACCCGGGCGATTCCGTGCGCCCAGTCGTCGACGGGGAAGTCCCGGCCGAACGGCGGCTGGGTGAGGTGCTGGACGAGCTTGCCGCTGTCGGCGCGGGCCTTCTTCCAGTCCTCGGCGAGCTGCGGGTCGGGGGTGAACTCCGGTACGGCGAGGACGTCCTGGCCGAGGAGGGCCTTGAGTGCGTCGGTCGCCGCCCCGACCCGGTCCGGCCCGGTGACGGCCGCGTCGTGGGCGGCGAGGGCCGTGTCCGCGGCGGCGAGCCGGGCGAGGACCTCGGTGCGCAGCGCGGTCGCGCGGTCCAGCAGGTCGCGCCCCAGCAGGACGACCCGGTCCTGGAAGGGCCGGAGGCTGAGGTCGGTCGGGTCGAAGTCGGTCAGCGGGAGCTTGGCGGCGACTTCGGCGAGCAGGCCGCTGAGGGTCGTCCGGGTGGTCCTGGCCTCGGACCTGAGCGACTGCAGCTTGGCGTTGAAGGCCTGCCGCCGGCTGGCGACGACGGCGCGCATGGTGGCCGGCTGGGCGGGCAGCGGTGCGGTGGGCTTGGTGGCGACCAGACGTTCCGCCTGTTGGAGCAGCCGGAACCGTTCGGCGGCGGAGGTGGCGGCCGGCAGCGCGTCGTAGGCGGCGAGCAGCGCGTCGGCCCTGGTCAGCGCCCCGGTCATGCGGTCCGCGGCCGCGGCCACGGCGGCCAGGACGTCGGTGAAGGCGCCGCGGCGCCACATCGCGAGTTCGCCCCAGCCGCTGCGGACCATGCCGAAGCCGGAGGCCGTGGTGACCAGTCCGGCGTACCCGGTGAGCAGGGTGTCGACGGCGGCGAGGATCCGGTCGCGCTGGGGCTGGGCGTCGGCCGGGTAGAGCGGTGCCAGCGTGGCGAGGTAGTTCTCGACGTTCCTGCGCAGGGCGTCCAGGGAGGCCCGGACCGCGGCGGGGCGCTCGCGGGGCAGCGAAACGGCCGTGTCGGCGGCCCGGTCGGCGGGGGCGGGGCCGGAGGCGGGCACCAGGTCGCTGGGGCGCAGCGGTCGGGCGGTGGTCAGCAGCGAGCGCAACCCGGCGATCAGCGGGGAGAGTTCGAAGAAGGTGATCCGGCCGGCGACCCGGTCGGTGTAGCGGATGGTCAGTTCGGCGTCGGGCCGGGGGTTGTCGGTGGCGAGGACGACGCCGACGATGCGGTCGTCGAGGTCGGTCATGGCGCCTTCGCCGACCGGGCGCAGCGCCCAGAGCAAGTCGATCGGCTGCAGGCCGGTGTCGGCCTGGGTCACGGCGCGGCTGCGGGGCTGTCCGGTGAGCGGGTCGGTCCAGGTGACCTGGGCGACGACGGTGACGGGTGCCGGGAGCAGGGCGGGCAGCCAGGCGTTGACGGCGGGTTCGGCCTGGGCGCGGGGGGTGTTGTGGGACAGCGGCGGTGCGCCGGCGTCCGGGGGGAGCCCGGGGGTCAGGCGCAGGCCGAGGCGGTGGGTGAGGGTGGTGCCGCTGCGGGGTGTGGCGACGACGGCGGGTTCGGGGGGCAGTCCTTCCTTCGCGTACGCGTCGAGCGTCGCGGAGGCGCGTTCGGGGTTGCCGAGCAGCGCCTGGTGGGTGCCTTCGGCGACGGCGAGGTCGGCGAGGGCGTCGTGGACGTCCAGCAGTCCCAGCACGGCCCGGTCGACGACGCCCTGCTGGGTGTCGTCGAGCCCGGGCAGGCCGTCGAGGCCGAAGGGGTAGGTGTTCGGGGCGTCGCCGCGGGTCACGCGGCGTACCAGGGCGAGGCCGTCGATGACGTTGTGCGCCTCGATCTGTTCGATCGCGAGGGGTTTCGTCGGGTCCGGCTGGTCGGCCTGGTGCGGGACGGTCTGGGCGATCCGGCCGGCCCGGAGGGGGAACTTCAGGCGCAGGGCGGAGATGACGAAGTCGACCTCGGCCCGTTCGTGGCTGTCGTGCAGGGCGCGCTCCAGCCGGTAGCCGAGCAGGGCGCCCAGGGACTGGCCCTGGCGCATGCCGTCGAGCAGCCCGAGCGCGATCCGGACCCGTTCGGAGCTGAGGTTGACCGCGAAGGAACCGGGGTTCTGCGATGAGCCGTTGGCGAGGTAGCCGGCGCGCAGGACGGCGGCGGTGCGGGCCTGGGCGGGTGACGGGGCGTGCAGGTGGCCGCCGTTCTTCTCGTCGTGCATCAGCGGCCGGCTGCCGCGGAAGACGTCGGCGAGGGGGCCGGTCAGGGTGACGTCGGTGAGCTGCCGCTCGCGGGGGCGGACGTCCTCCAGCCAGCCGTACGCGCCCAGGTGGAGGCCGCGTGCGGCGGGGGCGGTGCCGTCGGGGCCGTACCGGAGCTCGGCGAGGCGTTCGTTGGCCAGGCCCAGGCGCCAGGCGTCGAGCCGGTAGGTGGCGCAGTCCAGGTGCTCGGCCAGGACGCGTTCCAGCCGGGCGGTGGGCAGGGTGGCCAGCAGGTCGAGGGCGTCGGCCTGTTCGGCGAGGCGGGCGGTTCCGGGGGCGGTGCCGAGGACCCGGGGGATGTGGTCGACGACCAGGCGGTCCGGGTTTCCGGTGATCTCCGGCGCGGGTGAGTAGAGCCGCCGGAACCGGCTCTCGCTCGGGATGCTCTGCCCGGGCTGCGGGATCCTGACGTGGATGAACGCCGGGTCGGCGGCGGCGATCTCGGCGGGGGTGGCGACGCCGGCGGCGATGGCGAGTTCGGTGGCGGCGTCCGCCCAGCCGAGCAGCAGCGCGTGCCGCAGCAGGAGGTGGAGCAGCGCGGAGGGCCGGTCGTCCTCGGGGAAGCCGGCCTCGGTGCGGACGGTCTCCAGGTCGGTGCGCGCGTGGGCGGCGAGCCACTGCAGGTAGTTGGAGCCGTCGGTGGTGTACGGCCGGACCGGGTCGGTCTCGGAGAGCGGGCGGTCGTCGACGGCCGGGGCGAGCAGCGGGTGCTGGGTGTCGAGGAACAGGCGGCGGATCAGGTCCGGGTCCTGGGCGGGGCCGCTGTCGGGGTGGCCGAGGCGGGTCAGCAGGGCGCGAATCGGGTCGGGCATGTGCAGTTGCCGTTCCAGGGCGGTCAGGACGCTCGGGCCGAGCGCGCCGAGGTTCTCCCGGTTGAAGATGTCCTCGACGCTCTGCGCGTACCGCTGGTGGTACTCGGCCGAGGTGGGGTGCAGCGCGAGGATGTCCAGCAGGTGCTGGTGCGCGTCGTCGGCCCGGCCGCCGAGGTGGGCGACCTTCGCGGCGGCGGCCTGCCAGTCGGCGGCGGCGGCCTGGAGCACGGTGTGCAGGCCTCGGCGGTGGGTCGCGGTGGCGGCGGTGTCCGGCCAGGCGAGCCGGGAGAAGGCGGTGGTGGGCAGGATTCCGTACGGCTGTCGGCCGATCCTGACCGCGGGGACGGGGCCGCGGCCGGAGACGTGGCGGAGGTAGAACTGCCGGGTCCGGTCGACGACGGCGCGGCTGAGGATCGGGTGGAGCGTGGTCTGCAGGTGGTAGCCCCAGGTCGCGGGCCACAGGGCGGTGTCGGCGGCGCGGGCGTCGCGCTGGTCGGTGCCGTCGGCGTTGGGCATGCCGGCGAGGTCGGCCGGGTCGAGGCCGAGCAGTTCGGCGAACCACTGGCCGTCGGTGCGGGTCGTCCAGTCGGTGCCGGCCTCGGCGGCCCGCAGACCGCTGGCGGAGCGCAGGCCCGCGTCGGCCTCCTGGACGCGGTCGAGGCCGGCGGGTGCCTGGGCCGTGTTGTTGGTGGGGGTGCCCTGGGGCAGCAGGCTGAGCCCGGCGGGGCTGCGGAGTTGGCGGGTGAGCTGGGCGGTGAGGTCGGCGGCTGACTGGTCCGGGGTGGACCGCCGGCGCAGGCCGAGCACCACCAGCCGGTCGAGGCCGCCGGCGAGGTCGGCGGTGAGCTGGATCCGGAAGCCCATGCCGACGGTGACGGCTCGGCCGAAGTCGGTCAGCCAGCGCAGTTCGTCGGGGACGGTCATCACGCCGGTGGTCTCGTCGACCGTCAGGTGGTCGTCGGAGCCGGGGTCGGGGCTCACCGGCAGGCTCGCCGGGACGGGTTCGCCGTCGAGGTCGACGACCTTGCGGCCGCCGGCCCAGCCGAGGACGCGGAAGTGGTCGGGCAGCAGGCCGGCGCGGGCCGCGACCGTCCAGGACTGCGGAGCGATGCCGGAGGCGGGCGGGCGGGGCACGACCAGGAAGGCCACCAGGGCGGTGTCGCCGGTGGCGACCGCGGCCGCCTCGATGCCGGCGGGTCGGCGGGCGCGGATCGCCGCCGCCCTGGTCGGGCCGACGGCGGCGAGCAGCGCGGCGTCGGCCGTGCGCAGTGCGACGCGGTCGCCGTGGGCGCGCCAGACGGCCGTCCAGTAGTCGGCGGTGGGCCCGCGGTCGTCGGCGGGGAGGGCGGTGTCGCTGAGGACGACGAGCACGGCGGTGCCGGCGGGGACGGGCACCGGCCGGTCGGCGGGGTTGGCCGGCCGGTGGTCGCGCAGCAGCCAGGCGGCGCGGCCGGCGGCGATCCGGCCGACCAGTTCGTGCCAGGCGGCCCGGTCGCCGACGGCGGCGCCGCCGGTGCGCCACAGGGCGGTCCAGTAGGCGTCGAGTGCGCCGAGTTCGGCCTCGGTGGGCCGCGGTTCGAAGGAGTCGACCGACCACTCGTCGGGGAAGACGCGGACCAGCAGTTCGGTGGCGGTGAACCTGGTCTCGATCCGCACCGGGCCCAGCAGGACCGGGTAGTCGTCGCTCAGGTCGTTGTCGGCCATACCGGGAGCATCTCCTGTGCGTGGACGGCGACCATGACCGGCGCCTGGAAGAGGATGTAGGCGATGTCGGCGGAGCTCAGCCGGGAGTACCAGAGCGGCAGCGCGTCGTCCTCGGTGCGCTGCTGCTGCTTCTCCTGGTCGTCCTCGGAGCCGTCGAAGGGCGCGAGCGGGACGTGGGTGGCGTCGGTGAACTCGACGAAGCCGAGGTGGTCGGGATCGACGTGCTGCCAGGTGAGGTCGTTCCACACCTCGACCGGCGGCAGGGGGCCCCCGGGTTCGTCGACGCCGAAGCGGGGTTCGCCGGGGCGTTCCTTGAGGACGAAGAACCAGCCGAGGTCGCCGGGGGGCTTGCCGCGGGCCTCGGCGGCGTCGAGGTCGAAGCCGAGCAGGTAGATGTCGGGTTCGACCTTGGCCTCGTAGAGCGGCAGCCGGACCAGATCGGCGGTCGGGTGGTCCTCGTCGGGCAGCGGGGCGGGGACGCGTTCGCCGGTGGTGACCGGGTTGCCGTCGTCGTCGAGCGGCCAGACCGCCCGGTGCGCGTAGACCGCCGCGTTCGGGTACTTCTTCAGCAGCTCGCCGCGGATGACGAGCACCAGGTCCTCCTTCTGCGTGGTGCCCTGCTGCTGCCGGTTGTCGTTCTGGCCGAGCAGGGCGGCGGGGCCCCAGCGGTGGATCGGCCGGATGTCGTACAGCCGCTCGCGGCGCTGCTCGGGGGTCTCGCCGGGCGGTGAGAGGACGGCGCGCGGGTCCCAGAACTGGCGGAACGGGGTGCCGCGCTGGTCGGTCGGGTACTCGCGCCAGAGCATCTCCCGGGCCATCTCGTGGTTGAGGCCGACCAGGAAGGACTCGATGAAGCGGCGGTTGTTGGCGAGCAGGGTGATGGAGTTCGCCGGGATCAGGTTCAGGTTGGGCGCGAACACGTCCACCGAGAGGTCGATCAGCGACTGGTACATCGGCAGGTCGATCACCGGGTAGGCCATCGCCTCGATGAACTCCTCGGCGAACGGCCGCAGTCGGTCGGGCAGGTCGACCGAGCCGAGCAGGCTCCTCGGGACGGTGGTGTCCGAGCGCAGCCGGGACAGCACCGCGTCGGTGGTCCCGGCGACGCCGAGCCGCTCCCGGACGGCCGGCTGCCCGACCGCGGCGGACGCGTCCCAGCCCGCGTAGAGCTCGTTCAGCGCGCCCTTGAACCGTTGGGCCTCGGGGCTGTCCCGGTCGCCGCCGGTGGTCGGCGGGACGGGGTCGCCGATCTCCTTGATGACGAAGTCCGGGCTCTTCGGGAGGGAGCCGACCGGGTCGGCGGGGGCCGCCGCCCGGGCGCCGACCACGGGGTGCAGCACCTGGTCGAGCTGGCCCGGGGTCACCAGGGCAGCCGGTTTGACCTTGGGTGCGGCGGCGGTGACCGCTGCGGTGGCGGCGTCCATCCGCGGCACCAGTGCCTCGCGCGGCTGGTCCGGCGGGAAGGTGAGCGAGCGCATCAGCCGGGCGCCGGGGCGGGTGAGGCGCCGCATCGGGGCGGACAGCGGTGCTGCGGCGACCCGGCTGGCCGCCACCTGGAAGCCGACGGCCAGCTGCTCCGCGGCGCCGTCCGCCGCGTCGGTCCCGTCCGACGCGTCCGCCCGGCCCGTCCCGGCGGGCCGGCCGGTCGGGGTGGTCGCCGGAGTGGTGACCCGGGGGTGTGCGGGCGCCGTCAGGGTCAGGTACTTGCCGGTGGGCGGCGGCGCCACCGCGCCGGCCGGTGCGGCGGGCGGTTCCAGGTGCCTGACCTGGAGCCGGTGCCCGACCTCGCGGGCGAGCTGGGCTTCGCGGATCCGCGCGTTGGCCTGCAGCACGTCGCCGATCTGGGCCCAGGCGGCGTCCATGAACTCGTCCTGCCGGGCCTGGACGACCCGGGTGCCGAAGTTCGCGGCGACCCGGTAGCGCGGGTCGAGGTTGAGCCGGTGCACCCAGGCGCGGTTGGCCGGCGAGGGCAGCGGGTGGCCGACGTCGTCGATCAGCAGGCGGGAGGTGAGCGCGTGCCAGCGGCCGTACAGCGGCGGGGTGATCACCGGGTCGACCCCCGCGGACAGCGCCTGCGCCTGGTCGCCGGGAAGCGCGGCGTGGGCGGCCGCCGGCGTGCGGTCCCGGTAGGCCTCGGCCAGGTTGACCAGGTTGGCGAGCGCCTGCTGGAAGGGGTGCGGGTAGGGCGCGGCGGGCGCCGGCTCGGCGTACCAGTTGTCCCAGTTCTCCCAGTCGTCGACCGGCTGCTCGGGCAGTTGGAGCGCGCCGCCGAGCCGCAGCACGCCGCCGATCGAGGCCGGGGTGGTGATCGGCGGCAGGCCGGGGCCGGCCGGGCGGTGGACGTCCATGTCCCGGCGGCCGACGTCGGGGGCGGGGCGGCGCGGCTGCAGCAGCCGGACGAGGTACTCGAAGTCGCCGGTGGCGCCGGTGGTGAAGGACCACCGGTGGTAGTAGGGCAGTCGGCCCTCGCCCTTGCGGTCGGGGTAGTGCGGGCCCCAGGCGGAGTACAGCGCGCCGGGGGCGAGAGCCGGGTCGAAGCCGAGCCCGGCGAGCCGGCCGGTCTCGAAGGCGGGCACCAGGAACGCCTCGTACGTCCGGTCCTGCTGGAGGTGGCGCGGGCAGACCAGCCGGGAGCAGGCGCGGTCCGGGTCGGTGCGCAGCACCTCGGCGAGCGTCTGCAGCACCTGGTCGCCGGGGCCGGCGAGCTCCCTGGCCACCTGGTCGTCCAGGGAGCCGTGGACGTGGACGTGTGCCCAGGCCCCGAGCTGGTCCGCCGGGGGCAGGGCGTTCGGGTCCTTGACGGTGACGTACGGCAGGGGTGCGCCGCCGCTTCCCTCGTCGAACTCCGCGGGGGCGCCGGACGGGTCGCTCTTCGCGGCCAGGACGACGAGCGCCAGCCAGGGGGCGAGGCGGTCGGTGGAGCCGTCGGGCCCGGCCGGGCTGTAGCGCCAGGGGAAGTCCTCGTCGTAGAACTCGATGTGCGCGAGGTAGTTCGGCTCGACGTTGGTGGTGCCGGGCTGCGGCTCCCGCCGGGAGATCGCGCGGGCCTCGACGCCGACGACGTCGCCGGGCCCGTAGAGCTGCACGGGGCGTTCGACGGGCCGGGACAGCGGGGAGCCGTCCAGGGCCTCGCCGCTCAGCAGGAGTTTGACCGGGACGGTGGCGCGCGACGAGCTGCCCGGGTCGCCGGTGATCCGGGTGGAGAGGCCGGAGCGCAGCCAGGGCAGGAAGGAGTAGCCGTTCGCGGTCATGCGCCGCTCCCGTCGAACAGCTCGGTGGCGGCGGTGAGTTCGGTGGCCGTCGGGTCGGCGGCGGCCAGGCCGGAGCGGGTGGCGCCGCCGGTGACGAGCACCTTGGTGTCGGGGAGCACCGCGGCGGCGAAGGCCCAGCGGCCGGTGAGCAGGCCGGCCCGGGCGGTCCAGGTGTCGGAGGCCGCGTCGTAGGCGACGACGCTGCGGTAGCCGGCCTCGTCGGGGTCGCTGCCGGTGCCGCCGACCACCAGGACCTTGCCGGGGCCGAGGGCGACGGCCCGGTGCTGGGCGCGCCCGGCGGGCATGTCCCTTACGGCGGTCCAGGCGCCGGTGGCGAGATCGTAGGTCTCCGCAGTCCGTCGGCTGAGCGGGTCGAAGGTGCCGTCGTCGCCGGCGCCCGGTGCGCGGCCGCCGGTCACCAGCACGGTGGTGTCGGACAGCGCGGTGGCCTGGTGCAGGGCGCGGGGTCGCAGCAGGTTCCCGGTCGGGGTCCAGGTGGCGCGGTCCGGGTCGTAGAGCTCGCAGAAGGCGAGGGCAGGGTCCCGGTCGGTGCCGACGGCGGCGGTGCCGCCGACGACCAGCACCTTGCCGTCCTTGAGCGCCACGGCGGGGTGCCCGGAGCGGGCGTCGGTCATGTCACCGACGGTCGTCCACCGGGTGGCGTCGGTGGTGGCGGCCGGGTCGTACAGTTCGGCGGAGCGCAGTGCCCGGGTGGTCCGGCCGGCCCGGACCGCGGTGCCGCCGGCGACCAGGACCTTGCCGTTCGGCAGCAGGACGGCGCTGTGGCCCCAGCGGGCCTGGTTCATGGTGCCGGCCGGGCTCCAGGTGTCGGCCGTCGGGTCGTAGACCTCGGCCGAGGCCAGGCCCGGTGCGGTGGAGCCGCCGATGCCGCCGGTGACCAGGACCTTGCCGTCGGCCAGGGCGGTGACGGTGTGCAGCCGCCGGGGCGAGGGCTGGGTGGCGGTGGCCTTCCAGGTGTCGTCGGCCGGGTTGTAGACGGCGGCCCGGCCGAGTGCGGCCCCGCCGGCGTCCGCGCCGCCGACGACCAGGACCTTCGTGGTGCCCTTGAGCACGACCGGTCCGTCGTGCTGCCCGTACCAGGCGGTGGCCCCGGTGAGGTCGTGGGCGGTGGTCCACTTCGCCGCGGCCACCACGGTGGGACTGGTCATGGTGTCGAACCTTCCGTCGTCAGGGGACGTACAACTCGGCGGTGGCGGCGAGTTCGACCGGGTCGGGGCCGGGGGCGGCGGCGCCCGCCAGGGCGGTGCCGCCGGCCACCAGGACCCGGCCGTCCGTCAGCTCCACGGCGGCGAAGTCGGACCGGCCGGTGGCCAGGCGCCCGGTGGCCGTCCAGGTGCCGAGGGCGGGGTCGAGGACGGTCACGCTGCGGTGGCCCGCCTCGCCGCCCGGGCCGCCGGTGCCGCCGACGAGCAGGACCAGGCCGGAGCGCAGGGCCAGGCAGCGGTGTGCGCGGCGGCCGCCGGGCATCGGGCCGAGGGCCGTCCAGGTGCCGGTGGCCGGGTCGTAGACCTCGGCGGTCGCGAGGCTGCGCGGGTCGTGGCCATCCGGGCCGGCCACCGCGTCGCCGCCGGTGACCAGGACGCGGCCGTCGGCCAGCAGGGTGGCCTGGTGGCCCTTGCGGGCGGTCAGCAGGCTGCCGGTCGGGGTCCAGGAGCCCGTCCCCGGGTCGTGGAGTTCGCAGTGGGCGAGGGCGGCGTCCGGGCCGCCGGTGGGCAGCGCGCCGCCGACGACCAGGACCTCGCCGGTCTTCAGCAGGACGGCCCGGTGCCCCGTCCTGGCATCGGTCATCGACGGGCCGGTGGCGGACCAGGTGCGGGTCACCGGGTCGAGCAGTTCCACGGTGGCCAGCGCCCGGCCTGCGCCGTCGGTGCCGCCGGTGACCAGCAGCCTGCCGTCGGTCAGGGTGGTCGCCGCGTGGCCGTGGCGGGCGGTGGTCAGCGCGTTCGCGGTGGGCGTCCAGGTGCCGGGGGCGGGGTCGAAGAGCTCGGCCGTGCCGAGGACCCCGCCGTCGGCGGAGCGGCCGCCGGTGACGACCACCCGGCCGTCGCCGAGCCTGGTCGTGCCGTGCCCGTGGCGGGCGGTGGCCAGCGGCGGCGCGGCCGTCCAGGTGGCGGAGACCGGGTCGAACAGGGCGGCGGCGGCCAGTGCGCCGCCGGTGGCGTCTCCTCCCCCGGCCACCAGGACCTTGCCACTGGTCAGCCGGACGGCCTCGACGCCGCGGGCGGCGGTCGGCGGGCTCCCGGCGGCGGACCAGCTCCCCGGGGTGGCCGGGGTGCCCACCGCCTCCTCCTCCGGGATGACGTGCAGCCGGTCGGCGAGGCTGCCGTCGTGGCGGATCCAGTCGGCGAGGGCGTCCTCCGCCGTCGTCCGGCTGCGGAAGGTCGCCGCGGCGAGGCTCCCGGTCGGCGGGTGGGCCTGGACGTTGTTGCGGAGGTTCGCGACGACGTAGCGCCGGTCGGTGAGCCGTACGGTCTCGTCGGCCGGGAACGGCCGACGCAGCCCGGCCTCCCGTTGGGAGACCGGTGAGCGGCTGGTGGCGCTGCCCTGGAGCAGCTGGTTGAACACGGCGGGGCTGACGTCGTGGAAGCGCTTGGGTGCGGCGACGGCGGAGCGGGCCGCCATCGGGACGACCCGCCGGGCGGCGGCGGCGGTCGCGGGCACCCCGCTGTCGATGACGTGCAGTTCGTACCGGGCGCTGCGGCGGACGACGCGCGGTGAGAGCAGGGTGCCGGCGGCCGCGGTCAGCTCCAGGCCGGCGTCCTGGTTCTCGTAGGCCGGCCGGGAGAGCTTGGCCGCGTCGTCGAGGTCCTGGAACTGGGCCATCGCGAACTTGTCGCCGGTGACGGAGACCCGCGTCAGGCCGCTGTCCGGCGCGGGGGCGATGCTGAACCGCCGGCCGTCGCCGGGCCGCTGGGCGCCGATCCGGTCCAGCCGGACGTCCAGCGGGATCGCGCGCTGGCGGACGAAGAGCGTGCCGAGCGGGTGGAGGACCAGCTGGTCGGTGTCGGGCAGCTGCCGCAGGGTGACCAGGGCGTTGGCGCCGCCGGAGGGCAGTCTGGTCTGCCAGCCCTCGGTCTTGGCGAACTCGCCGGCCAGCAGCGGGAGCACGGCCACCGGGGGCAGGGTGGTGTTGTGCTCCTCGCCCCAGGAGATGTCGAAGTCGGCGGAGATCTCGAAGAACAGCAGGGAGATGGAGCCGCGGCCGTGCGCCCGCCAGGGCGAGGGGCCCTCCAGTTCGAAGTTCAGGTCGATGCCGAAGACGCCGACGCCGAAGGCCTTCAGGGTGACCCCGGCGGAGATCGCGATGGTGAACGCGAACGGCGAGAAGCGGAACAGCGCGTCGAAGGAGAGGTGGCCCTCGATGCCGAACCCGCCGAAGCCGAGCCGCAGTTCGGCCGCCGCGCCGAACTGGACGGTGTTGCTGGTGACGGCGAAGTAGCCGGAGACCCGGATCAGTTGGCCCGGCCGGTTGAGGATGTCCACCGAGAGCCGCTTGGGCACCGGGAAGGGCAGCGGCGGCGGCTTGAAGGAGGGGTGGAACCCGCCGACCGTCAGGACGAGTTCCGGCGAGTCGCCCCAGGCGACCAGCAGGCCCATGCCTCCGTCGATGGTCATCATGAGGACGTGCGAGTCGAAGAGTTCGGCGAAGAACCAGAGCCTCGACTTGTCGACCTCCAGCGCGCCCACGAAGTCGACCTGGAGTGCCAGCAGCGGCAGGTCCTCGCTGGGCAGGACGCACTTGAGCACGCCGAGGACGGCGATGTTCCCGGGTGGGATCTCGATGACGACCCCGAGCGAGACGCTGACCAGCGTGGGTGTCCCCCAGCCGATCTTCGCCATCGGCCCGATGAGGAACCGGCCTTCCTCGGGCGGGAAGAAGCGGCGCAGGTCGGAGAGGATCCGGGGGGCGTTGGCGATGACGTCCCGCGGGAACATCACCGACTCGACCGCGCCGGTGCGCACGCCCTCCGCCAGGGCCTGCAGGTTCATCGCGCGGTTGAGCCCGATCAGTCCGCCGACCGCGAGCAGGGTGAAGCCGTAGCCCAGTTGGATGCCGGTGGCGCCGAAGTCGGTGGTGATCACGATCAGCAGCGAGAAGCCGTCGCTGCCGTCGGGCATCCGGGTGCTGATCAGACCGATCGCCTTGAGTTCGACCAGTCCGGCGAACTCCAGGTCCAGGGCGCCCGCGTACTCGCCGTGGTCCGGGTCGAAGTACAGGTACCCGCCGCCCTTGACCGGCCCGGCGTCCACCGAGAGGCCCACGCCCTTGGGCGGCTTGAAGCCGAAGGAGAGGTCGACCGGGCCGAGGTTGCCGTCCCCCTTGGGCCGCAGGGCCACGTCGGCGTTGAGCCCGATCTGCTCCACGACGGCCGTGACCGGGCCCAGCCGGGCGCGGAAGGACACGCCGAGGCCGATGGGCAGCCCGTCGGCGTTCGGCGAGGCGGAGATGGTCAGGCCCTGGATCTCCAGCGGGCCGAGCTCCAGGTGCGCCGGGAGCTGGATCTCCAGGTTGGAGGTGCCGCGGAAGTAGAAGCCCTGCCGGTAGGAGACGCCGACGGTGAGGTCCGCGCCGAGGGTGAATCCGCCGCTGGGCAGGACGGCGCCGACGAAGCCGTCCGCGCCGGCCGGGGAGAAGACGAACTCCAGCCCTTCCAGGCCGAACTCGGCGAAGAACTCGACGGCCTCGCCGACCAGCCGGACCCCGCCCGCGCCGGAGATCCGGCGCAGCTGGAGCCTCGTGCCGTCGGCCCTGCCGAACAGCACCCGCGGGGCGTCGGCCGGGCCCGACCGCTCCACCCGGACGTCGATCGACCCCTTGGCGTGGACCGCCCCGGTGGACGACTCGAAGCCGAGGACCATCTCGATGCCCCGGCCGGGCCGCACCAGCAGCGCGACGCCGCCCTGGAGGTCGAGGTCGCCGCGGATGGTGACGGCGATGTCCGGGCCGAGGTCGAACCGGAAGCCCTGGCGGCCGGTGAAGGAGGGCATGAGCGCGAGCCCGGGCGGGGCGCCGGCGGCGGCGGGCAGCGGCAGCAGGCGCACGGCGGCGGTCATCTCGGCCGTGGGCTGGACGCGTTGGAAGAGGACGGCGGCGAGCGTCTTCGGATCCGGCGCGAGCGGGTCCGGAGCGGAGCCCTGGACGGCCAGCGCCGTCGAGGGCGGGACCGTCCCCGTCTCGACGTCGGCGCCGATGGTCCGCAGCAGGTTGTCGAGCTGCGAGAGCAGCGCCGGGTGGTCGAAGTCGGCGGTGCCCCAGCCGAAGGCGTCCTTCAGTACCTGCGCCGGGTCGGTGAGCGCCCGGGGCAGGTCGCCGAGGTCGAGGCCGAGGTGCATGTACGGCGGGCGGTTGCCGGCGGCCGGGGCGTACCCGGCCTTGATCACGCCGAGGCTCCGCAGGGCGAAGCCGAGGTCGGGGTGGTAGCGCTGCAGGTAGCCGACGATCAGGAAGTCGAGGAGCTGGCCGGGGAAGAGGGTGAGGAAGCCGTCCGCGCGCAGGGCGTCGGGGATGGACGAGGGCGGTGCGTCGGTGATCGCGTGGATGCCCTTGATCAGCGCCTGGACGGCACCGAGCGCCCGCTTCACGTCATCCGGCGAGAAGGAGGCCGACGCGGAGGCGCCGCCGTCGCCGACCGTGCCGTCGACGTTCAGCCCGCCGTCGCCCAGCAGGGTGTGCAGGCTGTCGTAGAGCGTCTCGACGGCGTAGCGCAGGTCGACGAAGGGCTGCGGGACGTCGGTCGCGATCCAGCCCAGGCGGCGCAGCAGCGCGGTGAACGCGGCGGGGGTGGCCAGCCCGTCGCGCAGCGGCAGCAGCGCCTGCCCGACCTCCGCCAGGATCCGCTCGAAGGTGCCCGGCTCACTCATGCTTCTTCGCCTCCTTCTTGGACTCCGGGTAGAACTTCCTGTCGAGGAGCGCGTGGAAGGTGGGGTCGACCCGGTTGACGATCAGCCAGGCGCAGACGTGGCAGAAGTCCGTCGAGCCCCGGCGCATCTTGCAGCGGCCGGTCGGCCGGTAGTGGGCGCCGGCGAAGGTGGCGCCGCCCTCGAAGATCCCGATCGTCCGGGCGGACTTGCAGGGTGGGCTGAAGTCGGGGATGTCGACGGGGTTGTCGTCCTCCTTGTCGTTCTTCTGGACGTGGTCCGGGTTCTGGTTGAGCGGATCCCGGTGGTCCCGGAGGTACTTGAGCACGTCCGGCTCCACCACCAGGAGCGGCTGGTGCTGGTTGTCCTTCAGCGGGACGAAGGCGATCGAGCCCTTCACGAAGGTCGGGAAGGGCGCCGTCCCGGCCCGGGTGAGGATGATC
The DNA here is from genome assembly GCF_055600605.1 of Kitasatospora sp. NPDC038210. Taxonomy (NCBI): domain Bacteria; kingdom Bacillati; phylum Actinomycetota; class Actinomycetes; order Kitasatosporales; family Streptomycetaceae; genus Kitasatospora; species Kitasatospora sp. NPDC038210. Next base: position 262,848 of record NZ_JBVJYK010000007.1, on the reverse strand, counting down.
GCGCCCTCCGCCGGGAGGACCCGGCCGACGATCAGGCCCTCCAGGTAGTGCGCGGCGCTGACGTCCAGCGGGAGCTGCCGGCCGAACGGCTCGATGCCGAAGTTGCGCAGCCGCACCTCGGTGAAGAGCTTCTGGGCCAGCTGCCACTCCGCGATGTTGCGCGAGCCGATGGTGATCTTGATGCCCTGGACCGGACTGGTCACGTTCACCGAGTCGGTCAGCAGGACCGCGGCGGAGCGGATCCGGGGCAGCTGCAGCCATTTGACCTTGGCCGGGTCGATGTGCCGGTCCGGGTCGTCGCCCGCGCGCAGGAAGCCGAGCACCGACACGTTGTCGCCGAACAGGTCCGCCGACTGCTTCGCGTCCGTGCCGTCGCCGTCGAACTCCTCGTACTCGTCCGACAGGTTGAAGCTGTGGCCGAACTCGTGCGCCACGGTCTGGACGATGTCGTCGTAGTCCACCTCGATGTCGGGCGGTGGGTCCCGGCGCTGCTCGCGCTTGTCCGTCGCGTTGGCGTAGACGTAGGAGAGCTGCGGGAGTCTGTTCATCGTCTGGGCCGTCACCGTGCGGCCGTTGAGGTTCGTCCCGCCGATCAGGCCGTCGTTGACGATCAGGGCGATCAGGCCCCGACTGGGCTGGAAGCGCGAACCGTCGGGCAGCCATTGGGCGCCGACCGGGGCCGTGGAGCCGGTGAGCTTCAGGCCGCCGACGAAGCGCAGCAGCGTGTTGGCGGGATTGACGTGCGACCCGTCCATGTAGAGCTCGGGCGGGTGCCGGCGCGGGTCGAGGGTGAGGTTGCGGGTCGGCTCGTTCTGGTAGAACTCCTGCAGCCTGGCGACGAAGGCCGTCACCGCCGCGGAGTGCCTGGCGTCGTCGGGGGGTTTGGGCACCGGGTCCGTGCCCGAGGCCCGGTCGGCCGGCCGGTTGCCCAGGTGGAAGCCGAAGAAGGTGTCCCGGGCGTGCAGGATGCCGGCCGACTGGTGCGCCTTCCAGGCCTGGACGAGGTCCTCGGTGATCTTGTGCGGGTCGATGTCGAGGTCCTGGTCCTGCCACGTCGCCGGGAGGTTGCTCCGGCTGTCCCCGCGCATGGGCAGCCCGACCCGGCGGACCAGCTCCTCCAGCGTGTAGAGCGTGCCGCCGCCGATCCGCTTGGTCGGGATCGGGTAGCCGGAGCCCGTCGCCCGGCCCGCCTCGACCGTCTCCTCGCCCGCCGAGACCCGGAACCCGCAGGTGACGGTGTGCTGTTGGGAGGGGGTGAAGGCCTTGAAGGCGTTGAAACTCGCGCGCAGCATGCCGTACGGCTCGTGCGCGGGCTTCTCGAACATCTCGTGGACGGTCCGGGTGACGATCTCGTCGAACTTCGCGCGGTCCTGCTCGCGGAACCCCTCGGCGAGGAACAGCACGTTGTGCTTGTCGCCGAGGGCCGCCGGGTCACCCCCTCCCAGCTCCCACGTCAGCGCGTGCTGCGCGGTGTAGTCCGTCACCCACACGTTGAGCAGTTGCGCGCCGCCCAGGCCCGGGAACAGGCCGGAGAGCACCCACGGCGTGCCCGGCTGGGTGGGCAGCACGCCCCGGACCCGGCCGGTCGGCGACACGACGAGCTGCCGGGTGTCGGCCGGCACCAGCTGGACGTACCCGTGCCCGGTGATGTCGCCGATCAGGTCCGTCCCCGCTCCCGCGTCGTCGCTGAACTTCGCGTACAGCGACGGCTGGGCGTGCGCGACGGTGGCGTCGAGCGCGGTGGTGACCGAGTCGTTGCCGAACCACCAGCCGACGACGGACCGGTGGACCTGGAGCCGGCCGACGAGGTACTGGTTCCCGACGTGGGCCTGGAAGAGGAAGACCCCGGGAGTCGTGGCCGTGACCTTCCCGGTCGCCTTGTCGAACGTCGGCAGCCCCTCGAATCGGTGCTCCTTCGCGTTGAACGGCGCGAAGAAGTCGAACTCGCACTGGCCGGGGGGCACCGCGGTGATCACGAAGCCGTTCGTCGCGGGCGTGGCCTCCTTGCGCGTGGCCAGGGTCAGGACGAGCGGCGGTGTGCCGCTCAGGGCCATGTGCAAGTCGCAGTGCGGAAACAGGAGGAGATCGAGGTCGGTCACGGAGGCTTCTCCTGTCTGCCGTCCACGAGTTGGGCCCACCGGAGCCGATACCGGAGCAGGTGATCCGTAACCATACTGATGGGCACTGACAAATACAGAGAATTATCGAGTCAATGCCCTGAACGGGTAATTTTCATTCGATCGATGATCGGACACTATTTTCTTGTGAATCAAGCTCCGGCGAATCGGAGCCGGGTGGATCGAGCTCCGGTGGACCGAGCTCCGGTGAATCGAGCTCCGGTGCCCCGGGTCCCGGGGTGAGCAGCCGGGTCAGGCGGTCGGCGGAGGCCTCCCAGGTCCACTCGCGGGCGACCCGACGACGGCCCTCCCGCCCCATCGCGGCGCCCTCCGGGGTGGTCAGCAGCCGGATCACGGCCCCGGCGACCGCGTGGACGTCCCGGCCGTCGACGACGACGCCGGTACCGCCGTCGAGCACCGCGTCGGGCGCACCGCCGGAGTCCCCCGCCACGACGGGCAGACCGGCGGCCGCGGCCTCCAGATAGACGATGCCGAGCCCTTCGGCCTCCAACCCGGCCCGGCGGGTGCGGCAGGGCACGGCGAACACGTCGGCGGCCGCGTAGTAGGCGGGCGTCTCGGTGTGGCTGCGGCCGCCGGCGAACACCACCGAGCCCTGCGGCAGCCGGGCGGCGAGCCTCCTCAGCCTCCGCTCGTCCGGGCCCTGACCGACGATCAGCAGCACCGCCCCCGGGACGGCGCGGCGGATCAGCGGAAGGGCGCGGATCAGCACGTCCTGGCCCTTGCGGGGCACCAGCCGGGCCACGCTCAGCACCACCTCGCGGCCGTGCAGCCCGTACCGGTCACGGACCTCCCGGCCCTGCTCCGCGCGCGGTTCGGGCCCGAAGGCGGCCGGGTCGACCCCGGGCACCAGCCGGGCGAGCCGGGCCCGGGGCCCCAGCGCCGGAGCGATCCGGGCGCGGGTGTACTCGCCGAGGTAGGTGACCGCGTCGACGCCGTCGCCCACCCGACGCAACAGCCGACGCGCCCCGGGCACCCGGGCCCACCAGATCTCGTGACCGTGGGTGGTGGCGACGATCCGCCGCACACCGGCCCGGCGCAGCGCGGGCGCCATCACGGCGAGCGGGGCCGCCGCGCCGAACCAGACGCGGTCGCAGCCGTGTTCGCGGACCAGCCGCACGGCGCGCTCGGTGACCCTGCGGGTGGGCAGCAGGGTGCGGGCGGGGTCCCGGAACACGGGGAACGGCAGGCTCGCATCGAACGCGGCGTCGCCGGGCTCGGAGGAGGTGTAGACGACCACGTCGTCCCCGGGCACCCGGGTGGCCATGGCGTGCACGAAGGTCTCTATGCCGCCCTGCCGGGGCGGGAAGTCGTTGGTGACGATCAGTGTGGTGCCCATGCGGCGGCCTTTCTCGGGCTCCGGGCGGGCGCCGGAGCGTCGTGCGGTGGAGGGGTGGTCGTGGTGGAGGAGCGTCGTGCGATGGAGGAGCGTCGTGCGAGGAAGGGGTCGTCACGATGGAGGGGTGGTCAGGGCGGAGGGACGGTCACGGCGGCCGCGCCGGCGCTGGTGAACGAGGGGGAAACCGCCCGGCGGCCGACCGGCCGGGCCCGGCGGGGCGGGGTCGCGGTGAGCGGGGGAACGCCGACGCGTACGGCAACGGCCACCGGCACGACGCCGGGCACGCGAACCGTCCGGACCCGGTGTCGGACCGCCCGCCGGCCGGGCGGACCGGCCGGGGCGCGGCGGGCCCAGAGGGCGAGGAGCAGCGGCAGGGCGAAGTAGCCGAACCGCCCGGCGGGGGCGAGGAGGAAGGCGAGGCAGAGGCCGACGGCCAGCCGGTCGGCGGCGGCCGCGAGGCTCCGGGGCGGGCGGACGACGAGGGAGACGGCGACGGCCGCCCCGCCGCACAGCAGGAGCAGGACGGCCGCGCACCAACCGGCCGGCCCGAGCTCGGCGAGCAGTCGGCCGGGCAGCGGGCTGGCGGCGGGTGTCGGGACGGCTCCGCGTCCGGTCGGGAAGAGGAACACCTGCTCGACCAGCCGGCCGGGCGCGACCAGCAGTGCGGGCAGGACCAGGGCGAGGGTGCCGCCCGCCCAGACGGCGGCGCAGCGGACGGCGGCCCCTCGCCCCCGGCCGGCCGCCACGAGCGCGACGGCGACCGCGACCGCGGGCAGGGCGGTCCACTTGAGGGAGCAGGCGGTGGCGAGGGCGAGTCCGGCCGCGACCGGCCGGTGGCGGGCGGCGAGGGCGAGCGCGAGGGCGAGGAGTCCGGTGAGCGGGAGGTCGATGCCGCTGACGCAGAGCGGCAGCGCGACGAGCGGGGAGGCCACGAGGACGGCGGTCGCGTACCCGGCTCCGAGGGAGCGGGGGGCGGTTCCCGGGGTCGTGCCGCGCCGCAGCACCGCGTGCGCGGCGGCCAGGCAGGCGACCAGGGCGGCGGCGCACCACAGCCGGGGGTCGCCGACCGGTCGGAGCGCGGCGGAGCCGTCGCCGAACAGCCGGGCGGGCATGCCGAACAGGGCCATGCCGGGCAGGTACGGGTCGTAGTCCGTCACGGCCTGCGGATCGGCCGGGTAGGGCGTGCCGCTGTGCAGCAGGGTCGCGGCGGATCGCTCGATCACCAGGACCTCGCTCTGGGCCCGACCGGTCGCCAGCAGGACGGCGAGCGGCACCAGGACGGCACCGACCAGCGCGCAGCCGACGGGCAGCGCGGACCCGGCGCTCGGCGCGTGGCGCAGTCGGGCGGGCAGCCGGCCGGCGAGCGCCGCCGTCAGGTAGCCGACGGCGGCGCACCAACCCCAGACACGGTGCGGCGCCAGGGCGGAGAGGGAGGCGAGGGCGGCGGCGAACCCTGCCGCTCCGAGCCAGCCGGCGATCCCGAGCGCGCGCCGGGCGGCGGGCCCGCCCCGCGCCGCACCTCCCGTGCTTGCGGGGCGGATCGTCGTCATCGCTGCTGCAACCAGTCGTTTCGGCACCGCTCCATTCCAGTCGGACGGGGGCGCGCGGTCATGACAGGTAGGTCGAGGATCCGTGGTCGGGTTTCCCCGACCACGGCCCGGGGGGCGGCGCACGGCCCTGCCCGGTGACGAGCGCACGGCCGGCCGCTGCACCGGCACCGACTCCCCTACGGGTACGGGGAGTTGAGCTTCTGCCGGAGGCGGTACGCAGTGGACCGTGCGCGGAGGGCAGGGGGGCGGGTTTTCCCTACCGACGGGGACGGCCGTCCGGGCTAGGGTTCTTGATGATCATCGAACGCCCATCGGACGGAAGGCACGGGATGTCCCGCGCGGATGAGGCCGGCACGACGGCCGGACCGGACGACACCGCCTGGCCGGACTCCCCGGCCCGGCCCGACGGGACGGCGGCGCCCGACGGGACGGCGGCGCCCGACCTCGCCGTCCGGCGGGCGCTCGGCCGCCGGCCGCCGGCCTTCCTGTTCTCGACCTGGCCGCTGCGGTGCTGGCTGCACCAGCTGGGCGGCGTGCTGTTCGGCCTGGGCGTGCTGCTCGCCCTGGCAGTGCTGGTCTCGGTCGGGATCCCGCTCTCGGTGGCGGGTGTCGGCCTGCTCGTGCTGGCCTGCGTCCCGCTGCTGGGCATCCCGGTCGCCCGGCTGGAGCGGCGTCGGCTGCGGCTGGTGGAGCCGGTTCGGCTCGCGGACCCGCACGCGCCGGTGCCCGAGGACGGGCTGCGGAACGGTCTGCGGCGTCGGCTGCGGCACCGGTTCACGGAGCGGGCCACGTGGCGGGAGTCCGGGTACGCCGCCCTGCTGGCGATCGTCTTCACCGGGGCCGGGCTGGGCGTGCTGGCGCTGCTGGCGTTCTCCTGCATCCTGGTCGCAAGCCCGGTGGTGGTGTGGGCACTGGCCCCGGAGACCGTGATGATCATCCCGGGCCGGGCGGTCCCCGGTCCGCTGTCCGCCCTGCCGTTCGGCCTCGCCGGTCTGGCCGGGGTGGCGCTGTCCGCTTACGCGGCGGGCTGGCTGACGGCGGGCCAGGTACGGACGGCCCGGATGCTGCTGGGGCCGCGCAGGGATCCGGACCACCACCGGGTGATCGAGCTGACGCGCTCCCGGGCGCGGCTGGCGGACGCCTTCGAGGCGGAGCGGCGCCGGATCGAGCGGGACCTGCACGACGGCGCGCAGCAGCAACTGGTGGCGCTCACCATGACCTTGGGGCTGGCCGAGCTGGAGCTGAAGGACTCCGCCCCGGAGGCGGCCGCGCTGGTCGCCCGGGGTCGGGGCGAGGCGCGCCGGGCCCTGGAGCAGCTGCGCGACCTGGTGCGGGGCATCCACCCCCAGGTGCTGACCGACCACGGGCTGGCCGCCGCGGTGGCGGAGGTGGCGCAGCGTTCACCGATCCCGGTCGAGGCCGCGATCGACCTGCCGCGCCGCCTCCCGCCACTGGTGGAGACGACGGCGTACTTCACGGTGACGGAGGCGCTGGCCAACGCGGCCAGGCACAGCGGGGCCTCCCGGGTCGGGATCACCGGCCGGTTGGTGGACGACCGGCTTATCCTGATGATCACCGACGACGGGCGGGGCGGGGCGGATCCCGGCGCCGGTACCGGCCTGTCCGGCCTCGCGGACCGCTTGGCGATCCTGCGCGGACGGCTGACGGTCTCCAGTCCCGTCGGCGGTCCGACCCAGCTCCGGGTGGAGGTCCCGTGCTCCGCATAGTGCTCGCCGAAGACGCCGTCCTGCTCAGGGCGGGCCTGACCGAGATCCTCGACCGCAGCGGCCACCGGGTGGTCGCCGCGGTCGGGGACGCGCAGGCCCTGGCCCGGGCGGTGGAGGAGCACCGGCCGGACGTCGTCATCACCGACGTCCGGATGCCGCCCGGCTTCCGCGACGAGGGCCTCAGGGCGGCCCTCGACCTGCGCGCCCGGCACGACCGGTTGCCCGTCCTGGTGCTCTCCCAGTACGTGGCGACGGCGTACGCGACACAGCTGCTCGGCGGCGACGGACGGGGCAAGGGCGGCCTCGGTTACGTGTTGAAGGACCGGGTCGGCGAGGTCTCCGAGTTCCTGGACACGCTGCGCCGGGTCGCCGACGGGCAGACCGTCATCGACCCGGAGGTGGTGCGGGTGCTGCTGGCCCAGCAGACGGCGGCGCGGCCGTTGAGCCGGCTCACTCCGCGCGAGCGCGAGGTGCTCGGGCTGATGGCCGAGGGTTGCACCAACCAGTCGATCGGGACCCGGTTGGGCGTCACCGAGGCGTCGGTGGTCAAGCACGCCGGCAACATCTTCATGAAGCTGGACCTCGATCCGGCGGAGGGCAACCGCCGGGTCCTGGCGGTGCTGGCGCACCTGCGGGGCGGCGCGGGCTGATCCGACGGCCCGCACCGGCCGCACGGGGCCGACCGTGGCGGCCGAAGTGGCCGGAGTGGCCGGGGCCGCCGGAGACCCCCGTCCCCCGGCCGCCCCGGCGCATCCGCCCGCCGTGTCAGGCAAGTTCGCGCAGCCGGCGGATCGGGCCGGCCATGAGGATCGCGGGGCTGGCCAGGCTGGCGACCGCCAGCAGGAGCAGAGCGGTGCGGGGGCCCCAGGCGGTGGAGGCGGCACCGGCGGCGAGGGCGCCGACGGGGATGGCTCCCCAGGAGACGAAGCGGACGGTGGCCATCACCCTGGGGAGCAGGTCGGGCGGGGTCTGGGTCTGACGGTGGGTGCGGGTGACGATGCTGGTGACCACGACGCCCGCCGAGAAGCCGGCGTTGCCGACGGCGAAGACCAGCGTCGCCCAGCCGGAGCCGGCCGCCGGGAGGAGGAAGGCGAACAGCGCGGCGAACAGCGCCGCCCACCGCAGTGCGCCGCCGCTGCCGATCCGGGCGACCAGACGGGGCGTGACGGCGGCGCCGAGCAGGCTGCCCAGCCCACCGGTGGCCATCAGGGCGCCCACTGCGGCGACCGGCGCGTCGAGGGTGCGGACCAGGAACACCGGGGTGAGGGTCATCAGGCCGCCGCAGACGAAGTTGACGGCGGTGGCGTCGGCGGCGCACGGCCCGATGACCGGGTGCCGGGTGACGTAGCGCCAGCCCTCGCGGATCTGCTCGCGCATGCCCGCCCCGGGGGTCCGTGCGGTCGGCTGTTCCGCGCGGGGCAGGCTGCCCAGCAGCACGGCCGAGGCCAGGTAGCTGACCGTGTCCAGCACCATCGAGGCGGCACCGCCGAGGAGTTGGACCAGCACGCCACCGAGCGAGGGGCCGGCCAGCTCGGTCGCGGCGGAGGTGCCGGAGAGCAGGCTGTTGCGGGCGGTCAGCTGTTCCTTGGCGACGATCGAGGGCAGGAAGGTGGAGTTGCCGACGTCGAAGACCACGCTGGCGAGGCCGATGACCAGTGCCACCGCCACGAGCTGCGGCAGCCCGAGTACCCCGAAGGCGGCCGCCAGCGGCACCGAGGCCACGGCCGCCGCGCGGACCAGGTCCATCGCGACCTGCGTGCCGCGCAGCGGCAGCCGGTGGACCAGGACGCCGGCCGGCAGTCCGACCAGCAGCCAGGCGACGTAGGCCGCTCCGGTGATCAGACCGACCTGCAGCGCCGTGGCGTGCAGGGTGACGACGGCGATCAGCGGCAGGGCCACCCGGGTGACTTCGTCCCCGAAACGGCTGACGGTCGAGGCGCTCCAGTAGCGCCAGAACACCCCCGCCCCGCCCTCGCGTTCCGCCCCGCGCCGACTGCCCTCCTCCGGCCCGTGCCCGCTCCCCCGTTCCGTCCCGCGTCCCGTCGCAACCGCTGTGCGCGTCGCCACGTCCACCCCTTCCCGTCCGCCGCTCCCGCCGCGACCGCCCCCGTGCGCCGTTCCGGCAGGCCGATCCGGCGGGTGCGCCGGCGAGCAGTCCGGCGAGTGAGTCTCATTTTGGAACTCACTATAATCGATACTCATGCGGCACACCGAAGCGGCTGACCCCGACTGCGCGATCTCCCAGGCCCTGACCGTGGTCGGCGACACCTGGACCCTGCTGCTGATCAGGGACATCGCCGGCGGCACCCACCACTTCGACGGCCTGCGCACCGCGCTCGGGATCAGCCGCCGGGTGCTCACCGAACGGCTCAAGGCGCTCGTCGAGGACGGGATCCTGGAGAAGCGGCTCTACCACCCGCACCCGCCGCGCTACGAGTACCACCTGACGGCGACCGGCCGCGGCCTGCTGCCCGTCCTGGTCGCCCTGCAGGACTGGGGCGGGCGCTACGTCCTGGGCGACGGATCACTCTCGGCCACCAGCCCCGCCGACTCCGCCGAGACCCGCCGCGTCCACGCCCTGGCCGGCCACCGGCTGCCACCGCTGGAACTCGCCTCCGCCGCCGGCGAGCCCGTCGACCCGGTCGCGGCCGGCGCCGCCTGGACGGTGCTCTACTGCTACCCCGGCGCCTACCCGCCCGGCGGCCACGACTACCCGCCCGGCTGGGGCACCATTCCCGGCGCCGCCGGCTGCACCCTGGAGTCCAGCACCTACCGCGACCGGATGGCCGAGTTCACCGCCCGCGACGCCGGCGTCTACGGCGTCAGCACCCAACGCCCCGACCAACTGGCCGCGTTCGCCGAGCACGCGCGCATCCCGTTCCCGCTGCTCTCCGACGCCGAGCTGCAGTTGGCCGCCACGCTGCGCCTGCCCACCTTCCGGGCCGCCGGCGTGGACCGGCTCAAGCGGCTCACCCTCGTCCTCGACGCCACCCGCACCGTACGGGGCGTCCTCTACCCCGTCGTCGACCCGGCCGGCTCCGTCGAGGACGCCCTCACCCTCCTCGACCGGCTCGCCGGCGCGTAACCGCCCGGCCGACGGGCGGACAGCAGGCCAGCAGGCCAGGGGGTCAGGGGGTCAGGGGGCAGCCACGTCAGGAGGTCAACAGGTCCTCCAGGCCGTCGCCCCAGTCGATCCGGGTGTGCTCCGAGCCCGCCGGCACGAGCTCGGCCGTGGCACCCACGAACCGGTCGACCTCCGCGGCGGAGGTCGCGAGCAGGGCGACGCCCTCGCTCCCGGCCAGCGCGATGAGCAGGCGGGTGTCGTCGAAGGGTGCGACGTGGACGTCGCCCTCGCCCACGGGCGCGTGGATGCCGGCGGTCAGCAGGTCGCGCGAGATCGTCCACACCGTGCCCGCCTGGAAGGCGCTGAAGTCCAGGTCTATCGCGTAGGGGTCGTCGGGCCGGTAGGACCAGTCGACGTCCAGGTCCCGGCTGTGTTCGTCGCCGGTCATCAGCCGCATGCCGATCCGGGCGGTGAGACGTTCCATCGAGCGGGTCCCCTTCCTCGGGCGTTCGTCGCGGCGCCCCGGGCGCCGCCGTACCGTGCCGTGCGTTCCGTGCCGTGCCGGGCGCCGCCGTACCGTGCCGTGCGTTCCGTGCCGTGCCGCGCCGCGCCCGGCGTTCCGCGCCCTCGTCCCCGTACCTCCGCTCTCGCGTGCACGTCGTGACGAGTCTCCCGTCCCGGTGGGCCGTTGCGCGAACCCGCCCGCGTGTCGGTCCACGGGAAGCGCCCCGACGGAGGCTCAGTCGACCGGCGGCCCGGCGCTGGCCTCGACGTGGCGCTTGAAGTCGGCCAGGTCGTCGATGACCCGCCGGTCGACGAAACCGAGCGCGCCGGCCAGGTGCTCCCAGAGCCCGTGCGGCTCGACCTCCAGCTGGAGCATCACCCGGGTGGTCCGGTCGTCCACCTGGTGGAAGGTGACCACGCCGGAGTGCTTCACCGACCCGTCCCCGCCGTCCCAGGCCACCCGCTCGCCCTCGACCACCTCCGTGGTCACCGCCTCGAACCCGCGCCGGCCGGCCGCCGTACTCACCACCCAGCTGCTGCTGCCCGGGGCGTCCCGGTCGACGCTCACCACGCCGCGCATGAAGTGCGGGAACTCCTCGCACCGGATCCACTGCTCGTACACCGTGGCCAGCGGGGCCAGCACCTCGACCGACTCCTCGATCCGTCCCATCGCTCCTCCTCGTCCTCCCCGGCCCCGCCACGCCCGGCGGCGGCCCGTGGTGACCGCGTGCCCCGATCCCCGCCGGGCATGCACACGTCCTCGCGGCCCCCGCGGAGACCGGAATCCGGAGGTGTGAGAGAGTCGGCGGCCGAACACGAGGAGGAGCCGATGAACGGGAACGGGTCCGCGGGCGGCGACGGCCCCGCCGGCGGCGGCCGGGTCCTGGTGGTGGACGACGACGCGGCGATCCGGCGCACCCTGGAACGCGGCCTGCGACTGAGCGGGTTCACCGTCGCGCTGGCCGAGGACGGCGAGACGGCGCTCGCCCGTCTGCTGCCCGCCGACCCGGACGCCCCGCCGCCCGCCGCGACGGACGTCCTGGTGCTCGACGTCTCGATGCCCGGCCTCAGCGGCGCCGAGGTCTGCCGGACCCTGCGCGCCCGGGGCGACGACGTCCCGGTCCTGATGCTCTCGGCGCTGGACGAACCCGCCGACCGGGTGGCCGGGCTCCAGGCCGGGGCGGACGACTACCTGGTGAAGCCCTTCGCCCTGGAGGAGTTGGTGCTCCGGCTGCGCGCCCTGCTGCGCCGCCGCCCGCCGCTGCCCACCGACCGCGTGCTGGCCGGGCCGCTGGCGATCGACCCGGCCACCCGGGAGGCCCGCCTCGACGGACGCGAACTCCGGCTCACCCGGCGGGAGTTCGAGCTGCTCACCCAGCTCGCCCGGAACCAGGGCATCGTGCTCTCCCGCGAGCTGCTGCTGGAACGGGTCTGGGGGTACGACTTCGAGGTGCGCAGCGACGCCGTGGACACCTTCGTCAGCTACCTGCGGCGCAAGCTGGAGGCCGACGGCCGGCCCCGGCTGATCCACACCGTCCGGGGCGTCGGCTTCGTGCTGCGCCTGCCCGGCGCGAACGGGTAGCGGCCGCCGTGAAGCTCTCCACCCGGATCGCCCTGTGGGCCGCCGCCGTGGTGCCGCTGCTGGTGGTGCTGGCCGGACTCCTGCTGCTGCCGCTGGTCGGCCGGGACCTGCGCCACCAGCAGGACGCCCGGCTGGCCGACCGGGCCACCGCCGTCCTGCCGAGCGTGCGCGCACTGGTCGCCGCCGACACCCGCGGCCGGCCCAAGGTCGAACAGAACCAGCAGCGCAAGGTCGTGGACGCCGCCCTGGACTCGGGCGTGCGGGTCACCGCGCAGGACGGCACCGTGCTGCTGTCGGTCGGCCCGCAGCCCGCCGACGACCGGGCCTTCCCCGGCACACCGGGCGGGCCGGCCACCGTCCACGACCACGGCGCGGCGTGGCGGGTGCTGACCGTCCACGTCTCCGGCGGCGGGGCGAACGGCGGCAGCGGCACCCTCTGGGTCAGCGAACCCGGCAGCCTGGCCGGCAACCAGACGGCGACGGTCCGCCGACGGGTCCTGCTCGTGGCGGCGGTCGCCGCGCCGCTCTCCGCCCTGATCGGCTTCGCCCTCGCCGAGCGCGCCACCGCACCGCTGCGCCGGCTCAGCCGCCGCGCGACGGAGCTCGACCCGGCGGCGCCCCGGACGCTCGGCACCGAGGACGGCACGGGCGGTGCCCCCTTCACCGCGGAGCGCAGCGGCACCGCCGAGGTGGACGAACTCGCCGCCGCCCTCGCCCTGTTGCTCGCCCGCTACGACGAACAGGCCCTGCGCACCGCCCAGGCGCTGGAGACCGCGCGCTCCTTCTCGGCCGCCGCCTCGCACGAGCTGCGGACCCCGCTGATGAGCCTGGGCACCAACCTGGACGTCCTGGCCGCCCACCAGGACCTCCCGACCGGCGAACGGGCGGAGATCGTCGCCGAGTTGCGCGACGACCACGCCCGACTGCTGGACCTGCTCACCGCGCTCGGCACGCTCGCACGCGGCGACCTCGTCGAGGTCGACTCCTTCGGCCCGGTCGACCTCGCCGACCTCACCGACGCGGCCGCCGCCGACGCCCGGCGACGGCGTCCGGAAGCCGACATCACCGTCGAACTCCCCTCGGAGCTCAGGGTGTTCGGATGGGAACCCGGCCTGCGGATCATGCTCGTCAATCTGCTGGTCAACGCCGCCGTGCACGGTCGCGGCGGGCCGCAGCGGACCGAGCCGGCCCGGGTGACGGTCCGGCTGGTCCCGGCCGGCAGGGTCGCCCTGCTCACCGTCGACGACACCGGGCCCGGCATCCCGCCGGCCGAGCGCGAGGCGGTCTTCCACCGCTTCCACCGCCGGCGGGACAGTCCGGGTTCGGGGCTCGGGCTCACCCTGGTCGCCCAGCAGGCCGCGCTGCACCGGGGCACCGTGCGGATCGGCGAGCCGCCCGGCGGGACGGGGTGCCGGATGGAGGTCCGCCTGCCCATGCCGGACACCGACACGCCGACCCTGCGGCTCCCGGTACGGCGGGACTGGATCGCGGGCGAGGAGCGCTGAGGCCCTCCGCCGCCCCGGCCCCCGTTCCACAGGGAATCCACAAGAAGCCGTCCTACGCTCCCGGCGACCGGGCCGGACCGGGCCCGCACCCACCGGCCCGGTCTCCGAGACCGTCCACGGCAGAAAGGGACGCCCATGTCCGCCATCCGTACGTCCGTCATGCCCGTCCGCCGCAGGGTCACCGGCCGCCGGGCCGCCGCCCTCGGCGCGCTCGCCCTCGCCGGCTCGCTGCTCGCCACCGCACCCGCCCAGGCGGACGGGGCGGGCGGCTCGCCCACCGCCGCCGCGTCCGCCGCCTCCACGCCCACCGGTGACGGCGCGAAGGCCATCTGCAAGCGGCTGCCGAAGACCGAGCAGCACGTCACCAAGGCGCTCACCCGGCTGAACGGCGACGCCACCGTGCCCGGTTCGGTCGCCCGCCTGCAGCAGCGGGCCGACAACGCCAAGGCCGCCGGGCACACCGAGATCCAGACCCTCCTCAACGACCGCCTCACCGCTCGCAAGGGCCTGGTCACCACCCTGCAGACCCGGCAGAAGGACCTCACCGCCGTCGCCACCTGGTGCGGCGCGCACGACCAGGGCGCGTCCAAGTGACCCGCCGCCCGTCCGCCCTCCTCGCTGCCCTCGCCCTCGCCGGGGTCGCCCTGCTCACGGCCTGCGGCCCGTCCGGGCATCCGGCCCCCGGCGCCGCCGACAGCGCCCAGGTCCAGGACATGCAGCACAAGCTCGACGCCGCCGAGAGCGCGGCCGCCCAGGCCGACAACGACTCGGCCACCGACGACAACTGACGCCCGGCGGGCCTGACCAGCCTGACGGCCGACGGCACCTGGCGACCGACGGTGCCTGACGGCCGGCGGCACCGTTGGCGCCTGACGACACCCGCCGCACCGGACACCGCTCGCCGACCCGTTCGGCGAGCGGTGTCCGGCTGCCCGCCGGAGCCCGCCCGGCTCGACCGCGCCGAACGGCGCCCCGCCCGGCCTCAGGCCGTCACGGCGGGCTGTTCGGCGTCGCCGAAGCGGGCCAGGGTCAGTGCACCGGCGACCGCGGCCAGGAAACCCAGGACGGCGACCGGAGCCAGGTCGTGCCGGGTGTGGTCGCCGAGGACGAGCACCCCCACCACCGCCGGGCCCACCGTCTCCCCCAGCACCATCGCCGCCGTCGCGGCCGTCACCGACCCGTGCTGCATCGCCCAGGTCAGCGCGGCGAACCCGCCGATCCCCGCCACCGCGACCGCGTACGCCGAGGGTTCGACCAGCAACTGCGGCAGCCGCGGCTCCGGCAGCACCCGCACCGCCACCCCGACCACCCCGAACTGAAGGCCCGCCACCAGCCCCAGCAGCGGGGCACGACGGGCACCGCCGTACCGCACCACCACCCAGCCCGCGCCGACCAGGGCCACCGAGACCAGCAGCACCCCCAGCCGCAGCGCGTCGTCGCCGGTGCCGTGGCCGTCCCGCCCGGCGGTGAGCGCCAGCAGCAACAGCCCCGTACAGACCGCCGCCACCCCGGCCCACTCGCTGCGTCGCAGCCGTACCCGCAGCACGCGGGCCGCCCCGACGGCCGTCACCGCGAGCGCGGAGGCCAGCGCCGCCTCGACCACGTAGAGCGGAAGCCGCTCCAGGGCGACGAGCTCGGCGGCGAAGCCGCACATGTCCATCCCCACGCCCACCAGGAACGGCCACTGCCGCAGCGCCCCGGCCAGTGCCGCAGCCTCACCCGCCCCCGAATCCGCCCCGCCGGCGCGCCGGGCGCCGACCGCCTGCAGCACGGTGGCCGAGCCGGTGAGCAGCGCGGCCACGAGGGCGGAGAGCAGGCCGATGAGCATGGCCCGACGGTACGACCCCGACCGCCCGCACCTCCGCCTGGCACGCCGTCGCCCCCCGCCCGACGCCCGGACACCCACCCCGCCGCCCCGCCCCGCCGGACCGCACCCGCGAGCCGGACCACCCCCGGCCCCCGGCTCAGGTGGTGCGGCGGGCCGACTCGTGTTCCTGGGCCGGCCGGCGCAGGGCGAGGAGGGCGTCGTGGGAGATCTCCTCACCGAGGGAACGGAGGGCTTCGAGGGTCTCGCCGAGGGCCGCGCGGAAGGGGGCGTGTTGGGAGACCTCCCAGCCGAGTTCGTCGATGAGGGCGTCGACCTCGGCGGCACCGGGTGCGGGGGCCGGTTCGGCGTCCTAGTCGACCGGGCGGGCGCCGACGACCGGTCCGAGGCTGCCGGCCGGACGGCCTGACCACCCCGGAACGGACCACGCCCGGCCACCGCACCGAAGCACGGAGCCGGGCGGGACCGAACGGGACCGAACGGGGCCGGTCAGCGCCGCAGGTCGGCGAGCAGCAGGTTGGGGTCGGTGCGGGTGAAGTAGGCCGCACTGGGGACGTAGACCGTGCCGCCGCGCACCGCCACCGAGGTCGGGTTGGACAGGCCGTCGCCGGCGGTGAGGACGGCGTGGTGGCTGCCGTCCGCCGCGACGTACACCGCCTCGTTGGCCGCGTTCATGGCCGCGATCAGGGCGTCGCCGCGCCCGGTGAAGGCGAAGTCGTCGATGCCCGCGAGCCCGCTCGCGCGGACCTCGGCCGGCCGGGCCGCGCCCTCGTCGCCGATGGGGATGCGCAGCACGTCACCGGAGTCCGTGTTGCCGACCCAGACGGCGCCGCGGTGCACCTTGAGACCGTTGGCGCCGAACGCGGTCACCGGCTTGAGCAGGGCGTCGTCGGACCAGGTCGTGGCGGTGCCGCCGTCCGCCGGGACGGCGTAGACGACGCCGAGCACCGAGTCGGCGGTGAAGAGGCGGCGCTCGTGCGCATCGAGGGCGAGGCCGTTGGGGAAGCCGGTCGCGGGCAGCGCGGCGATCCGCTCGGGGGTGCCGCCGGGGCAGAGCCGCCAGATCCCCTGGAGGTCGTCGGTGCCGGTGGCGTAGCCGAAGTAGAGGGTGCCGTCGTGGGCCCGGGCGATGCCGGTGACGATCGCGGCGCCGATGATCGGGGTGGCCGGGTTCGCGGGGGCGGGCAGGGTGGCGAGGACGGTGAGGTGGCCGCCGGTGTCGACCCGGCCGATCTGCCGGGCGAACGACAGGGTGAGGTCGGCGGAGCCGTCCGGTTCGAGGGCGATGTTCTCGGGCTGCTGCCCCTGGGCGAGGTCGAAGTGGGCGATGATCCGGGGGTCGGACAGCGGGGGCGCGACGGCGACGGCCGGGGTCACGGCCAGCAGCGCGAGGGCCGCACAGGCTGCGGAGACGAGGCCGGCGGCCCGGCCCGTACGGGGTGTGCGCCGGGCCGGTCCGAACAGGTGGGGCATGCTCTCTCCTTGATCGACGGGGTCGGCGACGGTCGCCTGCCCGCCAGCAGAACACTCCTGACTGCGCCTCACGCGTGACCGGCCGCCGCACCCGCGGCAACATCCCCCGGTCGGTCGTCCCGCCAGCGCGGCCTGGCGCGCCCCGGCGTCCGGAGCCCGCCCCGAAATGTGACGTGGCCCTGTCTAGTTCGTTCCCGTCCCGGTGTGATGGGATGTGCGCTCACGGGGTGATGACCGCTGGTGGGGGTGGTGTGTGTGAGGCGCAACGGACGGCCGTCGGGACTCGACGGGGACGCGGCCAACCTGGTCGCCGTCGGACTGGTCCGGCTGGGCGCGCAGGAGTGGCTGGGCTCGGCGGGCGGGGCGCCGGCCTGGGTGGGCGGTCTGCGGGCGGCCTCGTTCGCGGACGCCTGGCTGGCGTTCGGCGACCCGGCGGCGCCCGGGCTGCGGGTCCCGGCGGCGGCGGTGCTGCGGGCGCTCGCCGGACGGGCGGCGAAGCTGGTCGTCGAGTCCTGCGCGGGGGACGAGTCGGCGGCCCTGGAGTGGCTGGGGCAGCGGTCGGCGGAGGCCCGCGAACAGGCACAGCGGGACGACGTGGCGCACCCGGCCGAGCCCTGCGCGCTGACCCTGGTGTGGCACGGCGTCCAGGCCCTGGCCGCCGGGGACGGGCCGGACAGGCCGGACGGACCGGACGGAACGCCCCATGGCCGGCACTTCGAGGAGCACGTCGAGGAGCCCGTCGAGCAACGCGTCGGGCAGCGGCGGATCGAGGAGCGGATCGAGGCGTACGTACGGGAGCGGCACCGGCGCCAGGACACCCTCGCGCTGGTACTGGGCTGCACCCGGATCGCCGCGGCCGCGCTGGTCGAGCTGTGCGAGGGCGATCCGGGGCGGGTGTGCGGGTGGCTGGAGCAGGACGCGGCGCGCGCCATGCCGCGCGGCGGGCCCGTCCCACTGTGGGTGCCCGGGCGGCCCTGGCAGCCGGCGGGCTGACGCGGGCGGCCGGCGGTGCGGCGGGCCGGCGTCGGGTGTCGGGCGTCGGCTCCGCCTGCGGCCGGGGCACCGGCCCGAAGCGGTCGGCGCCCGGGCCTCAGCCGGAGCCCAGGAGGCGGGCGGCCTCGGTCATGGCCGGCCCCAGGGGGAGGTCGAGGCGGAACGCGGCCAGGTCGTCGCCGCGGGTGGGGCCCTGGTTGACGATGGCGACGGGCAGGTGCGCCCGGGCGGCACGGCGGACGAAGCGCAGGCCCGACAGGACCGCCAGCGAGGAGCCGAGGACCACCAACGAGCGCGCGGTGTCGACCAGTTCGTAGCAGTGGTCGACCCGGGCGGCGGGCACGTTCTCGCCGAAGAAGACCACATCCGGTTTGAGCACGCCGCCGCAGTCCGCACAGGGCGCGACACGGAAGCCCGCCACCAGCTCCGGAGACAGCTGCGCGTCGCCGTCCGGGCGCAGCACCGCACCGGGGCGGCGGAAGCCCCGGTTCAGCTCGTCGAGGCGGCGGTCGAGGTCGGCCCGGGAGCTGGTGCGTCGGCAGTCGAGGCAGACCACCCGGTCGAGCCCGCCGTGCAGTTCCACGGCCTCACGGGTGCCGGCCGCGTGGTGGAGTCCGTCGACGTTCTGGGTGATGACCGCCGCGACGTGCCCCGAGCGGCGGAGCCGTTCCACCGCGTGGTGGCCGGCGTTCGGCCGGGCCCGGGCGAACGCCGGCCAGCCGGTGTGGCTGCGGGCCCAGTAGCGGCGCCGGGCGGCCTCGCTGCCGGTGAACTCCTGGTAGGTCATCGGGGTGCCGCTGCGGCGGCGGCCGGTGGCGCCGCGGTAGTCGGGGATGCCGGACTCGGTGGACAGGCCGGCGCCGCTGAGCACCACCGCGCCGCGCCGGTCCAGCAACCGGACGAGGCCCGCGAGGTCGGCGGGATCTGCGGGGCGTGCGAGGCCCGCCGGGTTCTCCGGCGCCTCCCGCGCGGTGGCTTCCGACGCGTCCATACCGCCGAGGGTAACTCCGGCGGGGGCCGTCGCCGACGGTCGGCTAGGCGTCCGCCGAGGCGAAGGCGACGATCCGGGCCAGCGGCGGTTGCCAGCCCTCCGTGCTGTCCACCACCAGCCGGGGGACGTCGAGAGCGATCGGCACCCAGGACTCGATCGGCCGCTCCCCCGCCTCGATGCGGCGCAGGAACGCGGCGTCCGCGTGCGCGGCCCGCGAGGGCAGCTCGGCGGCCCGACGCTCGATGCGGCGACGGGCGAGCCCGGGGTCGACGGCGCAGCGGACGACGCGGATGGCGGCCAGGTCCGCGAGCGGTTCCAGGCCCGGACGCCACAGGCGGTCCTGGTAGGCGGCCTCCGCCACCAGGCTCGTCCCCGTCGCGAGCAGTCCGCCGATCGTGCGGAAGAACGCGTCCAGCGTCCTGCG
This sequence comes from Kitasatospora sp. NPDC038210, assembly GCF_055600605.1. Taxonomy (NCBI): domain Bacteria; kingdom Bacillati; phylum Actinomycetota; class Actinomycetes; order Kitasatosporales; family Streptomycetaceae; genus Kitasatospora; species Kitasatospora sp. NPDC038210. The sequence continues at coordinate 243,736 of NZ_JBVJYK010000007.1, read as the reverse complement.
GTCCAGGTCCAGGTCCAGCGTCCTGCGGTCCAGGTCCAGGTCCGGGGCCGGGTCCGGGAGCGGGTCGGGGCCCGTGCCCGGGTCCGCACCCGGATCGGCGCCGTCGGCGAGCATCCGCTCCTTGAGCTCGTCCCGGCAGACCGCCGGCCACCCGAGTTCATCGGCCAGGGCGTGCGCCAACGTGGTCTTGCCCGCCCCGGGCGGTCCGCTGACGACGACCAGCGTCGGGCGTCGGGCCGGACCACCGGGTGCCGGGCCACGGCGGGTCGCCCCGGCGGGCGCCGGGCCACCGGAGGTGGTGCCACCTGACGTCATGCCACGGGATTCTCCCCCGGCCCACCGGCCGTCCGCCACCACCCCTGTCGGTGGCGGACGGCTGTCGGTGGCGGTCGCCCCGCGGTGGGTGGGCCGGAGCGCGGTGCAGCCGCGAAGGGCGGGTGTTCGCCGTCCACCCGGGAGGTGCCGCCGGTCCAGTTGACCGTCTCCCAGGTGTGGCCACCCGACGTCGAGGTGTACGGGGAGGGGCCGCCGCCGGACGAAACCGTGTTGCCGTTGTGCAACTGGCCGACGGTCGAGTGCCGGTGCCCGGACCGGCGCGGGCCTTCAGGGCGGCGGACGGTCCGGGTGGAGCTCCGGGGCGGGGTGGACTTCCACGGCCCGGTGGAGTTCCGAGGCCCGACGGCCGTCCAGGGCCCGGTGGAGTTCCGGGACCCGGTGGAACCCCGGGACCCGGTGGAACTCCGGGCCCGGCCGCGACCGGCGAGCCGGGCGGGGAGGAGGTGCCGGGCGAGCCGGACGTGCCCGAGGTCGGCTCCGGCGCTCACCCCCAGCCCGGCACCGGCGGCAGCGGCCACGACGGCGGCGCCGGCAGCCGGCCGCCGTGCGGCTGCGGAGCCGGCCCGCGACCGGCGAGCCAGGCGAGGAGGCGGTGCCCAGGGCCCCGGACGGTGGCGCCGGTGGCGGCGAGGGTCCAGGCCCGGCCGAGGTCGGTGGCCTCCAGCCGGGCGACCGGGAAGTCCCGCGCGGCCAGGGTGGCGGCGGTCGCGTCGAGCGCCCAGGCGACGTAACCGGCGGGCCAGTCGGCCGTGGTCCGGCCGAGGTCGAGGTCGACGTGGTGGGTTTCGAGTTCGCGCCGGGCGCGGTGGAGGGTGAACCAGGCGGGGTGCCGCCACCCCGCGAGGGCCGACACCAGCGCGGTCCAGCGGTCGACGGGAACGGCCGCCGCCTCGTCGAACAGCCCGTCCAGACTGCACCGGAGGTCCGCGAGGAGCTCGGCCGCACCGCGCTCGGCCCCCGCACGCAGTGCGCGGTCCAGCGCGGCCGCGTCCGCCCGCGGCCCGGGTTCGACGCCGGTCCGGGCCGTCGCCAGCAGCCGGCGGTACGCGTCGGCGCTGCGCGCGAGATGGGTGATGACGTGGGCCCGGCTCCAGCCGGCCAGCGCGGACGGTTCGCGTGCCTGCCGGTCGGTCAGACCGTCCAGGCCGGCGACGAGCCGCTCGGCGGAGCCGCGGACATCGGCGAACAGGGCCGCGAGTTCGGCGCGGGAGGGGTCGGCGGTGAGGGGCACGGCCCGTACTCTACGGGCGGGCACCATCCCCGCCGCAGCGCACCGAGCCGCACCGAGCCGCACCGCACCGAGCCGGCCGCACCGGCGGTCACGGCGGCGGTCACGGCTCTACGGGCGGCGCGCCCAGGCGGAGATCATCGGAGCGGTGGCCAGGTCGAGCCGGCCGGAGGCGACGTTGGCCAGGTGGCGGTCGATCTCCTCGTCCGTGGCGAGGCCCTCCCCCACCAGCAGCCGGCGGATCTGCCGGACCGTCGCGTCCTCCAGGACGGCGCAGGCCGGTGAGGTGATCGGGAAGTACGCGTCGGCCTGCACGTCGACCAGGCCGGCCTCGCGCAGCACCCGGGGCAGCGTCCGCCCGTACGCGAGGTCGGCGCCCCGGCCGGCCATCAGGGTGCGGAAGCCGGATCGGAGCCGGTTGGCCAGGCGCTCGTCGGGGCCCGACTCGTCGGGGCAGAGCAGTGGCTGCAGGGCGGGGTCGGCGTCCTCCAGGAGCAGCCGGCCGCCGGGGCGCAGGGCCTGGACCATCCGGCGCAGGGCTTCGGCGCGGTCGGCCACGTGCACCAGGACCAGCCGGGCGTGCACGAGGTCGAACCCGCCGGGCGGTGGCGGGTCGGCGGCGACGTCGTGGGTCAGCACCTCGATGACGCCGCCCGCCGCGGGGGCGGTCCAGGAGACGTCGATGTCGGTCGCGACCACCGCGCCGGTCGGGCCGACGCGTTCGGCGAGTCCGAGCGGGACGGAGGGGCCGCCGGCCCCGACCTCCCAGCAGCGCATGCCGGGGCCGATCCCGATCGCGTCGACGTGCCGGAAGGTCACCGGGTCGAAGATTTCGGCGAGCGCGCCGAAGCGGACGCCCGCCTGTGACTGCCGGTTGTCCAGCAGGTATCCCCGGTCGCCGTCGTGGTCGTGCTCAGCCATGCCCGCATTGTCGCAGGCCGGGAGCGGGCCGAGAGCGAAGCGGAAGCCGGCCGGGAGCCGAGCCCTTGTTGACGAATAGTCAGCAAGTTCCGTCCATCGCCTTGACGGCGCACGGTCACGGCCCTAGAACCAGTCGTAGAACGTCGTGAGCCCCGGTCCCCCACCGCCCGGGAGCCGCGAAAGGTCGCCTTCCCGCCCCTCACCGAGGAAGAGGCTCCGCCCATGCGTTTCAGCCGTCGCCTTGCCGTCCCCGCCGCCGCCGTCGCGGCCCTCGCCGCCACCACCGCGCTCGCCGTGGTCGTCGCACCCGCGTCCGCGGCACCCGCGCCCGCCGCCGCCGTCCCGGTGCTCACCGCCGGCAGCGCGGGCGGCTCCGCCGTCGCACCCGGCGACGCGCTCGCCGCGCCGCTCGCCGGGGGCACCGTCGCCACCTTCTACTCGACCGCCACCAGCACCACCGGTGTCACCTGTGCCGTCTCGCAGCTGGCCGGGAAGGTGCTGACCAACCCGACGGCTCCCGGCTCGGCCACCGGATCGCTGACCGGGCTGACCTTCGGCTCGTGCACCAGCAACGTCACCGGCGTCACCTCGGTGCGCAGCCTGACCGTCGGCAACCTCCCGTACGGCATCACCGTCTCGGACGGCCCGGGGCTCCCGGTCACCCTCGGCGGCTCGGCCGGGGCGATCCAGGCCACCGCCGTGCTCAACAGCTGGTTCGGCACCATCACGTGCACCTACCAGCTCAGCGGCGCCTTCTCGGGCAACGCCGACAACTCCGCGCACAGCCTGGCGTTCCGCAGCGAGCACTTCGCCAAGAGCGGCGGCTCGGCGCTCTGCCCCGCCGACGGGTACTTCTCCGCGACGTACGGTCCGGTCACCGACACCACCCAGGCGGGCGGCCCTGCGGTGTACGTCAACTGACCTCCCGGCAGGGCCGTGCGGCGCCCGAGGGCCGGTGGCCGCGGGCGCCGCACGGACGCCCCGGGGGCAGACGCCGACGTTCGGGGGCGTCAGATCCCGTTCGCAGCGAGGATTCCACCGGGCGCGCGCCCCGTCCCCGATCGCCGGGGCGCCGAGCATCACGCGCACGGCATCCTCCTCTACGGCATCGCCCTAGGCGGCATCGCCGCGCTCGCCTACTGCTTCGCCCTCGGCCGCACCGGCCGCTTCTCCCCGCGCGCCACGGCGGCCCTGCTGTCCGGCGCCGCACTCGTCGCGGTCTACCTCGTGCCGTTCCTCAAGTACCCGGCCAGCCCACCCTCGGTGGGCGACCCGGAGAGCACCCCGGAGACCGCCGCCTCCGCACACTGAGGCACGCACCGTCCCACCGCCACACCACCGCAGGCCGGTCGGAGCGACACCACGTCGCCCCGACCGGCCTCCGGCGTTCAGGGCCCGGCCGGTCCCTCCCGGTGGCGCCAGCGCACCCGGTCCTCGGCGGTGACCGACCTCGGCGGTCGTGCCGGAGCCCGGTAGCCGTCGGAGGAGAGCACCAGCATCTCGTCGTTCCCCGGCCGGAACTCGTACGCCACCCGCTCCACCCGGCTCGGCACCCCGAGGGCCGCCAGCTCCCGCCGCAGCGCCGCCAACCGCGGGTAGCGCACTCCGGTGTCGTACACCACCAACGGGAACAGCCGGACCTCCCGGCGCGCCACCCGTGCGAGTTCCAGCAGGGCCGCCCGGTGGAAGTCCTCGTCCAGCCGGTTGCCGTACGCGAACAGCAGGTGCGAGCTGAGTACCAGGTCGAACGCGCCGTCACCGAAGGGGAGTTCGGGCAGCGAGCCGGCGACGTAGCGGTCCGGGCGGGCGCCGATGTCGGCCCGGAACTCCCGGGCGTTGGCGATCCACTGGGCGACCAGGTCGTCCACGTCGGCGTACCACGACCACACGCAGCCGGCGGTCTCCTCGGCCAGCAGGTCGCGCTTGAAGCCGGTCTCCCTCTCCACCAGCAGGCCCAACTCCTCGCGGTGGTGGGCGTACTGGCGGTCCACCGCGACGGCGTCGACGCCCCGCCGGCCGGCCCCGGCGACGAAGCTCGCCGCGCCGGCCGGGCAGTCCAGGATGCGCTGCTCCAGGTCGCGGTCGGTGAGCGCGAACATCGCCCGGTACTCGTCGAAGGACCGCGCGCTGACCAGCACGGCTCACCCCCTCCCGACGAACGGCATGGTGGCCGGCAGCACGACCAGGGACTGGATGGTGGTGTCCGGCGGCTGGGAGGCCATCAGGACCAGCGCCTCGGTGAAGCGGTCCACCGGGATGGTCGCCTCGACGGCCATCGTCCCGTCGGCCTGCAGCGCGGCCGGCTGCGGCCCGCCGTCGACGGGGCTGACGTTGCCGACGTCGATCTGTCCGCAGGAGATGCCGTACGGGCGGCCGTCCAGGGCGAGCACCTTGGTGAGGCCGAGGACGGCGTGCTTGGCGGCCGTGTACGCGATGGAGTTGGGGCGCGGCACGTGGGCCGAGGGCGCGCCGTTGTTGATGATCCGCCCGCCCTGCGGGGACTGGGTGCTCATCACCCGGAAGGCCTCGCGCGCACAGAGGAAACCGCCGGTGACGATGGTGTCCAGCACCCGGTTCCAGTCCTCGAACGGGGTCTCGGTGATCGGCCGGCGCGGGGCGGCGGCGCCCGCGTTGTTGAACAGCAGATCCACGCGGCCGTACCGGTCCCGGACGGTGTCGAAGAGCCGGGCGACCTCCGCGGGGCTGCGGATGTCGGTCGGGACGGGCAGCACCCGCGCGGCGGCCTCGCCGGCCAGGGCGGCGGTGTCCTCCAGGGCTTCCTTGCGCCGCCCGGCCACGGCGACGGTCCAGCCGGCCTCCAGCAGGGCCAGCACCGAGGCCCGGCCGAGCCCGCTGCCCCCGCCGGTGACGATCGCCACCCGGCCGTGCGGTGCGGTCAACGCGCCCATTCCTCCCCCTCGTTCACCCAGATCCGCAGCATCCGCCGGGCGTACCGGCCGGGTTCGTCGACGAACGGCGAACGCCCGTGCAGCACCCGGCTGTTGCGGATGATCAGCAGGTCACCGGCGGCCATCGGCAGGCCGAAGGCGATCTCCGGCCGGTACAGCACCTCGTCCAGTACGCCCAGCGCCTCCCACTGACGGTCCGTCAACTCGGGTCCGCCGCGGTCCGGGGAGGAACGGACGGTGCGGGTCTGGTAGTAGCAGCCGACCGTCCCCTCCTTCCGGTGGTAGAGGATCGGGGTGACCACCAGCTGCGGGCCCGCCCGGCCGGTCCGGTCGAAGGTCCAGTCCTCGCAGAGCGTGGCCAGCGCGTCCGGGCGCTCCCGCTCGATCAGGTCGTGGACGTGCCGTGCGCTCGCCAGCTTGGTCAACCCGCCGCCGTCGAAGGCGGGACGCAGGCAGAGCAGGACGAGGAGGTCACAGGTGTCGCAGTGGAAGCCGAGTTCGGTGTTGCCGTCGCCGTCCTGGTCACGCAGCACCGAGGTGAGGTCGCCGCGCCCGTTCTGCGGGACGATCCGGCCGTAGTCCCGCAGCAGGAAGGAGAGCACCCCGGTGATCTCCTCCTCCGGGCGCGCCGGGTCCACCAGGCCGCTGACGTGGGTCACGCCGACGGAGTCGACGGCGTCCCGGACGAAGTCCCGCAGCCGGGCGCGCACCGGCTCCGCCGCACCCCACCGCCCGGCCCGCGCGTCGGCCCACAGCAGCCGCCGCTCCTCCTCCCCCAGCGGGAGCGACCAGAGCTCCCGCCGGGCCTCCAACTCCAGGCTGCTCCAGCCGATTTCCGTCACCGCGTCCATGGTTCCCCTTCCTGTCGGCGTCCGGCCGCGACGGCCTTCGCCCAGAGCTCCAGCGCCTCGTCGATCTGCCCGGCGGTGACCACCAGCGCGGGGATCATCCGGACCACGTTGAGGTGGATCCCGCAGAGCAACAGCAGCAACCCGTGCTCGGCGGCGGCCTGTTGGGCGCGCCGGGCGGCCTCCGGGTCCGGCGCGCCGTCCGGGTGGCAGAACTCGCTCGCGGCCATCAGCCCGAGCCCCCGGACGTCGGCGATCCCGGGCGCCTCGGCGGCGACCCTCCGCAGCCCGGCCAGCAGTCGCGCGCCCTGCGCGGCCGCGTTCTCGACCAGCCGCTCCTCGCGCAGCACGTCCAGGGTCGCCAGGGCGGCCGCGCAGGCCACCGGGTTCCCGCCGTACGTGCCGCCCTGCGAGCCCGGCCACGCACGGCCCATCAGCCCGGCGGGCGCGGCGATCGCGGACAGCGGGAAGCCGCTGGCCAGGCCCTTGGCGGTGACCAGCACATCGGGGCGGACGCCCTCCTCGTACCCGTGGGCCCAGAACCGGCCGGTGCGGCCGAAGCCGGTCTGCACCTCGTCCACCACCAGCAGGATGCCGTGCCGGTCGGCGCGCTCGCGCAGCCCCGCGAGGAAGCCGGGCGGGGCGGGGACGTAGCCGCCCTCGCCGAGCACCGGCTCGACGAACATCGCCGCCGTCTCGGCGGGCGCGGACACGGTGGCCAACACCTCGTCCAGTCCGCGCAGCGCGTACCGCACCGCCTCCTCCTCGGACAGGCCGAGGCGGAAGGCCGCCGGGAAGGGCGCCACCGCGACCCCGGGCACCAGCGGGCCGATGCCAGCCCGGAACCGGGTGCCGGCCGTGGTGAGCGAGGCCGCGCCCATCGTGCGGCCGTGGAAGGACCCCTCGAACACGATGACGTTCTGCCGCCCGGTGGCGTGCCGGGCGAGCCGCAGCGCCGCCTCCACCGCCTCGGTGCCGGCCGTGGCGTAGAACAGCGAGTCCAGGCCGGGCGGCAGCACCTCGCCGAGCCGCTCGGTGAGGGTCAGCAGCCGGTCGTGCAGCACGGTGGTGTACTGGCCGTGGATCAGCCGGCCGGCCTGCTCGCGGACGGCCTCCACCACCCTCGGGTGGCAGTGGCCGGTGCTGGTCACCCCCACGCCGGAGGTGAAGTCGAGGTACCGGCGGCCCTCGGCGTCGTAGAGGTGGAGGCCCTCGCCGCGCACGGCGACGACCGGGGTGGCCTGCTTGAGCACCGGGGAGAGCTGGGACACGGGGCCTGCCTTCACGGGTGAGTCCTGCCTTCGGAAGCTTCGGGACCTCGGGGGCTTCGGGGATCTCGGGTTTCTCGGGGACTTCGCGGGCTTCGGGGCCCTTCGGGAGCGGGCGGGGACGGGTCGGCGGGCGGGGACGGGTCGGCGGGCGGCAGGAAACCGGCCTCGGCGGCCCAGGCCAGCGCGGCCGCCCACCACTGCGGGGTCGGGGCGGTGAAGCGCACGCCCAGCCGGTCCAGCACGGCCGCGGTGTACCCGCTGTCCACCCGGACGTTGCGGTCCTCCTGCTGCGCCCAGGCCGCGGCCAGCCGGGCGGCCGTCGGGTGCCGCCGCTCGGCCTCGGCGATCGCGGCCGCGAAGGTCTCCTCGTCGGTGAGCCGCACCCGGCGGCCCTGCCCGGCGAGCCAGCCGACCAGTTCGTCGTGCGGGACCTCGTACGGCGATTCGACGTGGTAGGCGCCCGGCGCGGCGTACGGGTCGACGGCGATCGCGGCGATCCCGGCGGCCACCGTGTCCACGTGCGAGAACGCGAACGCGGTGTCCGGCCGGCTGGGGGCGGCGCCCGCCAGCAGGTAGCCGCGGATCAGCTGGTAGACCCGGTTGTCGCCGATGTTGGCCTGGAACGCGCCGGTCCGGCTGTGCGCCGCGATGTGGCCGCTGCGGTGCAGGTAGGCGGCGTGCCCCCCGGCGGCCCAGGCCCGGACGGCCTGCTCCGCACGGTACTTGGTCCGCTCGTACGGGGTGCGGAAGTGCTGCCCGATCCCGAGGTCCGCCTCACTGAAGCGACGTGGCGGGCCGTCCACGCCGCCGGAGACGGCGAGCGTGGAGACGTGGTGGACACCGGCGACCGGGGCGTGCTCCCCGACCCAGTCGAGCAGGCGGCGCACCGCCGTGTGGTTGGTGCGCTCCAGCTCGTCCGGCGAGGCCACCAGCCGGACGTCGGCCGCCGCGTGCACGACGATCCGTGCGCCCCGGGCCTGCTCCAGCCCGGCCGGGGAGAGGCCGAGGCCCTCCCGGTCGACGTCCCCGGCGACGGCGTGGACCGCACGGGACGCGCCGTGGCCCAGCCGGTCCAGGGCCCCGGCGTCGTCGGCGGCCCGCACCAGGCAGGTGACGTCGGCGCCGCGGCGGAGGAAGGCGTCCAGCAGGTGCTGCCCGAGGTAGCCGGTGGCGCCGGTGAGCAGCACCCGGGCGGGTTCGCGCACCGTCGCCCGGGCGGTCGGCGGGACACCCGGGTGCAGCAGTTGGCCGGAGGTGGAGAGCGGGGCGCGGACGGGCCGCGCTCGCACCGTCCCGGCCCGCGTCGTCCCGACCCCCGCCTCGGTGGCCACGGCCTCGGCGAACGCGCCGGTGATCCGCTCGGCGGCGTGGTGCGCCAGCGCCGGCCACCCGTACACCAGGTCGGCGACCAGCCGCTGCTCCACGATCCGTGCGGTGAGCCGCAGTTCGTACAGCGGGTCGCCCCCGGCGCAGCGGGCCGTACCGGCCTGCTCCTCGGCGACCGTCCAGTCCAGCGCGGGCTCCTCGGGCAGCCGGAAGGTCCCGAGGAAGTTGAACCCGGCGGCGGGCCGCTCCCCCGGCACGGCGCCCGGCGCGTCCACCCGCGCGTCCCCGGGCGTGTCCCCCGGTACGTCCATCGGCCGGACGGGCGCCTCGCGCAGCCGCCGCGCCACCGTCTGCGGATCGGCCCCGGCCGGCAGTTCGACGTGCTTGACGGCGGTGAACCAGCCGACGGTGTCCAGGAACTCACCCGGATCGCCGGCGGCGTCCCGGCCGTGGGTCTCGACCTCGACGGCGAACCGGGGGCGGCCGCTCCAGCCGGTGACGGCTCCGGCGAAGGCGGCGAGCAGCACGGCCTCCAGCCCGGCCCCGCCGCCGTACCGGCCGACCAGCCGGGCGGTGGCGTCCGCGTCGAGCGCCCAACTGAGCGCGCCGGGCCGGGCCACGGGCGGTGCAGGAGCCCCGACGGCGGGCGCGGCGGCCGTGACGGGCGCGACCCGAGCTCCCGCAGGCCCAGCCCCGGACCCGGCAGGCGCCGCCGCGGCGGCTGCCGCCCAGGCGTAGAAGTCCGCCGTGGGCGGCAGCTCGGCCGGCTTCTGGTCCAGCACCGCCCGGTACGCGTGCGCCAGGTCGTCGAGCAGGATCCGCCAGGACAGCCCGTCGACCACCAGGTGGTGCGCGATCAGCGCGAGCCGGTCGTCCGTCCCGGGCGGGCCCGAGAACAGGTGGACGCGCAGCAGCCGGCCGGCCAACGGGTCGAGGCTGCGGTGGAGTTCGGTGCAGACCCCGGCGATCGTGTCGGCGATCGGGGCGGCCTCGCGCGGGATCCGGGAGTAGGAGACCGGGTCGAGCTCGGGCACCGGCCGGGGTGCGCCGCAACCGCCCGGGGAGACCGGCCGGCGCAGCGCCGGGTGGCGTTCCAGGACGGCCGCGACGGCCGCCGTGAGCGCCGCCGGGTCCACGGCGGTGCGACAGCGCAGCAGCACGGACTGGTTCCAGTGCCGCACGTCCTGCAGGGTCCGCTGCCGGTACAACCAGCGCTGCGCCGGGGCGAGTCGAACGACATCGGCGTCGGTGCCGATGCCGCTACCGCTGCCGGCGTCAGCACCGGCGAGCGGAGCCGGGAGGGACGGTGCGGCCGGGACGGCGGCGGCTGCCAGGCCCTCCGCCGTCGGGTGCCGGTAGTAGTCCTCGTAGGCGACCCGCAGGCCCGAGCGCCGCAGGAACGCGACGGTGCGCATGGCGAGGATGGAGTCCCCGCCGAGGCCCAGTACGTCGGCCCGCGGACCGACTGCGGGCAGTCCGAGCGCGCCGGCCCAGAACCGGGCGATCTCCCCGGCCAGGCCGTGCCGGCCGGCCCCTTCGGCACCCGGGGACTGCGCCCGGGCCTCGACCAGTGCGGCCACCAGCTCGCCCAGCCGTCGGCGGTCGAGCTTGCCGTTCGGCCCCACCGGGAAGTCCGGAAGCACCAGGACCGGCTGGGGCACCGAGTAGCCCGGCAGACGGTCCCGCAGGTACGCGTCGAGGCCGTCGACCGCTGCGATGCCACCCGACAGCCGTACCGCGCCGAGCAGTTGACTGCCGACGGCGGTCTCCCGGAGCAGCGCCGCCGAGCGGACGACGCCCGGGTAGCCGTCCATGGCGCGCTCGACCTCGGCGAGGTCCACCCGGTAGCCGCGCACCTTCACCTGGCGGTCCACCCGGCCCAGGAAGACCAGGTTCCCGTCCGCCCGCCGCCGGCACAGGTCGCCGGTGCGGTACATCACCCGGCCGTCGCGGTGGACGAAGCCGCGGGCCGTCTCGACCGGGCGCCCGAAGTACCCGGCGGTGACGCCGCGCCCGCCGATCAGCAGTTCCCCCGCCGTGCCGTGGGGCACCGCCCGCCCGGCGCCGTCCACCACGGTGAGCAGCACCTCGCCGATCGGCGTGCCGATCGGTACGGTCGCCTCCTCCGCGGGGAGTTGGCGGGCGTCGGCGGCGAGCAGGCAGGTGGCGCCGACGGTGGTCTCGGTCGGCCCGTAGTGGTTGGCCAGCCGGGCGGTGGTGCCGCCGTCGAGCAGGGCGGCGGCGAGCGGCCGGGGCAGCGGCTCGCCGCCGAGCAGCACGGTGTGCAGCGGCGGCGCGTCCGCCGGGCGGCCCTCCAGCAGGGCGGTCAGGTGCGAGGGGGTGGTCTTCAGCACGGTCACCCCGGCGCGCCGCAGCGAGGCCCAGAAGGCGTCCGGGTCGCGCACCTCGCGGTCCGGGACGACGTGCACCGAGCCGCCGGTGGCGAGGGCGAGCAGCCAGGCGGTGTGGCCGAGGTCCGCGGCCAGCGTGGTGACGTGCGCGGTGCACGGCGCGTCGGCCTCGGTGAGGGCGAGCCGTCCGGCCAGCGCCTGCGCGTAGTGCACGGCGTTGGCGTGGGTGACGGCGACGGCCTTGGGCTCGCCGCTCGACCCGGAGGTGAAGGAGAGGTACGCGACGTCCTCGGGCAGCACCTCCTCCCTGCTCTCCCCGTCCGCCCGGCCGTCCCGGCCCGCCCGGTCCCCCCGGTCCTCCCGCCCCTCCCGGGGCCGGGGTACCGGCCGCTCGGGCAGCGCCTCGACGTCCAGCACCTCCCCGCCGAGCCCGCTCTCCGTGGCGAGGACCCGGGCCACCCGTACGGCGGCGAGCCGCCGGGCGAGGTCGGCCGGCGACCAGTCCGGGTCGGCCAGCACGGCCGCCGCGCCCGAGCGCAGCACCCCGTGCAGCAGCACCAGCATCCGGGCGTCCCGGGGCCCGACCAGGGCGACCCTGTCCCCGCGCCCGGTGCCGGCGGCGGCCAGCCGGGCGGCGATCCGGCCGGCTGCGGCGTCCAGCGTGCGGTAGTCGACGCCGCGCACGCCGTCGCTCAGCGCGGGCCGGTCGGGGTGGGCCCGCGCGAGGCGGGCGAGCAGCGCGGGCAAGGAGCGGGCGGCGCAGGCGGACGGTGCGGAGCGGGCGTGCTGCGTCGCGGGGCTCACGCCGACTCGTCCCCCGCCCGGCCCGTCCGGGCCCCCCGGGCCGGCAGCCGGCCGCCCGGCAGCCCTGCGTCGCCCACCAGGTACCCGTCCAGCGCCGCCCGGGCGGGCAGCCGACCGGCCAACTCCCAGGCCAGCATGCGGTGCAGGCCGTCGAGGTGGATCAGCCCGGCCCGGGCGGACAGCTCCCCGTAGTCGGAGTGGTCGACCGGTGCGCTGCTGAGGAACAGCGGCGTGAACGGGGCCCGCCGCAGTAGCTTCAGCTTGGCCGCGCAGACCGGGTTGGCGGCCGTCCAGGCGGCCCCGCCGGAGCGGACCCGGGCGGCCGCCTCCCCCACCGTCAGCCCGGTGCGCGGTACCAGTTCGAGCTCCCCGCCCTCACTGAGGTGCCAGGGCAGGACGACGCCCAGGACGTCCGCCCGTGACAGCCTGACGCGCCACCAGCCGCCGGGCATGCGGTCGGCGCGTTCGAGGTTCTCCTCCCCGTACACGTTGCTGTTCGCCTCGTGGGCCCGCTCCACCGGGTGGTCCCGCAGGTAGGCGTCGTGGACCTCGGAGTAGGCGACGGCGGTGACGATCTCCACGGCAGGGCTCCTCAGACGGTTCCGGTGTACTCGGTGAAGTGCCGTTCCGCGAACAGCTCGGGCCACTGGCCGTCGGCCAGGTCCAGTTCTCGGGCGCGGGCGAGCATCTGCCGCCAGTACGGCTTCACCGGGCGCCAGCGCGCGCCCACCTGGCAGTAGGAGGCGTCGATGAAGTACCGGTTCCGGCCCGGCCCGTCGGGCGCCGGCCTGCGGGTGTGGAACAGCGCCGAGTTGAGCAGGACGGTCGAGCCGGGCGGCAGCCGGTCGATGACCACCTCGCCGGGCAGTTCCGCGGTGCCGCGGTGGGCGAAGGCGGACCTGTCGGCGGTGCCGCGGTGCGAGCCGGGCAGCACGGCCAGGCTGCCGACCTTCTCGTCCAGTCCGCCGAGGTAGTGCAGCGCGTGGACCATCAGCAGCGACGGGTCGGCGCGGTCGTTGGGCTCGCAGTCGTGGTGCCAGGGCTTGCCGGGGATGTCCGGGGCCTGGCGGTCGCTGTGCAGGTGGTGGAACACGAAGGACGGCCCGAGCAGGCGGGTCAGGGTGCCCAACAGCGGCGGGTGGGTGAGGAGTTCGCCGTGCGCCGGCAACTCCAGTTCCAGCAGCGGGGGCGGGCCGTTCCGGGCGGGGTCCGCGCAGGCCGCGATGGAACGGGCCCGCAGCCCGTCGTCCACCCACCGGTCCACCTCGGGGACGAGTCGTTCGCGCAGTGCTTCCGGCAGCAGGCCGGGCAGGACCAGGTACCCGGACTCCAGGAACTGCCGGCGGTTCGCGGTGTCGAGGGCCTCACGCCCTCCCTGGGACAGCGTCACCGGGCCGACCCCCTCCTTCCGTTCGACGGGACGAGCAACGGGACGTGGCACGAGTCAGGCGGCACACGGGGTGATCCGGACCTGCGGCGCCGGCGGAACGCCCGTCACGGCCGCCACAGTCGTCCTGGCCGTCACGGTCGTCACGGCGGCCACGACCGAATCGCGATCACCACGAAGAGACACGGGCCGATCACACAAGGTAGTCCGCCCCAGGAGTATGAACCGGTCTTCGCGTCCACGACAAGACCAAAGCCAACTCGTGGACACCTTCCCGCCACCGTGCCGTTCAGCTCCGGCCACCAGTCGATTCCTCCCCCACGGAGCACTCCGGGCCCCTCCGGCCCCGGTGATTCGCCGCCACCACGGCGAATGCGGCAGAGTGAGCCCATGAGCGAGCGGAGCGAGCCAATCGAACGGTGCGCGTTGCGCGACGCGGCCGCCGAGGGCAGCGAGGCGGGTGCGTTCGTGCGCACCCGGCGTCACGAGCCGACGGGACGGACGGCCCCGTCGGCCAGGCGGCGCCCGGTCCAGCAGCGCAGCCAGGAGCGGTACGGCCGCATCCTGGACGCCTGCGCCGGGCTGCTGGACGAGGTCGGGGCGACCGCGCTCACCACCAAGGAGGTCGCCCACCGCGCGCAGGTGCCGATCGGCACCCTCTACCAGTTCTTCGCCGGCAAGGAGGACCTGCTGGCCGCGCTCGCCGGCCGCAACCTCGACCGCTACCTCCAGCGTCTCGACGCCCGGCTGACCGCCGCGGCCCCGGTCGACCCGGCGGTCTTCACCGACCTCGCGGTGGAGGAGTTCGTGGCGATGAAGCGCACGGTGCCCGGCTTCGGCCAGGTCGACTTCGGCCTGGCCGGGCCCGTCGTCCCCGCCGGGGTCCGCGACGACCGTCACCTGCTGGACACGGGCGTGGACAACAACACCGCCGTCGCCCTGCGCCTTCAGGCACTCGGCGGCGAACTCTTCCGGGCCGGCGACCCGGCGGCCACCACACTGACCCTGCGGGTCGCCCTGGAGGCGGCCGACGCGGTGCTCAAACTGGCCTTCCGCGGGGACCCGGACGGTGATCCCACACTGATCGCCGAGTGCAAGCGGTTGGTCCGCGGCTACCTCGTGCAACAGCTGCCCGCCCGCTGACGCCCGGCCCGGGGTTCCCCCGCGTCCCGTCCGCCCGAGGCGTTGCGAGCCCGCCGCCCCCGCAGCACAGTGGATAGCGGAACGGCCGCGGAGGCGGCCACCACGACCCGAGGAGCAGACCATGCACGCAGCGGTAGGTGACCAGCTCCACATCCACAGCAGGTCGGTGGGCATGGTGGACCAGAAGGGCGAGATCATCGAGGTGCGCGGAGCCGACGGCCAGCCGCCGTACATGGTCCGCTTCGAGGACGGCCACGAGGGTCTGATCTACCCCGGCCCCGACTGCAACATCGAAACGCGTCAGGCGGGACGCTGACCGACGCCCCTGCCACCCCGCGCCTCGACCGCGCGAGGTGGTGAGGAGCGGTGTCCGCCCCCACCACCCCGCTGCCCGGGGCACTCGCCGGGCTCGCGCCACTGCTGGACCACTACGGGTACCTCGCGGTGGCGCTGCTCGTGCTGCTCGACAACTGCGGCATCCCGGTGCCCGGGCAGACCATCCTGGTCCTCGCCTCGGTGTACGCCGGCGCCGGGCACCTGGACTTCGCCGCCGTCCTGGTGATCGCAGCGGTCGCCGCCACCCTCGGCAACAGCCTCGGTTACCTGATCGGCCGCACCGGTGGCCGCGCCTTCGTCCACCGCTGGGGCCGCTACGTCCTGCTCACTCCGGCCCGGATGGAGCGCGCGGACGGCTTCTTCGAACGCAACGGCGGCAAGGTCGTCACGGTCGCCCGCTTCGTGGACGTGCTGCGCCAGACCAACGGCATCATCGCCGGAACCACCGGGATGCCCTGGCGCCGGTTCCTGCCGTTCAACATCCTCGGCGCGGTGCTGTGGACGACCGCCTGGGGCACCTTCGGCTACCTGGCCGGCGCCAACATCGGCGCGGTGTACCGGACGGCGATCCGCTACCAGCTCTGGTTCGCGATCGGCCTCGGGTTGCTGGTCGCCGCCCTCCTGCTGCGGCAGGTGCTGCGCTACCGGCGCCGGCGCCGCGAGGGCGCCGACGCCGAGGGCGCGGCCGACACGGGGACACCGGCCGGCACGGATGCCACGGCCGGCACGGGGACGCCGGACGGCACGGAGGCCACGGCCGACGCCGGAACCGCAGCGGACTCCGGTACCGCGACCGACTCCGGGACCGACTCCGCGGCCGACCCCCGACCCGAGTCCGACGAACCGTCCGACTAGCTCAGCGGGAACACCTCGAACGGCACCGCGAAGCGCGTCCCCAGCCGGCTGCCCGCGCCCCGGCCGAAGCCCTCCAGGAACTCCCGGGCGTCCGCCATCTGCCCGCCGAGCCCGGCCAGGTACGCCTTGTGCTCCTCCAACGAGGCCACGCCCAGGTCGAAGGTCTCGGTGGTGTCCACCGCGTGCTTCGCCTCCGGCGAGGACGCCGCCCAGATCTGCCGCACGCCGTTCCACGGCTCGTGGCCCTCCGCCACCAGCTCGCGGAACACCCAGCGGTTCCCGGCGTCCCGGACGCCGTCCAGGGTCGCCCGGCCGACCGCGATGTGGTCGGCCTGGTTGAGGAACACCCCGCCGTAGGTCTCCCGGAAGTTGCTGGTGATCACGATGTCCGGGCGGTGCCGGCGCACCGCGCGGGCGATGTCCCGGCGCAGCGGCAACCCGTACTCCACCACGCCGTCCCGGTGGCCGAGGAACTCGACGGTGTCCACGCCGACCACGCGCGCCGAGGCGAGCTGCTCGGCCTCCCGCAGCGGCCCGCACTCGGCGGGGTCCAGCGAGTCGATGCCCGCCTCGCCGCTGGTGACCATCACGTAGACGACCTTCTTGCCCTGCGAGGTCCAGCGGGCGACGGCCGCGGCGCCGCCGTACTCCATGTCGTCGGGGTGGGCGACGATCGCCAGCGCCGTCTGCCAGTCCTCGTCCACGTGCTCGAAGGGCGCGGGGGCCTGCTCGGTCATGCTGCTCTTCCCTCTCGGTCCGGCTCACGGTCGTACGGTCGTACCGCCGGTGACTCTAGAAGACTTCCGCCCCTCACACAGCGTCAGACACCTGATCGAGCGGTGCGCTTGCCCCTGAAGCAGCCGTCAGGGGGTGGCGTCCGGGCGCCCCGTGACGGGCTTCCCCTTCTCACGAGGAGCGCTGCCGTGCCCCTGCCCACCACCCGAGTCGTCCGACTGACCACCCGGCCGCACGTGTTGCCCGCCCCGAGGACTCACCGGGGCCGGGGAGCCGCTGCCGGAGCCCGGGCCGGGGGCCCGGAGACCTCGCCCCCGGCGCCCCGCGCCCGCCTGGCCACCCTCGACGCAGAGATCGCCCGCCTCACCGACCTCCGCACCAAGCTCGCCCACCACATCGCCACCAGCGGCGCGGACATCCCGTCCGCCTGAGCGGGCGGGCTCTCGGGCGGACGGGGGCGGAGCGCGGGTCGGGCTCGCCCGGCACCTTGCGCGGGGGAGGGCGCGAGGTGCCGGGCGAGGACTGGGGGGTGGGGGTGGGGTGGGTCAGGTGGTGGCGGGTGCTTCCCGGGTGGGGGTGTCCCGGGCGCCGGTGGACGGCCAGGTGATGCGGGTGGCGCAGAGGGAGACGAGGGCGGCGGAGGTGGCGACGGCGGCCATGCCCCAGACGAGGCTGGTGGCGCCGGCGACGAAGCCGATCACGGCGGGGCCGGCGAGCAGGCCGGTGGTGCCCATGGCGGCGACCAGGGAGAGCGCGTCGGCGCCGCGGCGGGCGGCGGCGACGTAGACGCAGGGGGTGACCGCCGCGACGCCGAGACCGACGCAGGCGAAGCCGAGGAGGGTCGGCAGCACGCCGCCGACCAGCAGGGCGAGGGCGAGGCCGAGGCCGGCCAGCAGGCTGCCGGTGCGGACGATGCGGCCGTCGCCGAAGCGGGTGCGCCAGCCGTCGGCGAAGATCCGGGCGCACACCATCATCACCGAGACGACGGCGATGCCCAACGGGGCGAGGCCGGCGCCCGCGTGCACGACGTCCTTGAGGTAGAGCGCCGACCAGTCGTTCATGGCGCCCTCGGTGACGGTGCCGAACACCATCGCGAGGCCCATCCAGAGCGTCGCTACGGTGGGCAGGACGAAGCCGCGGCGGTCCTTCTTCTCCTCCTCGGCGGCGGTCTGCTGCGGCTCGTCGGCCAGCAGGCCCGGCCGGGCGGCGGCGACCACGGCCGCGAGCAGTGCGGCGGCCAGCCCGAAGTGCACGGCCAGGGTGCCGGTGAAGGCGTTGACGGCGGAGGCCAGCAGCGCGGCGAGGAGGGAGCCGGCACTGAACGTGGCGTGCAGCCGGGACATGGTGGCCCGATCGAACCGGGCCTCCAGGGCGGCGCCCTGGGCGTTCATGGCGACGTTCAGGCAGCCGACCGCGACACCGTCGCAGAACAGCACCAGCAGGGTGACGGGGTAGTCGGGCACCACCGACAGGGCTAGCAGGATCACGCCGAGGGCGAGCGCCGACAGCACCGAGAGCAGGCGGGAGCCGAGCCGCCGCATCAGCACCGCCACCAGCGGGAAGGACACCGCCGCACCGATCCCGCAGGTCATCAGCAGCAGGCCGATCCGGGCCTCGCCCAGGCCGAGCTCGGCCTTGAGCGCGGGCACCCGGGAGACCCAGGTCGCGTACTGGAATCCAAGGACGAAGAACAGCGCGCCGATGGCCAGTTGGGAGCGGCGGTAGTCGTCGCGAACGGGGGACATGCGTATCAGCCCACTTCGGCTCTGGGTCGGGGCCCGGGGATCGGGTCGGTGGAGTGCGGCAGCGGCAGCGCCCGGTCCGGGACCGGGCGGGAATCCGTTTCCCGAAGATGATCCTGACGCCCTGTCAGACTCATTGCCATGTAGACGGCCTCGTCGCCGTAGCTCGCGGGCAGCTCGGTCTCGGGCCGGGCGCGGTAGCCCAGTGGGGTCCACAGCACGTGCGAGCCGCGGACGGCGACCAGCGAGAGGCTCCGGTAGCCGGCCGCCCTGGCGGTGGCCTCCAGGTGGCGCAGCATCCGCGAGGCGAGGCCACGGCCGCGCAACTCCTCGGCGATGACGAGGTCGTGGGCGTGCATGTTGGTGGTGGGCGACTTGTGTCCGGTGCTGTTCTCGGTGTGGTGGAGGTCAGGACAGTGGTGGAGGGGGTAGGGCAGGGCGAGGAGGTAGCCGGCGACGTGGCCCGCGTGTTCCAGGACGAAGCAGGTGGAGGGTGAGGCGCGGTGTCGGGACTGGAGCGCGTCGCGGCCTTCGGACAGGCCGCTGGTGGCGTAGGCGCGTTCTTCGAGTGCGACGACGGTGTCCCAGTCGTCGGCGCGCAGGAGTCGGATTCGGGGGTCGGTCATGCGGTATCTCCGTTCGGGGCCTGGGCGCCGCCGATGCAGGTGTGGGGCAGGGGGGTGAAGCCGTTGAAGCCCTGGGTGGTGTAGGCGGTGGCGTAGGCGCCGCAGGAGTGGATCCAGACGGGGTCGCCGGAGACGACGGCGTGCGGGACGCGGACGGGGGCGCCGTCGCGGGTGTAGGCGTCGTCGCTGTCGCAGGTGGGACCGGCGACGACGGCGTTGACGAACTGGCCTCCGGGGTGGCCGGGGAACTCCAGGCGGTACTGGAGCTGGTCCATCTCGTAGAGGCCGTTGAACTTGCCGCAGCTGAGGTAGAGCCAGTCCTCGCGGGTGCCGTCGAGGCGGTGGCGTGAGGTGAGGCGGGCGACGTGGGCGCGGATCGCGCCGTGGTCGGCGACCAGGTGGCGTCCGGGTTCGACCAGGAACTCCAGTGGTCCGGCGTTGACGGCGCGCAGCCGGTCGGTGCCTTCGCGGATGACGGTGAACATCTTGTCGAGTGGGGGGTCGAGGGGGTTGCCGTGGCGGTCGAGGACGCCGAGGGCGGGCAGTCCGCCGCCGAGGTTGATGCGCTGGGGGGTGATGCCGCGCCAGTTGAGGGCTTCCAGGACGGCGGCGAGCGAGTCCAGGGCGGCGCTCCAGGCTTCGGCGGTCATCTGCTGGGAGCCGACGTGGACGGACAGGCCGGAGGGGACGAGTCCTGCGGTGCGGGCCTGGTCGAGCAGGCGCAGGGCGTCTTCGGGTGAGCAGCCGAACTTGTGGTTCAGGCCCCACAGGGCACCTTCGCCGCTGGTCGCGATCCGGCAGAACACCCGGGAGCCGGGGGCGTGTTCGGCGATGGCGGCGAGGTCCTGGGGACTGTCGGTGGCGAAGTCGCGCACGCCCAGCCGGTAGGCCTCGGCGATGTGGCGGTCGGACTTGACGGTGTTGCCGTAGTGGATCAGTTCGGGCGCCACGCCGGTGTGCAGTGCCTGGGCGATCTCCTGCGGGCTCGCCGCGTCGAAGCCGGAGCCGAGTGCGGCGAGGTGGCCGAGCACCTCGTCCACCGGACAGGCCTTCATCGCGAACCGCACCGCGACACCCGGCAGTTCGGCACACAGCGCGGCGTACTGACGGCCGATGCCGTCCAGGTCGTAGATGATCCGGTCATCGGTCGCGGCCGCGAGCGCGGCCCGCAGCGCGGTCTGGTCGTGCAGGTCGTACCGGTCGGGGCGGGGTGCGCCGGTGTGGACCGTGGTGACGGTCGGGGCGCGGTGGGCGGGCACCGGGTTCCGTGCCCGGTGTGCCGGCTGGCTGCTTGTCTGGCGTGTCACGTAGAGCTCCCGGTCCTCCGGCTAGCGCGGCAGCCGGTCGGCGGGGGTGGTCCTGCTCGCCCGCACCAGCGGGCCCCACGCGTCGATCAGCAGGGCGAAGTCCTCGATGTCCGACTGCGCTCGGTCGAGCAGGCGCGCCCGTCGGGGCGCCAGGTGGTCGGCGAACTCGGCGTACTTGCCGCCCAGTCGCCGGTAGCAGCGGTCGAGTTCGGCGAGTCTGCGGTGGTTCTCCGCCCGGTCGGTCGCGGCGCTGCGGCGGGCGGCGTCGGCGATCGGCCGGGGGCGCAGGTGGTGGTGCTCGTCCAGCAGGGCCCCGCCGGCGGCCGCCATCTCGGCGTAGACCGGGTGGAGGTAGAGCATGGAGAGCAGGAACTTGGCGTAGCGCAGCTGGTAGGCGGTGAAGCCGGGGCCGGTGCGCCGCTCGGGGGTGTAGTAGTTGACGATGTGCCGGTTGTGGGTGACGCCGGGCAGGGTGGCGTCGTGCACGACGTGGTGCAGGAAGTAGTCGCTGCCGATGGTGTCGGTGGCGGGCGGCAGCGGCACGCGTTCGTACACCTCGGCGTCGAGGGCGATGTTGCACATGTCGATGCGCCAGATGTCGGGCCGGCCGAGGACGGCATGGTCGGCGGTGAAGGGTTCGGTGCCGCCGCCGGTGAACGATTCGGCGACGAGCTCGCGCCGCTCCTGCTCGCTCGCTCCGGTGGGTGCCCAGAGTGCGACGACGTCGTGGTAGACCTCGGGGTCGAGGGCGAGGATCTCGCCGAGGTCGACGGAGAGTTCGCCGACGAAGGAGGCTCCGACCAGGGCGACGGGCTTGTCCGCGTGCGCCGGGTCGAGGGTGTTCCCGGTGACGGCGGCGGCCGCGGCGGCGGCCTTGATGCCGAGGGTGGCCAGTTCGTGCTCGACGGGGAACACCGGTTCGCCGTCGAGCCACTGGTAGCGGCTGTCGGAGTCGCGGCGGTGCACCGAGGCGCAGCCGAGGGCGGCGGCGAGCAGGAACGCCCGGTTGGTGCAGGCGCCGTAGGAGACGGTGTCGGGCAGCATCAGGTCGAGCAGCTTGTCGGGGCCGGCGACGCCCGAGCGGTCGATCACCTCGCGCAGGAAGGCGCGTTGGGCGTCCTCGTCCAGGTGGTGGACGGTCAGGCCGTCGACGACGGGCAGGGCGGCGGCCGCGGCGGCGTGCCGGCCGCGTGCGGCGGGGTCGGCGGAGTCCAGCACCAGCAGGTGCACCCGGACGCCGAACCGCCGTACGGCGTGGACCGCTTCGGCGCCGACCGCGGTGATGGTGTCGGCGCACTCGCGGTTGGTGGGCAGGGTCAGGCAGACGTCGCGCATGCCCGCTCCCCGGTGGCGTTCGGCTCGTCGAGGCGCTTGCCGCTCCAGGACCGCAGTCCGAGCAACTTCTCCCCGAGTTCGGTGAGTTCGGCCGTCCCGTAGCGCTGGGACTCGGGCCGGTCGGCGTCGCCGACGAGGGTGCGGTTCCAGTCCGGGGTGGCGAGCGTGCGCCAGGACTCCACCCGGGAGCGGCGCAGCTTCTCGGCTTCCTCCAGCGCGGGCATCATCGACAGGTACTGCACCGCGCGCACGCCACGCTCGGAGGTGTTGCGCTCGACGCCGTGGGCGAGCAGGCCGTTCCAGATCAGGAGGTCGCCGGCCGCCAACTCGGGCCGTACGACGGGGAACTCGTCCCGGTCGACGGCCGGGCGGATCGGGTCCCGGTCGGCCGGCTGGGCGGCCTGCCACTCGTTGAAGCGGCGGAACAGCTCCGGGTTGCACTGGAAGCCGCCGAGGTCGGGGGCGGTGTCGTTGAGCGCGATGATGCCCTGGACGCGCTGCGGCAGCACGCCCCGGGTGGTGTCGACGTCCCAGTGCAGCTCGATGTCGAAACCGCGGTCGGTGGGCTCGATCAGCGCGCGGTCGCGGTTGCGGACGTTCGGCGGGTTGAGGTTGAGCCGGTCGAGGGTGACCCACAGCTCCTCGCAGTCCCAGACGTCCACGAAGGCGTCGTAGACGCGCTGCGACTGGCGGCTGTCCCACAGGAGCTGGTGGTGGTAGGCCTCGACGAAGCCGTAGATGTGGAGGTGCTGGTCGAGTTCGTCACGGTACTCGCGCCGGCGGTACCAGTCCTCGGGGCGGTCGGGCGACAGGCCCTGGAACTCCCAGGTGAAGTCGAGCAGGCGCCGCGCGGCCTCGGCGGGGACGGCCTGCTTGACGACGACGTAGCCGTAGGTCTGCCAGAACGCGTAGTCCTCCTCGGAGAGCACGCGCAGCGGGTGCTGCTTGCGGATCTCGCACAGCGCCGTGCGGGCCAGGTAGCTCTCGGTGTCCGCGCTGAAGTAGGGGCGCTGCGAGGCGGCGCGGTACAGATACTCCTCGGCCTGTCCGTCTGGGCTCGGCATGGGCAGTCACTCCACGGTTCGTAGTCGACGCAGCGCTTGATTCGGCGGGCGGCACGGGCGCGGCGGGCCACTCGACCGGCCGCCGGGCCGGATCGGGAATTCCCCCTGCGGGTCGGCGGCGGTCCGCACACACTCCTTCGCGGCTCGGCCCCCGAGTGCGCGCCGGCGCCGCGCCAGGGGGCCAACTCGCCTGCTCGACAAGGCCTCTCACCCCGCCTCAGGCTCTGCCGAACCACGCCCCCCACACATTGGACTAGACCAACTAATGGTGTCAACCCTTTCCTGCGGGTTGCCGATTGGGAATTCGGCGCAGCTCATGACGCCTCTCGCGGTTCGCTTTATGTTTCGCAGGCGGACATAAGCCGGGGTATGTTTCGGGAATCGACATAACCGTCGGATTGAACCCCGACAACCCCGCGAACCGTTGAGGCCCGCACTGCGGCGGGCCGCCGGGGACGCGGAAAGGGGCACCGTCGCGTCCGGACACCACGGCCGGCCACGGCGTGACGCCGGGCCGCCGTGCACCGCGCCGTTCGCCACGCCGCGTGTTACGCCGGGCCGGCGGAGCCCGGCCGCCGTAGGTTGGGAGCGTGCCACGCCGAGGAGCCGCCCGGCTCGCCCCGCCCAGCTGGCTGACCGCGAGCCTGCGGCCCCTGGCCGCGCCGGTTCCCCGGGCCGCGGTGGCCCGCGCCTCGGTCGCACTCTCCGCCCCGCTCGCGGTGGGCACCGCCACCGGGCGGCCCGCCTACGGGGCACTGGTGTCGATGGGCGCGCTGTCCGGGGTGATCGGGGACACCGCCGACGCCTACCGGATGCGGATCTTCAACATCGCCGTCCCGCAGCTGTTCGGCGCCCTCGGCGTCCTGCTCGGCACCCTGGTGTTCGGTACGGGATGGTGGGCCGTCCTGGTGCTGACCGTCATCGCACTGGTCTCCGGCATGATCTCCTCGATCGGCGCGGTCGCCTCCGTCTCCGGCCTGCTCCTGCTGCTCAACGCCGTGGTCGGCGCGGGCCTGCCGATGCCCTCCCCGTGGTGGCTGCCGCCCGGACTGCTGCTGCTCGGCGGCCTGGAGGTGCTCGCCCTGACCCTGCTCGCCTGGCCGCTGCGCCTCGGCGTCCCCGAACGCGCGGTGGTCGCCGGCACCTACCGCTCGGCCGCCGAGGTGCTGGCGGCCGCCGGCACCCCGGAGTACGACGCCCGGCGCCGCGAGCTCACCCAGTCGCTCAACCACTCCTATGACCTGCTGCTCGCCCGGCGGGCCCGGCGGCACGGCCGCTCCCCCACCCTGGTACGGCTGCTGGCCCAGCTCAACGCGGTGATCCCGGTGGTCGAGGGGGCCGCGGCGGCACACCTGCGCCCGCCCGGGTACGGCCCGCTGCCCGCGGCCTACCCGGCCGCCGTCCGCGACCTGGCCGACGCCGTCGAGCAGGGCCGCACCGGTCCCGCCCCGTCGCCCGACCTGCCCGTCCCCGCCGGGCCGTCCACCCGGGCGCTCGTCGAGGCCATCGGGCACGCCGCCGCCGTCGTGTCCGAGCCCGCGCCGGACCCGTACGCCGTCGACGACCGGCTCGGCCGGCCCGCGGGCCTGGGGGTCCGGGCCCGGCGGGCGACCCGCGCCCTGCTGCTGTCCGGCCCGTCCTGGCGGTACGGGCTGCGGCTGGCCCTGTGCATCGGCCTCGCGCAGGTGCTGGTCTCGGTGATCGCGGTGCCCCGCTCGTACTGGGTGGCGCTGACCGTGACCTTCGTGATGAAACCGGACTTCGGCTCGGTGTTCTCGCGCGCCGTGCTGCGCGCGCTCGGCACCGCGGCCGGGCTGCTGATCGCCGTCCCCGTGTTCGCCGAGGTGCCGCGCGGCTGGTGGGACGTACCGGTGATGGCGGTGCTGGCGGCGCTGATCCCCGCCCTGTCGGCCAAGGGCTACGCCTTCCAGACCGCGGCGATCACCCCGGTGATCCTGCTGCTGTCGGACCTGCTCAACCACCGGGGGTTCGACCTGGTGCTGCCCCGGCTCTACGACTCGCTGATCGGCTGCGCCATCTCCCTGCTGGCCGGCTACCTGCTGTGGCCGGAGTCCTGGCACACCCGGGTCGGCGACCGCCTCGCCGAAGCCGTCCAGGACACCGCCTCGTACGTGTCGCTGGCGTTCACCACCGCGCCGGGGCGGGACGAGCCGGCCCGGGCCCGGTACCGGCGGCGGCTCTACCGGGACCTCTCGGCGGTCCGCAGCGAGTTCCAGCGGGCGCTCACCGAACCGCCGCCGGTCGGGACCAGGGCGGAGGCCCTGTGGCCGGTGGTGATCGCGGTCGAGCGGATCGTGGACGCCACGACCGCCACCCGGGTGCGGATCGAACACGGCGCGCCCGTCCCGACCCCGGCCGAGGTCGGGACCGTGACCCGCGAGCTGACCGACCTCGCCGAGTCGCTGCGCACCGGCCGGCCGCTGCCGGAGGCGGTGCCGGCCGCGCTGGCACCGGACTGCGCGCTGGCCCGGCTGCACCACGAAGTGCACGCGGCCCGGTCGGTGGCCGCGCCGGCGCCGTGAGTGCCACCGCCACCGGCCGGCCCCCGGGCCGCTGACGGAGAGCCCCCGGTCAGTCCTCGATCCGCCGCCAGGGCCGGTCCGCCTCCAGCGCGAAGGCCAGCTCCAACAGCACCCGCTCCTGCCCGTGCGCCGCCGACAGGTGCACGCCGACGGGCAGCCCGCCGGGCGCCGTACCGGCCGGCAGGGCGAGGCCCGGGCCGCCGGTCACGTTGTTGACCGGGGTGAACGCCACGTAGCGCATCAGCCGGTCCATCAGCTCCTCGAAGTCGACGTTCGGGCTGAGGTGCCCGATCGGCGGGGCGGTGTGGGCCAGCACCGGGGAGAGGATCACGTCGTGGTGGCGGAAGACCCGGTGGTACACCCCCTCGGCCCGGCGCAGCCGCCGCAGCACGCCCGGGGTGTGCGGGAACTCCGCCTGGAACTGCCGGCGCAGCCCGGTGGTCAGCCCGTCCAGCTTGTCGGCGCGGAAGCTCGGATCGATCAGCACCCGGCCGGTGAAGGCGATCGCCCAGGCGATGTAGCCCCAGTAGGAGACGAAGTCCCGGGAGAACTCCTCGCCGAACGGCAGGGCGGTCGGTTCGACCCGGTGGCCC
The DNA here is from genome assembly GCF_055600605.1 of Kitasatospora sp. NPDC038210. Taxonomy (NCBI): domain Bacteria; kingdom Bacillati; phylum Actinomycetota; class Actinomycetes; order Kitasatosporales; family Streptomycetaceae; genus Kitasatospora; species Kitasatospora sp. NPDC038210. The sequence continues at coordinate 218,076 of NZ_JBVJYK010000007.1, read as the reverse complement.
ATGGCCTCCAGTCGCGCGGCGGTCTCCTCGACCACCCTGCGGGTCGGCTCGTCGGTCTTGGCGATCGGCGAGTCGACCACCAGCCCGATCCGCAGCCGCTGCTCCCCCGGGCCCTCGACCAGGCCGAGCGGGGGCAGCTTGGGGTTGCGGCGGTGGCGCTCGGCAGCCGCGAAGAAGGCGGCGGTGTCGCGCACCGAGCGGGTCAGGACGCCGTCGGTGACCAGGTCGATCGGCAGTTTGGCGCCCTGCGAGTTGGCCACCAGCCGGCCCCGGGTGGGCTTGAGTCCGACCAGGCCGCAGCAGGCCGCCGGGATGCGGATCGAGCCGCCGCCGTCGTTGGCGTGCGCGATCGGCACGACGCCGGAGGCCACCAGGGCCGCCGCGCCGCCGGAGGAGGCGCCGGCCGAGTGCGAGGGCTTCCAGGGGTTGCGCACCGGCTGGGCGTGGGCGAACTCGGTGGAGGCGTTGAGGCCGAACTCGGGCAGCCGGGTCTTGCCGAGGACGGCCAGGCCGGTGGAGAGGAACTGGTCGGTGAAGCGCGCGTTGCGGCGGGCCGGTTGGGCGCGGAAGGCCTCGCTGCCCATCGCGGTCGGCAGGCCGCGCAGGTCGACGTTGTCCTTGAGGTAGGTCGGCACGCCCCACAGCGGCCCGCCGATGCCCTCCCGGCTGATCTGCGGCTTGTCGTACGAGGCGTGGGCGACCGGCAGCAGTCGGCCGTCGACCCGCTCGGCGCGCGCGACGGCCGCGGCGACCAGCTCCCGGGGGTTGACCGCGCCGGCCCGCACCAGGGCGGCCAGCGCCACCGCGTCGTGCGTGCCGAGGGCGTCGTCGGTGAAGGCGTGCACCCGCTCGTCGGTCATCCGAACTCCCCACTCCCCGCCGGGCTTCCTGCCGTCCGGTCGTCACGCCGACCGGTGGTGCCGCCCGGCCTACTGACCGGTAATCTCGCAAGACCCCGAGTCTATGCGCCGATCGGCGCAGCACCAGTCACTCGTACGCCCGGTTGGTAAACGATCCGTCAAATCTTCGAGGGCGCACGGATATTCGGCGCGCGCCCCCGCGCCCACCCCACCCGCCGGTCCACGATCGTTTCACGCGCGGCCGCCGGGAAAGACCACCGGGCACGAACCGTTCCGGTCCTTCCCGCCCGACCCAAGGTGACGCCCGTGCCGATCCACTCCTTCCCGACCACCCGGTTCACCGCGGCCACCGCCCCCGGCGGTCTCCCGCTGCTCGGCCACGCCCCCGCCCTCCTGCGGCGCCCGTTCGACTTCGTGGCCGGGCTGGCCGCCCACGGCGACCTCGTCCGGCTGCGGCTCGGCCCGCTCGACGCCTACGTCGCCTGCCACCCCGAACTGGTCCGCCGGCTGCTCGACGAGGACCACGCGCACGACGGGGGCGGGCCCGTCCCCGACAGCGCCCGCGAGGCCCCCGGCGACGGCCTCGCCGCCTGCCCCGCCACCGCCCACCGGCGCCGACAACGCATGCTGCAGCCCGCGTTCCACCGCGACCGGCTGCCCGGCTACGCCGCGATGACGGCCGAGGAGATCGCCGGAACCACCGCCCCCTGGCGCGACGGCGACGTGATCGACGTCCCCGCCGCGATGTACCGCCTCACCACCGCCGTCACCGCCCGCTGCCTGTTCGCCGCGCACGACCGGGCCGGCGCGCTGCCGGGGCACGCGAGCATGGACGCCATCGTCCGCGGGGCCGGCCGCCGCGTCATGATGCCGCTGCCCGGCGCCGGCCGCCTCCCCACGCCCGGCAACCGCCGCTACCGGCGCGCCCGGCAGGACCTCCGGGAGGTCACCGGACGGCTGATCGCCGACTACCGCGCCGACGGCACCGACCACCACGACCTGCTCTCCGTGCTGCTCGGCGCGGTGGACGAGGACGGGCAGGGCCTCTCCGACACCGAGATCCACGACCAGGTGGTCACCTTCCTGCTGGCCGGCACGGAGACCACCGCCGCCACCCTCTCCTGGGCCTGGACCCTGCTCGCCGCCAACCCCGCCGTCCGCGAGCGCCTGCACGCCGAGCTCGACACCGTCCTCGACGGCCGCCCCGCCCGCCACGAGGACCTGCCCGCCCTCCCGCTCACCGCCCGGATCGTCAGCGAGACCCTGCGGCTCTACCCGCCGGTCTGGCTCCTCAGCCGCACCCTCACCGCCGACACCCGGCTCGGCGGCCACCGCGTCCCGGCGGGCGCCACCGTCCTGGTCAGCCCGTACCTGCTGCACCGCCGGGCCGACGTCTTCCCCTGCCCCGGCCGGTTCGACCCCGACCGCTGGCTCACCACCGCCCGGCCCGCCGCCGGCACCTACGCCCCCTTCGGCCTCGGCGCCCGGAGCTGCCTCGGCGACACCTTCGGCACCACCGAAGCCGTCCTCGCCATCGCCACCATCGCCGCCCGCTGGACCATCACCCCCGCGCCCGGCCGGCCCGTCCGCCCCGTCCGCGGTCTCTCGCTCTCCCCTCGCCCCTTCACGGCGACCCTGACCCGCCGGTAGCCGCCGCGGGGCGGCGCCTTCCCGACGGCCCCCGCCCGCGAACGCAAGCACGAACACGGGCATGAACGCGGGCACGGGCACACGGCCGTGAGCACCCGTCCGGCAGGGACGGTACTGTCGCGGCGGGGGCCGGCGGGGTTGCGCCGGTCGGACTATCGGCTCGACGGGGACAGCACCGGACACATGAACGCTCGATCACCACGGGGGCTCCCGGCCCGGCTGCTGCGCGCCGTGCGCTGGTACCCGCGCCGCTCGCCGCTGACGCTCTGCTACGTCGGCCTGCTCGTCCTGGGCCACGTCTGGGTCGACGGCTTCCTCTCCGCGGACCGGGCGGACGCCCTGCGCGCCTACATCAGCACCAACCTGGACAACCTGCACGACCACCCGCTCACCGCGCTGTTCGGCAGTGCGCTGCTCTACGACGGCACGCTCACCGACATCGCCTCCACCGGCTTCGTCGGCACCCTGATCACCCTCGGCCTCGGCATCTGCTGCTGCCTCGCCTGGGCGGAGCACCGCTACGGCAAGCTGCGCGCCTCCGCCGTCCTCCTCGGCGGGCACATCGGCGCCACCCTGGTCACCGCCGTCGTCATCCTGGTCGCCCTGCGGCACGGCTGGTACCCGGAGAGCGTGCGCCAGGACTCCGACTACGGCATCAGCTACGGCGCCCAGACCTGCCTCGCGTTCGCCACCCCCGCCCTGCCGCGCTGGGCCCGCCTCCCCTGGGCCGCCTTCGTGCTCGCCTGGCCGCTGTCCGGCGACGGCGAATGGCCCGGCCCGCTACCGGACTTCACCACCGTCGGCCACCTGCTCTCGGCCGCGCTCGGCTTCGCCCTGGCCGGCGCCGCGGCCGCACTGGCCTCCCGCCGCCGAAGGGCCGACGCCCTGGCCCCGGCGGACGCCCACCCGTGACCCTCCGCGGCCGACGACGGGACCGCCACCCCGTCAGCGGCCGACGACGGGGGCGCCACCCCGTCAGCGCGGCGGCCGCCCCCCGTCCGCGAGGTCGGCGAGCAGCCGCTCGATCCTCTCCAACCGCCGCTGCAGGTCCTCGACGTCACCCCGGGTCGCGTTCTGCTCGCTCGGCCTGAGGGTGACCAGCAGCTGGCCGTCCGGCTCCAGCCGGGCCCGGGCGACGTCGGTCACGTTGTCGCCGTTCTGGATCCGGATGGCGTGCTCCAGCTCGGACGCCCGCAGTGCCAGGCCGTGCAGCGCGCCGGGCACCAGCTTGCCGTCCTGGACGACGGTGGTGGGCGTGCCCTCCAGGAGCCGGGCCGCCCGCGGGTCCCGGGCGAGCCAGCGGGTGACGGCCGAGTTCACGGCGACCAGCGTGACCGCCCCGATCACGCCGCCGAAGAGGCTGTTGTCGTTGCCGATGATGGCGTTCTGCACCACGTTGGAGAGCAGGAACACGACCACCATGTCGAAGGTGTTCAGCTGCGCCAGCCCGCGCTTCCCGGCGATCCGGAACAGGATCAGGATCAGCGCGTAGACCGCGACCGTGCGGATGATCTTCTCGGCGATCGAGATCTGGATGACCGCCAGGTGCTGCCACACGGCCCCGCTCCTCCCACCACGACGCGACGGAACGGGGCCGACGCTACGCCACGGGAGGCTACGACCGGCGCTTCGGCTTGCCGCGCCGGGCCGCCGCCGCGCCCCGTCCGCCGGCCGACGGCTTCGGCTTCTGCCCGCCCGCCCTCGGCGCACCGGCCTTCTGGCCGCCGGCCTTCGCCGCTCCCGCCCTGGCCCCGCCCGGCTTCTGCTGCTGCGGCTTGCGCTGCCCGGCCGCCGCCTTCTTCGGCGCCGCCTCGGCCGCCACCGGCGCGGCCCCGCGGCCGCGCGAGCTGTTGACCGTACGGCCCCGGACGATCCCGATGAACTCCTCCACCAGGTCGGTCGTCCGCTCCTGCGGCCAGGACAGCGCCACCTGCGACTGCGGCGCCTCCGTCATCGGCCGGAAGGTGAGGTCCCGGCGGTGGTGCAGCCGGGCGAGGGACTGCGGCACCAGCAGCACGCCGACGTTCGCCGCCACCAGCTCGATCGCGTCGGCCGTGGAGTCCGGGCGGGCGATCGCGGGCTGCCCGGGCAGGGTCTCGGCGGTGAAGCCGAGGGTGTCGTCGAGCGGGTGGAACACCACCTCCTCGGCGAGGTCGTCGAGGGTGACCTCCTCGGCGGCGGCGAGCCAGTGGTCCTTGGGGAAGACCACGACGGTGGTCTCGGTGTACAGCGGGATCGCGCTCAGCACGTCCTTGTCGACCGGCAGCCGGACCAGCCCGGCGTCCGCACCGCCCTCCCGCAGGGTCCGCTCACCGTCGCCGAACGGGACCGCGAGGAGGTCGAGCGGCACGTCCGGGAGCCGCTCGCCCCAGACCCGGGCCCATTTGCCGGGGGTCACGCCGGGGACGTACACGAGCCGGAAGGAGGGGTTCACCTGCATGTCTGTCACAGGGCAAGGCTACCGACCGTGACCGGAGGAGGCCGCGCACTCCCTTACCCTTGTCTCCATGACATCGCTCAAGCAGAAGACCAGCCAGACCATGAAGCCGGCCACGGCGGCCAAGAAGCTGGGGATCTACCTCGCCGCGGCGCCGACCGACTTCCAGGAGGGCGTGGTCTCCCGCGAGGAGCTCAACGCGCTGCAGGCCGAGCCGCCGCAGTGGCTCCAGGAGCTGCGCAAGGACGGCCCGCACCCGCGCCCGGTGGTCGCCGCCAAGCTCGGCATCTCGATCTCCGGCCTGGCCCGCGGCGGCGTGACCGACGCGCTCACCACCGAGGAGATCGAGGCGATCAAGGCCGAGAACCCGCTCTGGCTGCAGCACGAGCGCGCCAACCAGGTCGACGTCCGCAAGGAGGCCGTGCGGATCAAGGAGAAGCAGGAGAAGGAGGCCGCCGCCAAGGCCGCCAAGGAGGCGAAGGCCGCCCAGGCCCGCTGACCCCCGGCCCGGGCCCCGCTGCCCCCGGTCCGCGTCGCCGCCGCTCCTGCGACCCGGCGGCCCACCGCTCCGGCACTCCGGCGCCCGCACGTCGGCGCCGATTGTCGGACCCCTGCGCAACGATGGTGCCGACGTCCGTTCCCACGGGCGTCGGCACAGTCGTGCCGGGAGCCGGCGAGCAGGGAGGCGTACGGATGGCAGGAGCGTTGGAGGGGCGGATCGCGCTGGTCGCGGGCGGGACACGGGGCGCCGGGCGCGGCGTCGCCATCGAGCTCGGCGCGGCCGGCGCGACGGTGTACGTCACCGGCCGCAGCACCCGGGAGCACCGCTCGGAGTACGACCGGCCCGAGACGATCGAGGACACCGCCGAACTGGTCACCGCGGCGGGCGGCCGGGGCATCGCCGTGCCGACCGACCACCTCGTCCCGGCCCAGGTGGCCGCCCTGGTGGAGCGGATCGACGCCGAGCAGGGCCGACTGGACGTCCTGGTCAACGACATCTGGGGCGCCGAGAAGCTGTTCGGCTGGAACGTCCCGGTCTGGGAGCACGACCTGGACGACGGCCTGCGGCTGCTGCGCCTGGCGGTCGAGACGCACGCCGTCACCAGCCACCACGTCCTCCCGCTGCTGCTGAAGCACCCGGGCGGCCTGGTCGTGGAGATGACGGACGGGACCGCCGAGTACAACCGCGACACCTACCGCAACTCCTTCTTCTACGACCTGGCCAAGTCCTCGATGCTGCGGATGGCCTTCTCGCTCGGCCACGAGCTGGGCCCGCGCGGTGCCACCGCCCTCGCGGTCACCCCGGGCTGGATGCGTTCCGAGATCATGCTGGAGCACTTCGGCGTCACCGAAGAGACCTGGCGCGACGCCCTGGCCCAGGAGCCGCACTTCGGCATCTCCGAGTCCCCGTACTTCGTCGGCCGGGCAGTCGCGGCCCTGGCCGCCGACCCCGGGGTCGCCCGGTGGAACGGCCGCTCGACGTCCAGCGGGCACCTCGCCAGGGAGTACGGCTTCACCGACCGGGACGGCAGCCGCCCGGACTGCTGGCGCTACCTGGTCGAGGTGCAGGACGCCGGGAAGCCGGCCGCCCCGGAGGCGTACCGCTGACCCTCCGGACCCCACCGGCGGCGTGGCCGACACCCGGCGGCGTGGCCGACACCCGGCGGCGGGTCGAACTCCCCTTCCTCCGCCGCGTATTGACCATGCCGCCGGCCGCTCCGAATAATCGGGCGGGATCGGGGGAACGCGGGCCGGGGATCAGGGCCTGCCGACGCGCTCCTGATCGCACCGAGCACTCACCGAAGCGCACCGAACCGCACCGCACCGGACCAGGGGGACCCGTGATCGAGCAGCCACCGCACAGCGAACTCGCCGCACTGGCCGACGAGTACTTCGACGCCGAGAACACCCACAACCCGTTCGACGCGACCCTCAGCGGCGTCGAGGGCTACGCGCACCTGCTGCCCGACCCCTCCCGGGCCACCGCGCTGCGGCACCGCGAGGCCCTGCGGGGCTTCGGCAGCCGGCTCGACGCGATCCCGCTCGACGGGCTGGCCGGCGAGGACCGGACCACCCACCGGGTCCTGGCCCGGCTGATCGACAACGGCATCGGCCGACTCGCCCACGGGCTGGAGGAGTTCAGCATCTCGGCGACCATCGTCGCCGCGCACAACGAGGCCTTCGGCGCTCTCGCGATGACCCCCGTCGACCACGAGGGCGCCGACGCCTACCTGGAGCGGCTCGCCGGCCTGCCCGCCTACCTCGACGCCGCCCTGCGCCGGGCCCTGGACGCCGCCGCCGAGGGCCGCCGACCGCTGCGCAGCGGGGTGGACGCCGCGGTCACCCAGCTGGCGGGCCACCTCACCGCCGCCCCGGAGGAGTCCACGCTGCTGCGCCCGCTGCGGGGCCGGCCGGAGTACGAGCGTGCCCGGGAGATCGTGCGCGACGCCGTCCACCCCGCGGTGGCCCGCTACCGGGACGGGCTGGCCCGGCAGTTGGCGCCGGACGCCCGCCCCGACGACCGGGCCGGCGTCTGCCACGTGCCGGGCGGCGCCGAGGGCTACGCCGACGCCGTCGCCCGCTTCACCCGGCCCGGCCTCACCCCGGAGGAGATCCACCGGATCGGGCTGGACACGGTCGCGGCACTGCGCGAGGAGTTCGCCGAGCTGGGCGGCAAGGTGCTCGGCATCACCGACGCCGCGAGCGTGCTGACCGCGCTGCGCGAGGACCGCTCGCTCCGCTTCGACAGTGCCGACGAGATCATCGCCCTGGTGGACGGCGCCCTGGAGCGGGCCCGCCGCGCCGGGCCGGACTGGTTCCGCCCGTACCCGATCGCCGACTGCGTGACCAAGGAGATCGACCCGATCGAGGCGGAGGGCGCCCCGCTGGCCTACTACCAGCCGCCGGGCCCGGGCGGGGTGCCCGGCACCCACTGGATCAACACGCTGCACCCGCGGACCCGGTTCAGGTACGAGTACGAGGCGATCGCCTTCCACGAGAGCGTGCCCGGCCACCACCTGCAGATCGCCGTCGCGCAGACCCTGCACCACCTGCCGCGGTTCCGGCAGAAGCCGAGCGGCCAGCTGACCGCCCACGTCGAGGGCTGGGGCCTGTACACCGAGCGGCTCGCGGACGAGATGGGGCTGTACAGCTCGGACCTCGCCCGCTTCGGCATGCTCTCGATGGACGCGCTGCGGGCGGTGCGCCTGGTGGTGGACACCGGGATGCACCACTTCGGCTGGTCCCGGGAGCGGGCGATGGCCTTCATGCGGGACAACACGGCCACCCAGGAGGCCAACGTCCGCAACGAGATCGACCGCTACCTCGCCTGGCCGGGCCAGGCGACCGCCTACCTGATCGGCCGTCGGGAGCTGGTCCGGCACCGTCAGCGGGCGCAGGCGGCGCTCGGTGCCCGGTTCGACGTCCGGGAGTTCCACCACCAGCTGATCGGGCACGGCAGCCTGCCGCTGGGGGTGCTGGACGAGCTGGTCTCGGACTGGATCGCGGCGGCGCAGTAGCCGACGGGCCCGGGCGCCACCCCGGGGCGGGCGGCTCGCCCCGGGGTGGCGCCCGGCTCGCTCCCGGGGCGGGCGGACGGTCATGGGTGCGGAAACGATTCCTCGCGCCCGGCAGAGGCTTCCCCCGCCCGGACGTGGCATCACCCCTTCGGCCCTGTCGACACGGTAGTGTCCGCTGGCGCGGCCCCCGCCATCCGGGTGACCGCAGCTCACGCACACCCAGATGGAGGAACCCCGTGTCGGCTCCCGCCCGCCGCGTCCTGGCCGTGGCCGCGGCCGTCCTGCTCGCCACCGCCGCAGGCTGCTCGCCCGGCGGCGGCCACACCGCCAAGGGGAGCAGCGGCCGGAGTTCCGCCCCGGCCGCGGGCGGTGACGCCGCCCAGCCCGCACCGGCCGCGATCGTGACCGGGCCCGGCCCCAAGAGCTCCTACGACGCCCAGCCGCAGCCCGCGCCCGGCAGCTGCCACTTCCGCTACACGGCGGACAAGCAGCCGCTGCCCGACCCGAACTGCACCCCCGGCGCGATCAGCCCTGCGGTCACCCAGGACAACCTCAAGGACACCATCTGCAAGCCGGGCGGGTACACCTCGACCATCCGCCCGCCGTCGAACCTGACGGGCAAGGAGAAGGCCGACAACGCCAAGTCCTACGGCTACACCGGCCCGATGGGCGACGCCGAGTACGACCACCTGATCAGCCTGCAGCTCGGCGGCGACCCCAACGACGCGCGCAACCTGTGGATCCAGCCGCCCTCCCCCGGCCACGTCCCGGGCAAGGGCCCGAACAACCCCAAGGACTCGGTGGAGACGCACCTGCACACCGCGATCTGCAAGGGCCAGGTCACCCTCGCCGCCGCCCAGCAGGCGATCGCCACCGACTGGACGACGGCCGAGGTCAAGCTCGGCATCAGGTCCGGCGGCACGCCGACCGCCGAGGCCGACGCCGACGGGGACTGACGGCTGCGCGACCGACTCCGACGGGGACTGACGGGCTGCCGACCCCGACGGGGACTGGCTGCCGACCCCGACGGGGCGCCGACGAACGCTGACGAATCGTTCCGCCGGCGGGTCCTCCCGGCCCGCCGGCGGGGCGGCTCAGCGCCCGTCCGTCTCCACCAGCTCGGCGATGGTGTCGAACGGCCGGTACCGCGCGAACTCCGCCCCCAGCGCACGGGCCCGCTCCCGGAACCGGCCCTCGCCGAGCACTCGGTCGACCGCCCGCCCGACCTCCTCCGCCGCCGGCCGGCCCGTCCGCAGGTCCAGCCCCACCCCCGACCACTGCACCCGGGCCGCCACCTCCGGCTTGTCCTCGGTCGCCCCGGCCACCACCAACGGCACCCCGTGCCGCAGCGCCGTCTGCACCCCGCCGTAGCCGCCGTTGCTCACCAGCACGTCGGTGTGCGGCAGCAGCCGCTCGAACGGGACGTAGTCGGCGGCGCGCACGTTCCCCGGCAGGGCGCCGCCGAGCAGCGCGGCGAGCGCCTGCGGCCCGTCCGGGCGGCCGGTGGCGGCCACGACCAGCACGTCGCGCTCCGCCAGGGCGCTGACGGCCGGCGCGACGAGTTCCCCGAGGTCGCGGTTGGCCAGCGTCCCCTGGGTCACCACGACGACCGGCCGCCCACCGGTGACCTCCCCCCACCACGACGGCAGCGGCTGCTCGCCCCCGGCCGGTCCGGGCAGCGCGCCGATCAGCCGGAAGCCGGCCGGGGCGTCGCTGCGCGGGTACTCGAAGCCCGGCACGGTCAGCTGCAGGAAGTGGTCCGGCACCGTGACCGCGGCCAGCCCGCGCGGGCCCTCCGGCAGCCGGACGCCCAGCTCCGCGTGCACCTCCTCGGCGTACCGGCGCAGCGGTTCGCCGCGCCGGGCCGCCTCCTCCCCGAGCGCCCGGTTACGGGCCCGGCCCTCCTCCCCCGGCAAGGGCGGCAGGCCGGACCCGAAGGGCGCGGTGTCCACGCTCGGCAGCATGGCCGGGGTGACGCCGACGCCGATCAGCAACGGACGCTGCGACCGGGGGCGGCTCAGCGCCAGCGGCAGCACGCCCTGCAGGAAGGCGTCCGCGATCACGGCGTCGGCCGGGAAGTCCGCCAGCAGCGCGAGCAGCGCCCGGTACTGGACGGGGATCGGCGCGATGAACACGTGCCGGGCGTCGAAGGCGAGCCGCTCCGGGCCGGGCGGCAGGCTCGACCGTCCCGGGAAGCTCGCGTCGAGGTCGCGGTCGTCGAAGTCCGCCCCGGCGGGCAGCGCGACGAACCGCGCCCCCGCCCGCTCCGCCGCCCCGGCGAACCGCGAGCCGCCGAGGAACACCACCTCGTGCCCGCGGGCGGCGAGGTCGGCGGAGACGGCCAGCAGCGGGCCGGTGTGGCCGTGGGCGGGCAGGGCGGTGGTGATGATCCTGGACAGCGGAGGCTCCTGTGGTGGGTGCTGCGGTTCGTGGTCGGACCCACCGTAGGAACGCCCGGTTGACGATCGATGAACGCGTCAGCGCCCGAGCACCGCTCCACCGTTGACACCGATGACCTGCCCGGTGACGTACCCGGCCGCCGGGGAGACCAGGTAGCCGACGGCGTCGGCCACGTCAGCGGGGGTGCCCGCCCGACCGACCAGGGTGTCGGCGATCTTCCGGGCGTGGAACTCCTCGCTCCACCAGGAGCCGAAGATCTCGGTCTCCTCGATGTAGCCGGGCGCGAGCACGTTGACCGTGATCCCCTCCGAACCCAACTCCCGTGCCAGGCCGAAGGCCCAGCCGTGCAGTGCGGCCTTCGCGGCGGCGTACGTGCCGGCCGAGTACGGGCCCGCGCCGCCGCGCTGGGCCGCCGTCGAGCTGATCACGACCAGCCGCCCGCCGGGCCGGCGCAACCGGCTCTGCAGGGCGGTGGTCAGCAGGACGGCGGTGAGCAGGTTGGAGTCCAGGCCGTGCCGCCAGGAGCGCGCCAGGGCCGCCAGGCTGCCGTCCTCGGGCACCGGTACGGAGGCGCCCGCGTTGTTCACCAGCGCGTCCACCGGCCCGAGTTCGCCGATCCGGCGGGCCACCTCCTCGACCGCCTCCGGGTCGGTCAGGTCGACCGTCAGCGGGACGATCCGGTCGGGCCCCGCCGTCCACTCGATCTCCTCGCGGGCCCGCTCCAGCACGTCGGCCCGGCGCCCGAGGATCACCACCCGGTATCCGTCCCCGGCCAGTCGGGCCGCGATCGCCCGGCCGATCCCGGTGCCCCCGCCGGACACCACCGCGAGCTGTTCCCCCGTCACTTCGTCCCCTCTCGTACGTCTGTCGGCGCGGTTCGATCCGGGGCCTCACTGGCCCTTCGGTTCCGAACCGCTCCCCTGTACCGTAGCGAGGCACGCGAGCGGGTCGACACCGGGGGGACGGGACACCGTGACGGGGACGGGTATCAAGGGCCGGGGGCGGGAGACGTCCGACGCGGTCCTCGCGCCGTACTGGGCGGCCTGACGGCGACGATCGACGGGTGGTTGCTGTCGTCCTTCCGGAACGGCGCGCAGGCCGCGAACAGGCAGCGCGACGCGGTGAACTCCTCACTCGTCCTGGTCACCCCGGTCCTCTTCGCGGCCCTGCTGGGGTCGCTCGCCGCAGGTCGGAAGTCGACCCCGCAGCGCCGCTGGCGCTGCGCGATGCTCGGCTCCCTCCTCAGCCACCTGGCGCTGCCGGCGATCGTGGTCGTCGTGCTGATCATCCACCCGCCGACCATCCCCTGGTAGGCCCCTCCGGGCGCTGCCGCCGGGGCCACCCGGGCCCGGCCCCGCGGGCGGAGCCCCGGCGGCGGGGTCCGGAGAGCGCCCGGTAGCTTGTCCGGCGTGACCGATCAGACCGCGGCCGTGCCGCCGACCGTGTACCGCTCCTCCCCGCTCCGGATGGTCCTCGTCCTGATCGGCGCGGTGGCCTTCGTGGCGCTCGGCGCGGACCTCGCGACCGGGGACGGGTCGGTGAAGAACCGGCTCGTCGGCGGGGCCGGCGTGCTGTTCTTCGGCCTGTGCGCCCTGATGTGCGCCAACCGGCTCGTCCGGGGCCGGCCCGAGCTGGTGCTGGACGCGGTCGGGCTGGACCACGTGCAGCTCGGGCGGATCGCCTGGCACGAGATCGCCGCCGTCGGCGTCCGGGTGATCACCGTCAGGGGCGCCACCCGGCGCATGATCGAGCTGGTCCTGACCGACCCCGCCCGGTACCTGGCCCGGGCCCCGCGAACCGTCCGGACGACCGCCGCGGCCAACCGCCGGATGGGCTTCGGCCCGGCGAACATCTCCACGACCACCCTCCCCGTCGGCCCCGAAGCGGTCGTCACCGCCATGCGGCGGCACCACCCGGCACTGGTCGTCACGGGCTGACTACGGAGCCCGCCAGACCGCCAACCGGGCGGCCAGATCCAGGAGTTCCGGCGCCCGCCGAACCGGGCCGCCGAACCCTGGCAGGGTCAGGTGCAGCGGTCCGGTCCAGCGCTCCGGGACGGCCGCCCGGCCGTAGCGCGCCCCCGCCAGGCCGCCCGTGACGGCGGCGACGGTGTCGGTGTCGCCGCCGAGGTCGATCGCGGCCCGGAGGGCGGGTTCGAACCCGTCGGTGCTGCGCAGCGCCCAGACCGCGGAGCCCAGGCAGGGCCAGACGGCGCCGTTGGGCTCGGTGGCGCGGTCGGGGTGCCAGTCGGGTGCGAGGACGGCGGCGTAGCGCTCACGGCTGTCGGGGTCGACGTGGGCCAGGACGTCGGGGATCGCGTCGAGCGGGTCGGCACCGGTGAGTGCGAGGCGGACCAGCTCGTGGAAGATCGCCGTGCCCTCCCAGGCCGCCCGGTCGCCGTGGGTGAGGGCGGCGATGCGGCGGCCGGCGTCCATGGTGGCCCGTCGCCCGGCCGGGGCGAAGGCGACGGCGGACGTCGAGGCGCGCATCAGGGCACCGTTGCCGGCGGCCCGCACGGTGGTGTTGAAGTGGACGGCGGCCGCGAGGTCCCACGGCATCCCGCTGGTGAGGACGGTCTCGGTCTGGATGCCGATGTCCTTGGGGTCGGCGGCGGCCCAGCGGCAGAACCGGTCGAAGACGTCCGGGAGGTCCAACTCGCCGCACTCCAGTAGGGATTCGGCGACCAGGACGGCCATCTGGGTGTCGTCGGTGGCCTCGCCGCGCTCCCAGCCGCCACCCGCGACCAACTCGCCGGGGGTGTCCGGGAAGCGGGCGGAGAAGGCGCCGGCCGGGCCGAACTCGTACGGGGCGCCGAGGGCGTCGCCGACGGCCGCGCCGAGGACGGCTCCGGCCGCGCGGTCGGTCCGGGCCTGCGCCGCGCGGTCGGTCCGGGCCGCCGGCCCGCGGTGCTCCGACGTCACGCCGGATCCGGAACGGTCGGCAGGGCGCGCTTGTGCGCGGTGCGGCGGTAGTGGCCGAGGACGGTGGCAGCGGCCTCCTCGTCGACCGGGCGGCCCTCCAGGAAGTCGTCCAGGGCGTCGTAGGTGACGCCGAGGGCCTCCTCGTCGGGGCGGCCGGGGGCCAGGTTCTCCAGATCGGCGGTCGGGGTCTTCTTGACCAGCTCGGCCGGCGCCCCCAGCGCCTCCGCCATCGACCGCACCTGCCGCTTCGTCAGGCCGGACAGCGGCATCACGTCGGCCGCGCCGTCACCGTACTTGGTGAAGAAGCCGACGGCGGCCTCGGCCGCGTGGTCGGTGCCGACGACCAGTCCGCCGTTGGCACCCGCCGCCGCGTACTGGACCACCATCCGCTGGCGGGCCTTGACGTTGCCGCGGACGAAGTCCTCGTGGGCGTGGTCGGTGAAGGTCAGCCCGGCGGCGAGCAGGGCGTCCAGGGCGGCGTCGGTCGCGGGCTTGACGTCGACGGTGAGCAACTCGTCCGGCTCGATGAAGGCGACCGCCCGCCGGGCGTCCTCCTCGTCCGCCTGCACCCCGTACGGCAGCCGCATCGCGCAGAAGGCCGCCTCGTACCCCTCGGCGCGCAGCCGGTCCACGGCGAGCCGGCAGAGCCGCCCGGCGATGGTGGAGTCCACCCCGCCGCTGATCCCGAGCACCAGGGTGCGGGCGCCCGCGGCCCGGAGCTGCTCGGCGAGGAACGCCGCCCGGCGCTCGGCCTCCCGCAGCGGGTCGGGGACGGGCGCGACCCCGAGCGCGCGGGCGATCTCCCGCTGGAGGTCGGCGGTCAGGGGCTCGGTCATGGCGACTCCTCGGTCACGGCGTCTCCTCGGGCCGGGCGGCGCGCCCCGCGCGGAAGGCGACGCGGTGGGTGCCCGTCATCGACGTCACCAGCGAGTACAGCGAGGTGGTGGCGGTGATGAACAGGCGGTTGTTCTTCGGGCCGCCGAAGGTGATGTTCGAGACGGGTTCGGGGACGAGGATACGGCCGATGAGGGTGGCGTCGGGGGCGTAGCAGTGGACGCCGTCGCCGAAGGCGGCCGCCCAGAGTCGCCCGTCGAGGTCGAAGCGGATGTTGTCGAACCGGCAGCCCTCGCCCTTGACGAAGATCCGGTCGCCGCCGAGGTCGCCGTCCTCACCGATGTCGAAGACCCTGATGTGCCCGGCCCGGCTGTCGTTGACGTAGAGCTGCCGCTCGTCGAGCGAGAGGACCAGCCCGTTGGGCCCGTCGAAGCCGTCGGCGGCGAGCCGGACCTCACCGCTGTGCGGGTCGATCCGGTAGACGTTGCGGGCACCGATCTCGGATTCGGCGCGGTGGCCCTCGTAGTCGCTGGTGATGCCGAAGTCCGGGTCGGAGAACCAGATCGCGCCGTCCGAGCGGACCACCGCGTCGTTGGGCGAGTTGAGCCGCTTGCCCTGGTAGCGGTCGGCGAGGACGGTGATCCGGCCGTCGTGCTCGGTGCGGGTGACCCGGCGGTTGCCCTGCTCGCAGCTGATCAGCCGGCCCTCGCGGTCGAGGGTGTTGCCGTTGGGGTGGCCGGCCGGGGAGCGGAAGACGCCGACCGTTCCGGAGGCGTCGTCCCAGCGCAGCAGGCGGTCGTTGGGGATGTCACTCCAGACGACCTGGCGCCAGGCGGGCAGGTAGACCGGGCCCTCGGCCCAGCGGCAGTCGCCGTACAGCTTCTCCAGTCGGACGTCACCGTTGGCACAGCGACGGAACCTCTCGTCCAGTACCTCGTACAGCCCGAACTCGATGGAGCCAGACATCGTTCACCTCATGTCATGATTCGCCGAATGTTGTTCTGGCGATCCGGAGTATGCCAGAACAGGGTATGGTCCCACCATGACCACCGATCATCTCGACGACACCGACCGCGCGTTGCTCACCCTGTTGCAGCAGGACGCCGGGCAGTCCTACGCGGCCCTGGGCCGGGCCGTGGGGCTCTCCGCGGCGGCGGCGCACGAGCGGGTGCGCAAGCTGCGCGAGCGCGGCGTGGTCCGCCGCACCACCGTGGAGGTGGACCCGAAGGGCCTCGGGCTGGGGGTGCTCTCCTTCGTGATGGTGGACTCCTCGGCCTGGATGGGGGACTCCGCCCAGGCCTTCGCCGCGATCCCCGAGATCGTGGAGGCGCACGTCATCGCGGGCAGCGCCTCGGTGCTGGTCAAGGTCCGGACGGCGACCACCGAGCAGCTCCAGGACGTGCTGCGCAGGCTCTACGCGATCGAGGGCGTGAGTGGGACGCAGGCGACCGTCGTGCTGGAGACCTTCTTCGAGCGGCCGCCCGCGCCCCGGTCCCTGCCCGCGTCTCAGGCCCCGTCCGCCCCCCGGTCCCCGTCCGCGCCTCGGTCCCCGTCCGCCTGAGGCTCCGCCACCTTGGTCAGTGACACCGGGTGCGCCGGCCCGGCCGGGTGTACCGGCTCCGTCGGGCGCTTCCCCGGGTGCTTCAGGATCTCCAGGACCAGGCGGCCGTCCACGGTCTCCTGGGCGACCAGCAGGCTCGCCAGCTCGTCCAGGTGGTGCCGGTGTTCGGTCAGCAGGCCGACGGCCCGGCGCTCGGCCTGTCGCAGCAGGCCCGCGACGGCCTCGTCCACGGCGCGCTGGGTCTGCTCGGAGTACGGGCGGCGCAGCAGGTCCTCGGGACTGTCACCGAGGTAGTGCGGACTGCCGCTGGAATAGCCGACCGGGCCGAGCTCCGGGGAGAGGCCGAACTCGCGGACCATCCGGGTGGCCACCGTGGTGGCGTTGGCGAGGTCGTTGGCGGCACCCGTGGAGCCCTCGCCGAAGACCACCAACTCGGCTGCTCTGCCACCGAGTTGGACGGTGAGCAGGTCGGTGAGGTAGCCCTCGCTGTAGAGGTGCCGCTCAGCCTCCGGCAGCTGCTCGGTGGCACCGAGGGCGACCCCGGCCGGGAGGATGGTCACCTTGGCGACCGGATCGGCGTGCTCGCACAGCGCGGCCATCAGCGCGTGCCCGGACTCGTGCACGGCGACGGCGTGCCGCTCCTCGGGCAGCAGCGCGTTGGAGGACTCCCGGCGGCCGAGCAGCACCCGGTCGCGGGCGGCGTCGAGGTCGTCGGCGGTGAGGGTGGCGCGGTCGGCGCGGACGGCGTTGATGGCGGCCTCGTTGACCAGGTTGGCGAGGTCGGCGCCGGAGAAGCCGGGGGTGCCGCGGGCGATCCGGTCCAGGTCGGCGTCCGGGGCGAGGGTCTTGCCCCGGGTGTGCACGGTGAGGATGGCCGCCCGCTCGGCCTGGTTGGGCAGCGGCACGGTGACCTGCCGGTCGAAGCGGCCCGGGCGCAGCAGCGCCGGGTCGAGGGCGTCGGGCCGGTTGGTGGCGGCGATCACGACGATGCCGGTGCTCTGGTCGAAGCCGTCCATCTCGGCGAGCAGCTGGTTCAGGGTCTGCTCCCGCTCGTCGTTGCCGCCGATCCGGGTGCCGCCCGCCCGGCGGGCGCCGACGGCGTCGATCTCGTCGATGAAGACGATCGACGGCGCGCGCTTGCGGGCCTCCTCGAAGAGGTCGCGGACCCGGGAGGCGCCGACGCCGACGAACATCTCGACGAACCCGGAGCCGGTCACGGACAGGAACGGCACCTCGGCCTCCCCCGCGACGGCCCGGGCCAGGAGGGTCTTACCGGTGCCCGGCGGCCCCACCATGATCACCCCGCGCGGCCCCTTGGCCCCGGCGGCGGCGTACCGCTCCGGGCTGCGCAGGAAGTCGACCACCTCGCTGACCTCCTGCTTCACCCCCTCGTACCCGGCGACGTCGGCGAACCCGGTGGCCGGCCGCTCGGCTTCGATGATCTTCGCCCGGGAGCGGCCGATGGCGCTCAGCCCGCCGCCCAGCGACCGGGCGGCCATCCGACCCGACCAGAGGAAGAGCCCGCCGAAGAGCAGCAGCGGCAGGAACAGCAAGAGCGTGGACCAGATCGAGCTGCCGCCGGAACGGGTGCCGGTGACGGTGACGTGCTGGTCGCCGAGCGCCTGGCTGAGGTGGGAGGTGTCCAGGGCGGTCGGGATCTGGCTGGTGAAGCGGGTGCCGTCCTTGAGCGTGCCGCTCACCGCTCCGGTGTCGCTGACGTTCACCGTCTGCACCTGGCCTGTGTCGACACGGTTGACGAAGTCGGTGTAGGCGTAGCGGTTGCCGGGCGTGCCGGGCTTGGAGAACAGCACCAGGAGGAGCAGCGTCACCAGGACGGCGACGGGCAGCAGCCAGCGGCGCCACGAGGGCGGCGGCGGCTTGGGCGGGCCACCCCCGGGGCCCGGGCCTGGGTTCCGCCCCGGGCCGGGATTCCAGCCGGGGCCCTGGCCGGGGCCTCGCTTGCCCGTCGGACCGGGCCCCGGTTCGGGTCGGGGATCGGAGTCCGGCGGTGTCGCGGGGTTCCGGCCGACGCGCAGCCGGATTCGTACGATCATCCACGCTCACCGCCTCTCGGGCCACGGGGCCTCCGTCTCCATGGTGGGACGCTCCGCGCCAGGACGGGAGCCCGAAGAGGGACTGTCCCGAAACCCCGGACCCGGCGCCCACCCCCGTCGGGCACCGGGTCCACGGTCCCCGGCCGAGCCGGCCGCGGCCCCGGCGGGGTCGGCTGCGGCCCCGGCGGGGGTCAGGAGAAGTCGAGCGAGCCCGTCCGGGTCCGCTTGAGCTCGAAGAACTTCGGGTAGCCGGACAGCAGCCGGACGCCCTCGAAGACCCGCACGGCGTCCTCCCCGCGGGGTATCGCGGTCAGCACCGGCCCGAAGAAGGCGACGCCGTCCACGTGGATGGTCGGCGTGCCGACCTCCTCGCCGACCGGGTCCATGCCCTCGTGGTGGCTCTTGCGCAGGGCGATGTCGTACTGGGTGCTGTTCGCCGCGTCCGCCAGCTCCTCGGGCAGCCCGGCCGCGACCAGGGCCTCCCGGATGACGGCGTCGTCGGCGGGCCGGTCCTGGTCGTGCAGGCGGGTGCCGAGCTCGGTGTAGAGGTCGCGCAGCACGTGCTGGCCGTGCTTCTCGGCGGCCGCGATGCAGACCCGCACGGGGCCCCAGCCGGTGGTCATCAGCCGCTGGTAGCGCTCGGGAAGGTCGGTGCGGCCCTCGTTGAGGACGGACAGGCTCATCACCCGGAAGGTGAGGTCGAGCTCGCGGTGGCGGTCGACCTCCAGGATCCACCGGGAAGTGATCCAGGCGAAGGGGCAGACGGGGTCGAAGTAGAAGTCGACCTTGGTGGTCCCCGGCCGGCCGTCGGTCAGTTCGGAAACCTCGGAAACCTCGGAAACACCGGAAGCAAGGGAGGGGTCGGAAACGCCGGAAGCGTTGGAAGCGTCGGTCACGTGGGTCGCGTTGTTCGTCACGTCGACGAGCCTAACGGCGAAGTGGACCACTCAACAGAGCCAATCACCACCGATTCCATTGGGCCACTTCTTCCGACCACCCGTTCTCAGCTGCAGGTCGTCCCGTCCGCCGGCACCGTACCGTCCAGCAGGTAGGCGTCCACGGTCTGCTTCAGGCAGGGGTTGCCGGTGTTGTAGCCGCCGTGGCCCTCGCCGTGCAGGGTGACGGTGACGCCGACGCCCGGGCCGAGCTGCTGCGCCATCGCGTGGGCGCCCTCGACCGGGGTGGCCGGGTCGCCGGTGGTGCCGACCACCAGGATCGGGGCCGCGCCCGCGGCGGCGACCTCCGGGTGGTCGCCCTTGCCGGGCACCGGCCAACCGGTGCAGCCGGTCAGGCCCCAGGCGGCGAACGCGCCGAACACCGGGGACGCGGCCTGGAACTGCGGCAGCTGCTGCTGGACGTCCTGGTCGGAGTAGCGCTGCCGCGAGTCCACGCAGCCGACCGCCCGGTTCGCGGCGTTCAGGTTGCTGTAGTGCCCCTGCGCGTCACGCCCGTTCAGGCCGTCGGCGAGCTGGAGCAGCGTGGTGCCGGTGCCCTGCTCCATCGCCTCGGTGAGTCCGGCCGCCAGCACCGGCCAGGTCTCCTGGCTGTACAGGGCGCCGGCGATGCCGGTGACGCCCAGGGTCTCGGTCAGCTGCCGCCCGTCCGCGGTGGGGAGCGGCGACCGCTCCAGCCGCTGCACCAACGCGGTGACCTTCGCCGTCCCCTCGGCACCGCCCGCGCCGGTCGGGCAGGCGCCGAGCCGGGCCGCGCAGGCCTTCATGAAGTCGTCGAGGGCGAGTTGGAAGCCCTGGGCCTGGCCGAGCGCGGACTGCTGCGGGTCCTTGGTCGGGTCGACCACGGAGTCCAGCACCATCCGACCGACCTGCTGCGGGAACAGGTGCGCGTACACGCCGCCGAGCTGGGTGCCGTAGCTGATGCCGAAGTAGGAGAGCTGCCGGTCGCCCAGCACCTGCCGCATCAGGTCCATGTCCCGGGCGGCGCTCTCGGTGTCCACGTACGGCAGCACCGCGCCCGAGTTGTGCTCGCAGGCGGCGACGAACCGGGCGTTGCTGTCGTCGAGGGCCTTCACGGCGGCCGGGTGGCCGGGGGTGCTGTCGACGGTCGCGGAGGCGTCCAGCGCCCGGTCGTCCAGGCAGGTCACCCCGGCGCTGGCGCCGACCCCGCGCGGGTCGAAACTCACCAGGTCGTAGCGGCTGTTGAGGGAGGCGTAGCTCGGGGCGAGGGCGGGCAGGGTCGCCACGCCGGAGGCGCCGGGGCCGCCGAAGTTGAAGAGCAGCGAGCCGATCCGGTGCTGCTCGTCCTTGGCCTTGCTGCGGATCAGCGCGAGGTCGATCGTCGGTCCGTCCGTCCGGCCGTGGTCGAGCGGGGCCTTGAGGGTGGCGCACTGCCAGTCCGCGGCGGGTGCGGTGCCGCCGCCCTGGGCGGCGCTCGGGGCGGCGCAGGCGTGCCAGTCCAGTCGCTGGGCGGCGAGCCCGGTGGCGGTCGCCGAGGCGCCGGTGGCCGGGGAGGTGGGCACGGGCTCGGCGGCGGACGACCCCTCGCCCTGGCATCCGGTGGCGGCGGCGAGCAGCAGCGCGGTCAGGCCGAGCGCTCCGGCGCCGCGGACGGCGGTGTGCATGGGGTGGGTCCACCTCTCGGGTCGGCCTGTCACCCCGGCGCGCGGCGGGGCGGCGTACGGCTCGGCGGTTCACGGCGGTGCGGTTCACGGCCGGGCGGCTTACGGCGGGACGGTTTGCGACGGGCGGCGGGACGGTCTGCGGCGGGCGGCGGGACGGTCTGCGGCGGGACGGCTGGGTTGCGTACGGCGGTGCGGCGCACGCCCGGCGCGCGGCCCCCGGTCCACGCACCACAGACCCTAGGCGCCGCGACCCGGCACAACCCGCCCGAAGCCTCCGGACGGGGGGCGCGCGCCGCCCGTCCTGCCACCGGCCGCCCGGGTGAGGGTTCAACCGCCCCACCCGGTGGCGCCCTTACCGCCGTCCGGCCGCACCGGGCGACGGAACCGTGCCACGGAGGGCGAGTTGAGCGAGACCACCGCACCGGACGAGGACGGCCGCACCGACTCCGACGGCGTGGACGTCTTCGTCACCGACACCCGCCGGGAGGTCCAGCCCCGCCTGCGAGACGAGTGGGACACCGACCCCCGGCCCGCCTCCCGCGCCGGGGACTGGGCCGTGATCGACGCCGTCCACCGCCACCTCTCCGAACACCGGGCCGGCATCGGTCAGCCGCTGCTGACGCTCCAGTTGGTCAAGGTCCAAGAGGAGGCCGGGGAGGTCGCCGAGGCCCTGCTCGGCGTCCTCGGCGCCAATCGCCGCAAGGGCGTCAGCGACACCCTGGCCGACCTGCAGGGCGAACTCCGCGACGTGATCACTGCGGCGGTGGTCGCCCTCCGCGACACCGCCCCCGACCCGGCCACCGTCGTCACCGCCCACCTCGCCGCCTGGCGCCCGCGGCAGCCGGGCGAGCCGCCGACCGGGCAGGAGGGGGCAGCCGGGTCGGGTACCGACTGCCCGGTGCGGACGAGGTGTTCCCGGCCGCCGGGTGCGGACGAGGTGTTCCCGGCTGTGCCCCCGGGTCCAGGCGAGGGTCACCGGCCGCGGCGTCGGCCCCGGCTCACGCCCTGTCCCGGGGCCTCAGGCGGCCCGGCCCCGCCGACCGGCCCGCCTGGCCCCACCCGCTCTCCCCGCCTTTCCCGGTCCTACTGCCCCTGCCGATCGGCAGGGGCACACCGGGAATCCCGGCCCAGGAACCTCCCGATCGGCACATGTGCGGAGGGCCGGAAGCGCGCAACGATGACGGTCGTCGGGGCCCGCCGTCGGGGCCCGGAGAGGAGGCGGCCATGACCGCGATGTCCATCCTGTTCCCGGTGTTCGCGATCGCCGCGCTGAGCGCTGCCGGCGTCGCGTTCGCCGTGGCCCCGATCACAGCCGTCACCCCCGGTGCTCGCGCGGCTCGCACCCGCGGCTCACCCCGGTTCCATCCCAGGCGTGCCGCGGACGGCGTACGCACGCAGGCGCAGCCCGTCGAAGGCGGTCCGGGGCAGGCTCAGACCGAAGCGCCGCTCGACGGCGGCGAGGGCGCGACGGGCGGCCGGGCCTTCGCCCTCGGGGCTGCAGGGGGTGACGCCGTCCGCCTCCAGGACGCTCGCGGCGACCAGGTCCGGCACCAGCAGGTCGGGCTCCTGGCCCCAGCGCCAGCGCTCCTCGCCGAGGCCGAAGCCGCACAGCACGGCGCCGTCCCGGGCGTAGTCGAGCAGCGCGGGCGGCTGTTCCGGCATCGGGCGGAAGTGGACGACCTCGACGCCGTCGCGCGCTATCTCGGTGAGCAGCTCGCCGCCGGTGGAGTCGCCGTACTCGATCGCGAACGACCAGCCGCCGCACTCGCCGACGCGGACCACGCCGTCGCCGTCGTCGCCCGGGCGGTAGACGTCGATGTCCAGGGCCCGGATCTCGGCGCCGCTGATCGGCACGGTCCCGGCGGTCGGGTCGGCGCCCATCCGGCGGGCGAGTTCCTCCGGCGGGATCCCGCGGGCGAACACGACACCGCCGACCTCGCCGTCCGCATCGGGCACGCCCGCTCCCGGCAGTCCGGTGCCCGGCCGACCGACGTCCAGCCGAGCGACGTCCGCGAGCCACTGGATGCCGTCGCCGTCCCTCCCGGCTCCCTCGCGCGTTCCGTCGGTCATGCCGCCCTCCCCTCGCGCCGGCCTGCGGTGACCGGGCGCGCCGGTGGGCACCCTAACCGACACCGCCGACGGCCGGAGCCCGGTCGCCGGAACGGTGCCGGATCAGGGCCCGGCGTGGGCCGGCACCCGACGCCGACCGGACGTCGGGGCAGTGGTCCGATCGCGGAACTCACCGGTCCGGCAAGCCGGTTCGTCCCGACGCGGGCGCCGTCCGGTTCACCCGGCGCCGTACGGCTCCTCCTGGGCGGCCGCGGCCTCGAACAGCAGCTTCGCGGCCACCGTCGCCCCGTCGGCGCGGATGGTCCCGGCCACGGCCAGCGCGCGGGTACGGGTCTCGGAGGCCAGGGCCATGGCCAGCGCGGCGGACAGGGAATCGACGGTGGGCGCGGGGTCGAGGTGAGCCGCGCCGATGCCCAGCTCGGCAACGCGGGCGGCCCAGTACGGCTGGTCGGCGATCCGGGGGACGACCAGCTGGGGCGCGCCCGCCCGGGCGGCCGTGGTGGTGGTGCCCGCGCCGCCGTGGTGGACGACGGCGGCGACCCGACGGAACAGCGCCTGCTGGTTGACCTCGCCGACGGCGACGCAGTCGTCCCCGTCGTCGACCGGGGCCAGGCCGGCCCAGCCCCGGGCCAGGATCACCCGGCGGCCGTGGGCGCGGGCCGCGTCGATCGCGATCCGGGCGATGCCTTCCGGAGCGTAGGCGGCCATGCTGCCGAAGCCCACGTACACGGGCGGTTCGCCGGCCTCCAGGAACGCCTCCACGTCGGCCGGCAGCGGACGGTCGTCGGGCAGGATCCACGCGCCCGTCTGCACCGGGTCGAGCTCCGTCATGCCCTGCGACGGGCAGAGCACCGGGTCCGCCGCCAGCCACGGCCGGTCAGTGAGTACGTGGTCGCGGACGTTGTCGACCGGCGGCAGGCCGAGCGCCGCCCGGTGCCGGTTGAGCGCCTCGCCGTACAGCCCGTTCACCCGCTGGGCGTCCTGCTCCCACAGCACCCTGTGGTCGGTCTCGCCCTCGGGGGACGGCGTGCCGGGCCGGGCTCCGGGCCGAAAGTGCCGCGAGGGCAGTCCCAGGGTGTGGAAGCAGGCGAGCACGTAGCGGATGCCGAGGTGCTCGGCCACGTCCCGGGCACCGGCCGGCATCAGGCCGGTGGCCAGGATGACGTCGCAGCCCTCGGCCGCCTCGGCGAGCACCTCGAACCGCGCGGCGACCAGTTCGGGGGCGAGCCGGAACGCGTCCTGCATGGTCGGTGGCTTCGGGCCGGCGACCACCGAACGCACCGTCGGGCCGAGCGGCACCAGCGGCACTCCGATCCGGGCCAGCAGGTCCACGAACTCCTCGTCCGGCGGCGCGCACACCCGCACGTCCGCCCCGAGCCCCAGCAGCGCCGCCGCCAGCCCCGCCAGCGGTTCGACATCTCCGCGCGAGCCCCACGTCGTCAACAACACACGCATCTCACGGCTCCGTTTCCGCAGGTCATGGCCTTACAGCCGTCGATTCTGCGGGACGACCGGGGCCTTGCCGCAAGCCCCCCGGCGGGCGATAATCTGGTAGTGGCAGGGGGGTCCACGGCGAGCACCACGGCTTCGGCAGGCGCCCCGTCACACCCGGAGGCGCATCAGCAAGGCGCACGCGGCAGCCGCGACCGCCATCCCGACCGACAGGGCCGGCTCACCGTCGGCCACCGCGCGAGCCTCACCGTCCTGCCGGCCCACCCAGCGGGCCGCCTCCGCCCGACGCACGGGCGACCGGTGACGCACGGCCGACCGGCCACCGCGGGTCTGAACACCGGGCGATCCCGCTCCGTACCCCTGAACGGGGGCGTGGGGCCGCCCGGTCCCGCGTACGTGCCCGACCGAGGAGGCACGATGCTCCGTACCGCAGCCACCGGGCTGCTCGCCGGGCTCCTCTGCCTGGGTGGCGCGTCCGTCGCGTTCGCGAACCCGACCCCGAACCAGCCGGGGCCGCCGAACCAGACCTGCCAGGACTTCCTGGCGGCCGGCGGACAAACTCCAGGACACACCAGTTCCTCCCCCGGCTCCCCCTTCGACGAGCCGGGCTTCGGCAGCCAACCGAACGGTGGCACGGGTGGACAGGCCTACAGCAATGCGGGCGCGCCCTCCCAGTACGACGTCGCCTGCTACCAGCAGTTCGTCCACTCCACCTGAAACGCCGACGGCCGGCGTCCGGCGTCCGAGGCCTCGATTCCTGCGCTTGACGCCTGAGGCCTGACACCTGGCGCCTGACGTCGCGTCACATCCATATCCGATCATCCGACAACCGCACGGCGGCCACGGACCCCGGCAGCCCGGCCCTGGCCGCCGACCACCCGTGTGCCTCCACCTCCTTCTCGCACCTGGCCCATGCGACCCGCCCCCTCCGCGCTCCGGGCCTTGATGCTCCTATTGGCTGTCAAGCGGCGGTGAGCCAGTCGCGGTAGGCGTTGGCGAGGTCGTCGTCTCGGCGGATGCCGCGTTCGAGGGTGGAGATGGTGGCGGGCCAGACGCCGAAGTGCTGGGCAACGGCAGTGAGGGTGATGTTCTTCGACTGCCGCAGAGGCCGCAGGTCGGCGATGCCGGGAACGGTGACCACGGTGGTCAGGCAGCGGAACATCTCCCGGGCTACGGCCCGTTTCAGGAGCCGGATGATCTCCTTCTTCGTCCGGCCGACGGCACTCTGCCGGGCCACGTACTCACGCGTTCGGGAGTCGCTGGACATACGGACCAGGGCGATGCGGTAGAGGGCCGCGTTGGCTGCCCGGTCACCGCCTCGCGAGAGGCGGTGCCGGTTCGTTCTGCCGCTGGAGGCGGGCACCGGTGCGGCTCCGCACAGGGCGGCGAACGCCGCCTCGGTGCGCAGGCGTTCGGGATCTCCTCCGGCGGTGACCAGCAGCTGGGCGGCAGTGTCGGGGCCGACGCCGTAGGCGGCCCGCAGACCGGGGTTGTGGGCGGTGACCTCGGCATCCAGGGCCCGGGTGAGGGCCTCGTGTTCGGCGGTCAGCTCCTTGGCGCGTCGGGCGAGGCTCTTGAGCGCGGTCAGGACCGCGACATGGACCGCGTCCCCGGCCGGCCGCAGCCGGGCCAGGGCGTCGGTGCGCTCGGCCGTCTTGAGCCGCCCGTACTTGCTGCGGATGGCCTCGGGCGCGGTGACGAGGATGTGCCCGATCTGGTTCAGTGCGGCGGTACGGGCCTTGACGGCTGAGCGGGCGGCGTTGTGCAGGGCGCGTATCCGGCGACGGTGTCGTCCTTGGGGGCGCTGGAGGCCCGTCCGGACAGGGCGGCGCGGGCGGCGGCGTAGGCGTCGATGGGGTCGGACTTGCCGATGCGGCGGCGTTCGGCCCGGTCCGGGCGGTTCACCTCGACGACCCGGTGCCCGCACGCGCGGGCTTCACGGGTGAAGCCCGCCCCGTAGGAGGCGGTGCCCTCCACGCCGATCGCCAGCACGTGGCCACGGGCGTTCAGGAAGGCCAGGGCCGCGGCGTATCCGGCCGCGGTGGTGGCGAACTCCGCGTCTGCGAGGTGGCCGCCGTTGTCGCTGATGACGGCGACGTGGAGGGTGTCGGCGTGGGAGTCGACCCCGCCGAACACGTCCTGGCCCGCTGTGTGTCCGGTGACCGCAGCTGTCATGCTGATGATGCCTTCCCCAGCCGGAGGTTGGCGCCGGCCGGGTGGAGCAGACAGGACATTGAAGGGGCTTCTGGACCAAGCTCCTATCAGGTCATGTTCCGCCCGGCCGGAGCCATGAGAACAGGCTCCGGTGGCCGGACAGAACAACGCGAAGACAGTCCAGCAGGACGTCAGTCAGTGGCTGAGCCACGACCACCAGAACCTGAGTACCAGCATCAATGTCAGTGGTCGCTGTTAGCGTCCCTCTCCATCAGCTACGGATCGCGGAACGAGTGCCGCGCCGCCGACGGGGAGGTAGCAGCAAGTGGTGGAAGTGACGTGCCACACGGTGGTCCACCAGCGGATCCGCGACGCGTTGGGGGACATCCGAGGGCGGGTCCTCGGCCACTGGTACGACATCGAGGACGAGTTGACCATCGGGTCCGTCCGCTCGATGGGCGAGGAGCTGCTCGACCACCTCGGCGCCCTCACCCTGGAGGACCCGACGCTCGCCGGCGCCGACGCCCGCGCGGCCCTGCGGACGGCGGCGGAGTGCGCTCTCGGGGTGCTCCAGCTCGGCTGCTTCCCCCGGGGCGACTTCGACGTCCCCTTCCCGTACATCGGCACGACGCTGGACAGCGAGGACATCCGCTTCGGCGCCACCGTCGACTTCGCACCCACCGCCGCGACGTGGGTGGAGGCCTTCGCGATGTGCGTGATCAGCGGACTGATCCGGAACCGGGAGCGGATGCTCGGCCCGCTGCTCACCGACGACTACGCGCCCGCGGTCCGTGACGGCCTGCCGCACTCGGACCTCACCTCGGTCTCCGACCCCGCCGCCCTCGCCGAGATGGAGGCGCTCCGCTCGTACCTCTTCGTCGTCCCGACGGAGCGGTCGCCGTGGATCGCCCCCGGGCCCGTGCCGCTGCGCAAGCCGGACGCCGACGGGCGCGCGGCCGCCGCCCGGGCCCTGGACGCCGCCGGCGAGGCGGCGCCGGAGGGGTTGAGCCCGGACCAGCAGTTGCTGCGGGTCCTGCTGGACGACGACCGGGCGGCCTTCGAGGAGGCGCTCACCGCCCGTCTGGCCCGGCACCGCAACAGCACGCCCTCGACGTCCTGGCCCCGGACGCTGCTCCCGGTCGTCCCGATCGCCCTCGCCGCGCTCGCCGTCCAGGCCCACGGGTGGGAGCTGGGCATAACCTCCGGCTACCTCCCGACGACGCTGATCAGCGCGGGCTGACCCGGCACGCCGGGGTCTACCGGCGCGAACCGCCGGTGGGGGGCAAGGCAATCGCGGTCGACTCGGGGGCGATCTTGCCCACCAGGCAAAACATCCCACCTTTTCCTCAACAGTCTGTTTATCATCTCCGGGTCCGTATCCCCCATCCGGAGCACTCACGCATGCCCACGCCCTCGCCCGCCGCCACGCCCGGACCGCACCGGCTGCACGCCCTGCGGGCCACCGTCTTCGCCATCGGCGCCCTGCTCCTGCTCGTCGCGGTGGGTGTGCTGCTCCGCCAGCCCCTGCTGATCCCCCCGTTGGCGGCCAGCGCGGCACTGGTGCACGGCGCACCCGGCCTGCCGATCTCGCAGCCCCGCAACCTGGTCGGCGGTCAGCTGATGTCGGCCCTGATCGGCTACGCCACCCTCGCCGTCACCGGCAGCACCGCCTGGGGCGCGGCCATTGCCGCTGGGCTCTCGCTGGGCGCGATGATGCTCACCCACCTCTCGCACTCCCCGGCGGCGGCCACCGCCGTGATCGTGGTCCTGCAGGCGCCGCATCCCGTGCCGTTCCTGCCCCTGCTGGCACTGGCGACCGGGCTGCTGGTCGTCATCGGCCTGCTGCCCGGCCGGATCGGCGGTCACCCGGTCCGCTACCCGCTGTCCTGGTGACCGCGCGCGGGGCCCCGCGAACCGCACGACTTCACGACTTCACGACTTCACATGACCGCAGGCCAGCAGGCCCCAGGCCGCACGCCCGCACGCCTGCACGACCACCCGACCACCCGACCACCCGACCACCCGACCACCCGCCCACCCGCCCACCCGCCCACGCTGTCGCGGTGATCGCCGACGGCCGGGTCATCCGATCGGATGACCCGGCCGTCCTCCGTTCCGCCCGACTCGACCGACCGCCCCGCCGACGCCGGAACGTGCCGCAGAGGTCAGGCTGGAAGCACCCGCCGACCCCCCACCCCGTGGAGGAACCCCGCCATGACCGACCGCCCGCTCTCCCCCGCCGACCGGTCGCTGCTGGAGGCCGCCGAACGCGGCGACCACGACGCCGCCGACGCGGCACTGGCCGCGGGCGCGGCCGTCGACGCACGGGACGCCGAGGGCCGCACCGCGCTGCTGCGGGCCGCCTTCGCCGACCGGGTCGCCGTCGCCCGGCTGCTGGTCGGGGCCGGCGCCGACGTCAACGCGCAGGACCGCGCGCTGAACAGCCCCTGGCTGGTCACCGGCATCACCGGCAGCGTCCCGATGATGCGCGCCCTGCTTCCCGGTCGGCCCGACCTCACCCGCCGCAACCGCTACGGCGGGGTGTCGGTCATCCCCGCCGCCGAACGCGGCCACGTCGCCTACGTCCGCGCGGTGCTCACCGAGACCGCGACCGACGTCGACCACGTCAACGACCTGGGCTGGACGGCCCTCCTGGAAGCCGTCCTGCTCGGCGACGGCGGTGCCGCCCACCGCGAGATCGTCGGCATCCTTCTCGCCCACGGCGCCGACCCCCTCCTTCCCGACGCCGACGGCACCACCGCCCGCGCCCACGCCGAGCGCCGCGGCTTCCACGCCATCGCTGCAGCACTCCGCGAGGCCGAGGCCGAGGCCGAAGGAAAGCCTCGCAACCCCCGCCCGAGCAGCGGCCGCTGACCCCGCGCAGGGAGGCCGGACGCCCCACGCCGGGAGGCCGGACACCCCTTCAGGCCCCCAGGTACCGCAGCACCGCCAGCACCCGCCGGTGGTCGTCCGGCGCCTGGGGCAGGTCGAGCTTGGTGAAGATGCTCGCGATCCGCTTGGACACCGTGGCCTCCGTGACCACCGGGCGCCGGGCGATGGCCGCGTTGGAGCGGCCGTCGGCGATCAGCGCGAGCACCTCCTGCTCCTTGGGGCTCAGCCGCTGCAGCGGGTCGTGACGGCGGGTCAGCAACCGGCGGACGACCTCCGGGTCGACCACCGTGCCGCCCGCCGCCACGTCCGCGAGGGCGGAGACGAACTCCCGCACCTCGCCGATCCGGTCCGTGAGCAGCACGGACAGGGTGCCGTCGATCACGGCGAGGCGGCCGGTGATGCCCAGCAGGCCGGTCCCGGCGGCCGGGTCGGCGGCGCCGACCCCGTCGTCCCGGACCTCCAGCACCAGCCCGTCCGCCGCCGGCCGGCCTGCTCCCGGCCCGGCTGGCGCTGCGCCGCACCGGCGCCCGGGTGAGCGCCTGACGGCCACTCCCCCGGGGGCCGACCCGTCCGGGTTGGGCCCGCTGCTCCCGATCGACCCCCTCGCCCCGGGGAGTCGCCACTGCCCCGGCCGTCGCCGCTGCCCCGGTCGGGCCGGTCTCACACCCAGTCGTTGGTGCCGCCCAGCAGGGCGACGACGTCCAGTCCCGGATCGTCGGCCTCGGCCGACCACAGGTCGTAGGTGGCCTCCCAGAACGGGGCCGACCGGATCGGCCACGGCAGCCGGTAGCGGAACTCGACCGGGGGCCGGCCGGGCTGCCGCACCACCAGGCGGTGGTGCAGCAGCCCGGTGCGGTGGTGGACGGCGGTCCGCTCGTCCACCACGGTGGACCAGTCATCGACCTGGAGGATCCGCTGACCGTCCACTTCCCGCACCACGACGAGTCGTCGGCCGAGCTGCCCGATCCAGCGGACCTCGGAGCCCGCCCACGCCACCGGTGCCACCTCACCGCTCCTTCCGGGAACCCGCACCCGTCTCACCGGCCGGGGCGGCCCGGTCGATCCGGGCTGTCCGGTCGCTCCGGGCGGCCCGGATCGACCGCCGGACGGGGACGACGGGGGCTACTCCCCCTGCTCGGCCAGCGACTTGATGCCTTCGAGGGTGGCCGTCATGGCCGTACGCAGCTCGCCCAGCCGGAAGTCGACGACCTTCTCCTCGCTCTCGGGCCTGGCGTCGATGATGCCGCTCATGCCGCTGCGGCCCGGGCCGATCACCACCGACTGGCGCAGCCGGGTGCCGCCGTCCTCGGGGGTCAGGTCGAAGCGCCAGCGCGCCAGCGCACCGGCCGGCTCGGACACCGGCTCGCCGTAACGCCCGTCGGCGTCCATCACGGCCCAGGCGAAGGCGCCGGGGCGGGTCGGGTCGGCGGAAACGGCCGGCTCGGTCGGCTCGGTTCCCCCTGCCGGCACGGTCAGCTCGGTCACCTCGGATACCGTCCGCCAGTCGGGCAGACCCTCACGGCGGTTGTGGCCCTCGAAGCGGGCGCCCGGCGCCGGTCCGTCCGCGCCGTCCAGCCAGGCGACGCGCTGGAGCTCCGGGCTGAGCCGGGTGGGCAGGTCGATGTCCGTCACCAGCTCCCACACCCGCTCCACCGGTGCCTGGACGAAGATCTCGCAGACCGTCCCCGGACCGTCGGCGTAGCGCATTCCGTTCCCCCTTCTGGTCATCCACGTGGTGCACGTCGTGCAGGTAGCGATTCGATGCGGGTCGACACCCGCCCGCTGCCCCCGCCTGTGCGTCCGGAACGCCGCGGGGGCAGCGGGCGGGTTGCCGCCCTGGGCCCGGAATCGATGATCGAGCCCGCCGAATACCCAAGTCAATCCGCCGGTTTGCTGGGACATCTCCAAGCGATACCTTGGGTCCCCGTGACCATCGACGATCTCCGCGTCTTCGCGGCGGTCTGCCGGGCCGGCTCGCTCAGCGCCGTCGCCCGCGACCTCCACTGCACCCAGTCCGCGGTCAGCCAGCACGTGAAGCGGCTCGAACGCGAGCTCGGCCTCGCCCTGATCGAGCGCCACTCGCGCGGGGTGGTGCCCACCAAGGCGGGCCGCCTGCTCCAGGCGGGCGTCTCCACCGGCCTCGGCAGCATCGACCACGCGCTGCACCGGGTGGCCGAACTCGCGCGCGGCGAGGGCGGATCCGTCCGGATCACCACCGGGGCCACCAGTATCCGGCACTTCATGTCGGCGGCCGTGGTGGCCTTCCGACGGCGCTTCCCCCAGGTCAGCCTGGAGTTCCAGACGGAGGTTTCCAGCCGCAGCTGCCTGGAGGCGCTCACGGCCGGCCGGGTCGACCTGGCCTGGATCACCCTCGGCACCCCGGTCCGCGGCATCGACCAGCGGCCGGTCGTCGACCTGCCGTGGGTCCTGGCCGTCGCCGCGGGCGACCCGCTCGCCACCAGGGCCCGCATCGAACCCGCCGACCTCCAAGACGCCCGGCTCATCGGGCTGCCGCAGAACTCCGTCGCCCGTTCCCAACTCGACTCCTGGCTCGGGAAGTCGGGCATCCGACCGGTCTTCGACACCAGCGTCGCGGACTGGGACACCGCGATCCTGCTCGCCGAGCTCGGCCTCGGCCACGCCGTCGTCCCCGCCCTCCCCCAGTGGCAGGGACCCGGCCACCCCGGCCTGCGGCTGCTCCCGCTCCCCGACCTGCCCGCCCTCACCGCCGGCTGGGCCATCCGCGACTGGGCCAATCTGTGCCCCCTGGCCCGCGCCTTCGCCGACACGGTCGCCGCTCACTGCGGCGCCGGGCCCGCCCTCCCGGCGGGACACCCGGGAACCGTCTGACCACCACTGCCCGACCGCGCGCGCCCTGCTCCGCGACCACCGGCACGCCGCCGGCGGCCCCCGGCCGTACGTTCTCCCGCGAGGTCCCCGTCCGGCGCCCGAGCAGATCCCGGGTTTGCCCGACGTCGCCCAATTCCCTCCACCGCCCGCCCGTTGGCGCCGTCCACCTGCCCGAGCGAACCGGGCGGGCGGCCCCGGGAGCGCGGCGCCCGGCCGGACCGCCGTCAGCGGGAGCCGGACGAGCGGTCCAGGAAGCGCCGCAGCCCGTCCCGGACGCCCTCGGTCGGCACGGTCGCCGCGAAGGCCGCTGCCTCGACCGCGAGCCCCTCGTCGATCGGGAGGTTGATCCCGCGGGTCACCGCCCGGAGGCAGGCAGCCACCGCCGTCGGCGCGTGCCTGGTGATGCGGTCGGCCAGGTCCCGGGCCGCGTCGAGCAGTTCACCTGCCGGGACGACCGAGTTGACCAGGCCCAGCTCGGCGGCCCGGGCGGCCGGGATCGGGTCCCCGGTCAGGATCATCTCCAGGCCGCGCTTGCGCCCGACGTGACGCGGCAACCGCTGCGAACCACCGAAGGGCGGCGGGAAGCCGAGCGAGATCTCCGGCTTGGCGAAGGTCGCGTGCTCGGCGGCGACGGCCAGCGGGGCCGCCTCGGTGATCTCGCAACCAGCACCGTACGCAAGGCCGTTGACGGCCACGATGATCGGCTTGGGGAACTCCTCGATCCGCCGTGTGAGGGTGTGACCGCGCCGGACGAACTCGCGCAGCGCCCGCTCGGGCCCGCCCGCGATGTCGGCCGCCAGGGACGGGATGTCGGCGCCCGCGCTGAACGCCCGCCGCCCAGCGCCGGTGAGGACCACCGCGCGGGCGGTGTCGTCCGCGTCGATCCGGTCGAACTCGGCGAGCAGCGCGTCGATCGTCGGGTGGTCGAGGGCGTTGAGCTTCTTCTCCCGGTCGATGGTGAGGGTGACGACGTGCTGGTCCCGCTCGCTGCGGACGGTCATGGGCGCGCTCCGTTCCCGGCTCGGCTTCCCCGCTCGGTTTCCCCGCTCGGGTTCCCCGGCTCGGCTTCCCCGCTCGGTTTCCCGGCTCCACTGCCGGACGGATCGAGGCTAGGAACTCCGCCCCATGACAATCCAGTTATTGTCCTGGATACACGTCCACGCGCACGACGCACAGGAACGGCAGGTGACCGGTGCGACCGCCCTCCTACAAGGCCATCGTCGACGAGTACGCGACGGCCATCCGCTCCGGCGCGCTCCCCGCCGGCACGCGACTGCCGACCCACCGCGCCCTCGCCCGCGAACGGCGGGTCGCCCTCGCCACCGCCACCCGGGTCTACGCCGAACTCGCCACTGCCGGGCTGGTGGTGGGTGAACAGGGCCGGGGCACCTTCGTCCGGCTGCGCTCGGGCTACGACGGCCTCGAACCCTCCCGCGCGCTCCCGGTGCCGCGGCTGGCGGACCTCTCCTTCAACCAGCCGCTCGCCCCCGACCAGGGCGACCTGCTGCGGCAGGCCCTGCGGGCCCTCGCCTCCTCGGGCGACGCCGAAGCCCTGCTGCGCCAGCACCCCCCGGGCGGCCACCGGCACGACCGGGCGGCCGTCGCCAAGTACCTGCTGGACCGCGGCGTCGACACGGCACCGGCGAACGTGCTGCTCACCAGCGGGGCGCAGCAGGCGCTGGACTGCGTCCTGCGCACCCTCACCCGCCCCGGGGACGTCCTGGCCGTGGACGCGCTCAGCTACCCGGGCATCAAGCTGCTCGCCTCCGCGCACGGGCTCGACCTGGCACCCGTCCCCGCCACCCCCGCCGGCCCGGACCTCGACGCGCTGGACCGGCTCTGCCACGCCCGACCGGTACGCGCGGTGTACACCATGCCGACCGTCCACAACCCGCTCGGCTGGGTGCTCGACCAAGCGCGGCGCGAACGCCTGGCCGACCTGGCCACCGAACACGGCTGCACGCTGATCGAGGACGGCACGTACGCCTTCCTGGAGGCCGCGCCGCCACCACCCCTGCACGCCCTCGCGCCCGAGCGCACCTGCTACGTGGCCGGACTGTCCAAGAACGTGGCGCCGGGCCTGCGGTTCGGCTTCGCCGTCCTGCCCGAGCACCTGCTACGACCGGCGACCACCCAGCTGCGCACGGCGGCCTGGGGTGCACCCGGCCTGATCACCGCCCTCGCCACCGGCTGGCTCGCGGACGGCACAGTGGCCCGGCTGGAACGCGAGCGCCGGACGGACGCCACCGCGCGCCAGACCATCGCCCGCGCCGCCCTCGACGGCCTCACCACGACCGCCCACCCCAGCTCCTACATCCTCTGGCTCACCCTCGAACCCCACCAGCGCCCCGACCACGCGGCCGCCGCCCTCGCCGCCGAGGGCATCCTGATCTCCACCGCCGATGCGTTCGCCACCACCGCCCACCACCCCAACGCCCTCCGCCTCGCCCTCGCCACACCCCCACTCGCCGACCTCCCCACCGTCCTCACCCGCCTCCGCACCACCCTCGACACCATCGCCCCCTGACCCACCAAAAGTCGGCCCACCCGACTTCCTACGCGCGCTCCGACCCTGCCCCTGCCCGCCCCTGCCCGCCTCTGCCCGCCCCAGGGAAATATGTAGACCGATCTGCATATTCATATTCCTGCCCGACTCCCCCGGCGCAGAAAGTCGACCAGCCCGACTTCCTACGCACCAACCCCACTCCCCATCAATCAGTAGACCGATCTGCATAATTTGGCCCGCCCCCAAGCCACCCCACGCGAAAAGTCGACCACGCCGACTTCCTGCGCGCGCCGCCCCAACCCCAGCGCCCCTCCGGGGACATAATCAGTAGACCGGTCTGCATATTTCTTTCCGGGGGCGGCACCGCGTCGGCGCGCGCCCCGCCCCTGGAGGCGCGCCAGAAGTCGGCCCGCCCGACTTCCTACTCCGATCGCCCCGCAACCTCACCCGCCTCGCCCGCCTCGGCCGCCTCGCCCGCCTCGCCCGGGGCGGCCGTGGCGGTCATGGCGGCCGCGCGGCTGAAGCGGGTACTCCAGTCCTCCAGCAGCGTTCGAAGGCCGGGTGGGCCGATCACCTCGAAGTCGGCTCCGAGCGATCCCAGGGCCATGGCGGGCCAGTCCAGGGAGTCGGCGGTCATCAGCAGCCGGCAGCGGCCGCCGTCGACCGCCTCGACGGTGCCCCAGCGGCCGACGCGCGCCCGGACGTAGTCGGCGGGCGCGTCGACCAGCGCCTCCACCCGGTGCGGCCGGGGCACGCCGTTGAGGCCCGCGCGGACGAACTCCGCCGCGTCGGCGGCCGGGAGGGTGCGCGGGGCGAAGCGGGCGCCGCTGCCCTGCGGGGCGCTCAGCCGGTCGAGGCGGAAGCTGCGCCAGTCGGCGCGGTCGAGGTCGTACGCGACCAGGTACCAGCGGCGGTTGAGGCAGACCAGCCGGTGCGGTTCGACGTGCCGCTCCGAACCGCGCCCGTCGGCGGCGGTGTACGCGAACCGCAGCCGTTCGTCGTCCCGGCAGGAGAGCGCCACCACCGTGAGGACGTCCGGGTCGACGCCCACGCCTCCGTGGGCGCCCCAGTCGACCGGGACGGTCATCGCGCGCAGCGCCTCCACCCGGCGGCGCAGCCGGGCCGGCATCACCTGGACGACCTTCGCCAGCACGCGGACCGAGGCCTCGGCGACGCCCTCGACCGGGCTCTCCGCCGCCGCCTGCAGGCCCACCGCCAGGGCCACCGCTTCCTCGTCGTCGATGACCAGCGGCGGCAGTGCCGCGCCGGCCGCCAGCTGGTAGCCGCCGTCGACGCCGCGCTGCGCCTCGACGGGGTAGCCGAGTTCGCGCAGGCGGTCGATGTCCCGGCGCAGGGTGCGGACGGAGACGCCGAGCCGGTCGGCCAGTTCATCGCCGGGCCAGTACCGGTGGGTCTGGAGCAGGGAGAGCAGCCGAAGCGTCCGGGTGCTGGTGTTCGCCATGGGTCCCATTCTTCCCGGAATTCAGGACAGGAAGTGGCCGCAATGGTCCGTAACGTTGTTCTTGTCCGAGGGAGCAAGAACCGAACGGAAGGCCAGAACCATGACCGCGACCACCAACGCGACCACCAACACGACCAACGAGGCCACGACCGTGACCACCACCAACGCCGCGAGCAGCGTCACCACCGCCACCACCGGCGCCGTTCCGGCGAACGTCACCGGCGAGCGCGCCGACTTCCTGGAGGCGCTGGCGAAGCACCGCTACTTCCTTCGCTTCACCACCCGCGACCTCACCGACCAGCAGGCGGGCCTGCGGACCACCGCGAGCGAGCTGTGCGTGGGCGGCCTGGTCAAGCACGTGACCTCGATGGAGCGGCTGTGGGCGGCCTTCATCGTGGAGGGCCCGTCCGCGATGCCCGACTTCACCACCTGGACCGAGGAGGACATCGCCCGCCGGGCCGACGAGTACCGCATGCTGCCCGGGGAGACCCTGGCCGACGTCCTGGCCGCCTACGAGGACGTGGCGCGCCGGACTGACGAGCTGGTGGTCACCCTCCCCGACCTGGATGTCGCCCACCCGCTGCCGAAGGCCCCCTGGTTCCAGGCGGACGCCTCGTGGTCGGCCCGCCGGGTGCTGCTGCACATCATCGCCGAGACCTCCCAGCACGCGGGGCACGCCGACATCATCCGCGAAGCCCTGGACGGCGCGAAGACGATGGGCTGAGCCGGACGTCGGCGGGGTCCGTCGGTCGCGACCGACGGACCCCGCGCCGTGCGAACCCGCCGTCAGGCCGGCCCGACCAGGGTGAACCCGGCCCCGTCGACCGCGCCGCGGACCACGTCCTCGTCCAACGGCTGCGCGGAGGCCACGGTGACCCGGCCGTTGGGCGCGTCGGCGACGACGTCGGTGACGCCCGGCAGCGCGGAGAGCCCGGCGCTGACCGTCCTCTCGCAGTGGCCGCAGCTCATCCCTTCGACGGCGAAAACAGCGGTGGTGGGCATGACGGCGCCTCCCAAGACGTACCCGTGACGGACAGGTGGAACGGATCGACCCGCCCACCACACCCGAATCCGGGGCCCGGTCCCCAGGGACACGCCGCACGGGTGACACCATCGAGCGGTTCCGGGAACCGACCGGGACGTACATCCGACAGGGGCCCCTGAACCACCGCCCCGCCCCCACCCGTTCCTCCCAGTACGACCCGAACACGCACGACCCGAAGACGCACGACCCGAACACGTGCCACCCGTACCGACCAGGCCGTGCCGGTCCCCGCACTGGAGCCGTTCCACCATGTCCACACTGGCCCCGATACCCGACCGACCGGAAGCCACCGCCGCACGCCCGCCGTCCCACACGGCGCCGCACGCCGGGAGCAGTCGTTGAGCACCCCGGCCGAGCCGAACTCCCGCCGCCCCGGCGCCCGCCGCCCGGGCCCCCGCCCCCCGAGGCCCCGCCGCCCGGGCCTGCGCCGGCTGCGCCCCCGCAAGCCCTGGCACGGCGCGCTCGCCCTCGCCCTGGTGGCCGTGGTGACGGCCGGCCTGCTGTGGTGGCAGCCGTGGAGCGACCGGAAGCGCGGGCCGGCCCCGCTCGCCTTCACCACCGCGCCCGGCGGCTCCGCCCGCTTCGGCACCGGCGAGCACCTGTACAGGTACAAGGTGCGGGTGGAGAACGGGATCGCGGAGAGCCCGGAGCAGTTCGCCGCCGAGGTGGACGCGGTCCTCGGTGACGTCCGGCACGGCTGGGCCGCCGGCGGCACGGCCTCCTTCCAGCGGATGCCCGCCGACCCGGTGGACTTCACGGTCTACCTGGCCACCCCGAAGTCCACCGACCGGATCTGCGGCCAGTACGGGCTGGACACCGGCGGCTGGGTGAACTGCGGCGTGACCCACCAGGTGGTCATCAACCTCAAGCGCTGGACCGAGCTGTCCGAGTTCTACCAGGGCAAGCCCGAGCTCTACCACGCGCTCGCGATCAACCACGAGGTCGGCCACATCCTCGGCAACGGCCACGTCGACTGCCCCGGTCCGGGCGAACCGGCGCCGGTGATGATGCAGCAGATCAAGGGGCTGCACGGCTGCGTCCCCAACGGCTGGCCCTACTCCGACGCCGGCACCCTGCTCACGGGCCCGCCCGTCCTGGCGCCCACCAACGCCCCGTAGCCCGTCCCGGTGGCGCCATTCCCACCCCCTGCCGAATCCGTCCTCCCGGAACACGGATAATCCTGGTCGGACCGGACGCCGCCGTCGCCGCGCGCGCCCGGTCCGAGCCGCGGTCCGCCGTGCGCCGGGCCGCGGCCCGGACCGGAGACGCGTCCGCACGCGGCGGCTCCGAGGGCTGATGAACGTGGCAGAACGTGGAGGACGAACGGTGAACGGTGTGCCCGGCGGGGAGAACCTGGACTGGCCGGTGCTGCTGGCAGCCGCGGAGACGGCCGCCCGGGCGACCCGCGGCCAGGGCAGGGTCGCCGACTACATCCCGGCCCTCGCCACCGCCGACCCGGAGTCCTTCGGCATGGCCGTCGCCACCGTCGACGGGGAGCTGCACGGCGTCGGCGACTGGGAGCAGCCGTTCTCCGTCCAGAGCGTGTCCAAGCTGTTCACCCTGGCGCTCGCGGTCGCCTACGGCGGTGACGCGCTCTGGCGGGGCGTCGGCCGCGAGCCGTCCGGCAACCCCTTCAACTCCCTGGTGCAGCTGGAGACCGAGCACGGCATCCCGCGCAATCCGTTCATCAACGCGGGCGCCCTCGTGGTGACCGACCGCCTGCAGACCATGACCGGCGACGCCTCCGGCGCGGTACGGGAGTTCCTGCGGCGCGAGTCCGGCAACCCGGGGCTCGACACCGACCCGGTGGTCGCCGCCTCCGAGGCCGAGCACGGCCACCGCAACGCCGCGCTGGCCCACTTCATCGCCAGCCACGGCAACCTGGAGAACCCGGTCGACACCGTCCTGGAGCACTACTACGCCCACTGCGCCCTCACGACGAGCTGCCGGGACCTGGTCCTGGCCGGCTCCTTCCTCGCCCGCTACGGCGTGCGCGCCGACGGCACCCACCTGATGTCCCGCAGCGAGGCCAAGCGGATCAACGCGGTCCTGCTGACCTGCGGCACCTACGACGCCGCCGGCGAGTTCGCCTTCCGCGTCGGCCTTCCCGGCAAGAGCGGCGTCGGCGGCGGCATCCTCGCCATACTCCCCGGTCGCGCCGCCGTCTGCGCCTGGGGCCCGCGCCTCGACCAGGCCGGCAACTCGGTCGCCGCGGTCACCGCCCTGGACACCCTGACCACCCTGTCCGGCTGCTCGGTGTTCTGACCGGCCCGCCGCACCCCGCCGACCCTCCCGCTCGTTCAACTGACCGGCCCGCCGCACCCCGCCGACCTCCCCGCTCGGTAACCTGACTCCGGATCACGCCCGCACGACCGGGCACACAGGCGGCGAGTTGGGGGACGGCCGGTGCAGCACCGTGCGCTCGTGGTGGGGGTCGAGGGCGAGGCGGGCGATCCGGCCGACGAAGTGCCGCCCGCGTGGCCGCGGCTCGCCTACGCGCCGGACCGCGCCGAGCGGCTGCGCGGCATCCTGACCGAGCGGTACCGCTACACGCCGGTGGAGACCACCGCCGATCCGGCCGTCACCGCGGCGGCCCTGTCGGAGGCGGTGCGGGCCGCGCTGCACAGCGGGCCGGGCTTCGTGGTCGTCCACCTCCTCGCGCACGGGAAGCCGTCCGACCGGATCACCAACGGTCTCCACGTGGTCGGCGGCGACGGGCTGCTCACGGACGAGCTGTCCACCTGGATCACCGACGTGGAGGCGCGGGCGGGCGAGGACGGCCCGACCGTCCTGCTCCTCCTCGACCTCTGCTACTCCGGCCGGGTCGTGTGGGGCCACTTCGAGCGGCTGGTGCGGCCGGAGCTGCGCCGGGTCTGGGTGGTCGCCGCGAGCCTCCCCGAGGACCCGGCGTACGACGGCCGGCTGAGCTCCGCCGTGGCCGAGGTGCTCGGCGGCTTCGCGGACGGGACGCTGCCGCTGGACGAGTCCCTGGAGTACATCCCGATCGACCGCTTCTGCCGCGAACTCGCCCGCCGGGTCGAGGAGCTCGGCCGGGGCGGGCCGGAGCAGCGGATCGAGCGCCCGCTGGCGGCGCTCGGCGCCGACCTCGGCCACCTGCGGTTCTTCCGCAATCCCCGCCACCGCCCCGGCGGCGGCGGGACGCACCCCGAGCTGGCCGCCCTGCTCGACGAGACCGCCGACGCCGGACAC
Organism: Kitasatospora sp. NPDC038210; assembly: GCF_055600605.1. Taxonomy (NCBI): domain Bacteria; kingdom Bacillati; phylum Actinomycetota; class Actinomycetes; order Kitasatosporales; family Streptomycetaceae; genus Kitasatospora; species Kitasatospora sp. NPDC038210. The sequence goes on along the minus strand of NZ_JBVJYK010000007.1, from coordinate 177,622 downwards.
TTCGTCAGCCGCGCGCTCGGCCACCAACAGGCCTACGGCACACAGGGATTGACCTCCTTCACCGGCCGCACCGAGGAGCTGAACCGGCTCTGCGGCTGGCTCGACGGGCAGGGCCCGGCGCTGCAGGTCGTCACCGGCAAGCCCGGCGTGGGGAAGTCCGCCCTGCTGGGCATGCTCGCCTGCGCGGCGCACCCCGCGCTGCGCACGCCCACCCAGCACGTCTGGGGCACCCTTCGGAGGTCGGCGCCGCGGAAGGTGCCCGGCCTGGCCGTGGTCCACGCCCGCCGACGCCGCCTGGCCGCCGTCGTGGCGTCGCTCGCCGCCCAGTGGGAGCTGCCCCTGCCGCCGGGCAGCAGCGGCAGCTCCCACTGGACGGCTGATCGACTGATCGACGCCCTGCGTGCCCGGCCGACCGCGCCGGTGCTGCTGCTCGACGCGCTCGACGAGGCCGAGCATCCCGAAGACCTGCTCACCGCGCTGCTGTCACCACTCATCTCCCGCCGCCGGCCGGACGGTTCACCGCTGTGCCGGGTGCTGGTCGCGACCCGCCCGGAGCCCGGGCTGAGGCTGCTGCTCGACACCGCCCGCGGCCAGGGCGGCCTGCTCGACCTCGGCGAGGTGCCCGGGGACCGCCTGCGGGAGGAGCTGGCCGACTTCGTCGCCGACCTGCTGGGCCGCGCGGAACCTTACGACGCCCACGAACGCGGCCTGGTCGACCGGCTGGCCCGCACCGTCGCCGACACCCTGGTGTCGGCGGAGCCGGAGTGGGGCGAGTTCCTGGTCGCCGGTCTCTACACCCGGTACCTGCTGGAGCAGCGACCGCCCCTGCGGACCCCGGCCGACGCCGAGGCGCTGGGCCGGGCCGTCCCCCGCACCCTCGACGCGATCCTCGACCTGGACCTCGGCCACCAGCCGGACCAGCGCCTGCGGTCGGTGCTGACCGCCCTCGCCCGGGCCGAGGGCACCGGCATGCCCGAACGCCTGGTGGGCGTGGTGGCCGACACCGACGCGACCGACACCCTCCTGGACACCGCCCGCTTCTACCTGCGCCGCTCCCCCGACGGGGACGGCACCCCGCTGTACCGGATCTTCCACCAGGGCCTCGCCGACCGACTGCGCGCCCGCCCCGACCTGGACGCGCGGACGGTCTGGGACCGCCTGCTCGCCGACGTCCGCCCCGTCCCCGACCGCCCCGCGCAGTGGGCCACCGCCGAGCACTACCTGCTCCGGCACGCCGCCCGCCACGCCGCCGAGGCGGGCGCGCTCGCCGAGTTGCTGGACGATCCGGAGTTCCTCGTCCACGCCGACCCGGCGGCCCTGTCGGCCGAGCTGTACCACAGCGGTGAACAGCACCCCCACGGCGTCGTCTACCGCGCCTCCCTCGGCGCCCACAGCGCCGCCGCCCCGGACGAACGCCGCCAGATCCTCGCCCTCGACGCCGCCCGCTACCAGCTGGGTGAACTGTCCGCCGCGCTGTCCGCCGACGGTCCGTGGACCGTCACCTGGACGGCCGGACGCCCGTTGGCCACCCGGCTGCTCACCACCCTGATCGGGCACCGGGGCAAGATCTGGGACCTGACCACCCTGGAGATCAACGGCCGGGCCCACGCGCTCACCGCGGGTCAGGACGGTACGGCCCGCCTCTGGGACCTGCGAACGGCCACCACCGTGCTCCAACTGCCCGACCACGGGGCCGCGGTGGGCTGCGTGGCCGCGGCCGAGCTGCCCGGCGGGCCGATCGCCGTCACCGGCGACGACAACGGCAGGCTGCACGGCTGGGACCTGACCAGTGGTCGCCCGCTGTGGACCGCCGAGGCGCACAACGGCCCGGTCTGGGCGGTCGTCACGCTGTCGGTCGACGGCGTACCACGGGTCGTCAGCGCCGGGGAGGACGAACGGCTCCGCCACTGGGACGCGGAGACCGGGCACGCGCTCGCCACCGTCACGCTGCCCAGGTACAGCGGCACCGTTCGGCGGCTCGTGCGGTACCGGGACACCGGTGTTCTCGTCCACCAGGAGAACGGAGGCGTCACGGCCTGGGACGCGGACGGCACCCGAATCGCGGTCCGGCACGTCGACGACCGGGAGGATCCGGTCACCGCGGCCACCGCCATGGACGACCACGGGCCGGACATCGCCACGGCCCACGAGTCCGGCGCCGTGAGCCTGTTCGGCCGCACCGTCCGGCCGAGGAGCAGGGTGTCCGGGCACGCGGGCGAAATCACCGTGCTGTCCGCGACGCGCCGACACGGCGGCGCTCGGAACCGCCACCTCCTCACCGGGAGCGACGACGGCACCGTCCGGATGGCGCACGTCGACCACGTCTTCGTGTACGGCGCGGCCAACGAGCGCTGGCGGATGGTCGCGACCCACACCACGGCGATCACCGCGGTCACCGACGCCACCGTGGACGGCCGTTGGTGCCTCCTCACGGCCGGCGAGGGCGGTACGGTCCGGATCTGGAACCCGGACGGCGAGTTCGCACTGCGCCAGCGCCGGGGCCACCGGCACGCGGTCACCGCGCTGGCGGTCCTGCCGGACGGCCGTCTGGTGTCGGCCAGCCGCGAGGGCGAGATCGGCGTGATCGACGCGAAGCGCGCCGACGACCGCGACCGGTTCTTCGTCCTCACCGGCACCTGGCCGAACAGCATCGCGGTGAGTCCCGGCTCCGACGGAACACTCGTCCTCGTGGCCGGTCAGGCCCATGGAGTCCTCGGCGTCGATCCGGACGGCAGGAACCTCTGGCTCTCACCGGCCCAGCCCAGGTCGAACACCGCGGTCGCCGCGCTCTCCCTCGGTGACGAAACCCGGCACGCGGTCACCGGCGACGAGGACGGCCACGTCTGGCTCCACCGCCACGACCGGCCCGGCATCACCCGCCTCATGCGGGCCTCTGCCGAGGTCACGAGCCTCACGACCGCGGGCGGCACCGTTCTCGTCGGGGACCGGCGCGGGTTCGTCTGGAAGGTGGCCCCGGGCCGTCGGACCCGGCCGGAGCTCGTGGTCCAGAACGCCGGTTGGGACGTCCACGCGCTCGCGGTGTGCACCGTCGACGGCCGTCCCCACGTCCTCAGCAGCCACGAGGACGGCAGCGTCCACCTCACCGATCTCGACGGCACCCACCGCCGTGAACTCCTCGGCCACACCGAGGCCGTCTTCGCCGTCGCCCCCGCGGTCCTCGACGGCCGCCCCTGTGCCCTCACCGGCGGCTTCGACCGCACGCTGCGCCTCTGGGACCTGACCACCGGCACCCAGCTCCACCGCCTCTGGTTCCCGGACAGCATCTTCGCCGTCGCCGTCGGCCCGGACGGCGGCGTCTTCGTCGGCATGGGCCCGGACGTCATCCGCCTCGACCTCGACCCGAACGGCCCCGTCCTGCGCCCGACCCCGCCAACCCCAGGAGGTACCCCGTGACCCCGATCGTCGCCGTCCACGGCGTGGGCCACCACGCCCCCGACCACGCCCCGCAGGACGTCGTCACCGCCCGCTCCCGCCGCTGGGCGGAGGACCTCGCCCGGGGCCTCGCCCTCTCCCCCGAGCACATCGACCTCACCTACGCCTACTACGCCCACCACCTGCACGCGGACCGGCCGACCGCCCAGGGCGGCGGGGACGAGGACACCGCCCTCGACCGCCTGGAGCGGGAGGACCCCGCCGCCGCGGCCCTGGCCGCCGACTGGGCCGAGGCCCTCGGCCTCCCGCAGGCGACCGCGCAGGGGCGGCTGACCGTACCGCTGCGCCACCTCGCCGGCATGGTCGCCGAGCACCTGAGCCTGGACGGCAGGCTGACCCGGGCCTTCGTCGCGGCGCTGTTCCGCGACGTCGCCCGCTACCTCGGCGGCCCCGGGGCCCGCGAAGCCGCCAGGGAGGGCGTGGCCGACGCCATCGCCGACCGCAAGGCGCGGATCGTGATCGCGCACTCCCTCGGCAGCGTCGTCACCTACGAGGCGCTGCACGCCCACCCCGAGATCGAGGTCGACCTGCTGCTGACGCTCGGCTCCCCGCTGGCCCTGCCCCACGGTGTCTTCCACCGGCTGTCGCCCGCCCCCGAGGGCGGCGTCGGACGGCGCCCGCCGGGTGTGCGCCGCTGGGTCAACATCAGCGACCACGGCGACCCGGTGGCCGTCCCCCGTCCGCTGACCCGCCGCTTCCCGGAGGTCGACCTGGACCTCACCGAGAGCATCGCGCTGTTCGACTTCCACACCGCCGCCCGCTACCTGCGCTCCGCAGCGGTGGCGGCGGCCGTGCGCGAGCACCTCTGAACCGCGAGCACCTCTGAACCGCGAGCACCTCTGAACCGCGAGCACGTCCGGTCGCGAACACCCCCGGAACCGGACGGGCCCCGGTCGTCCGCACAGCGACCGGGGCCCGACGACTTCACGCGCCGACTGCAACGACGGCGCCGACCGTGACGGCTACTCCACTACTCCACCGTCACGCTCTTCGCCAGGTTGCGCGGCCTGTCCACGTCGCGGCCGAGGGCGACGGCGGCGTGGTAGGCGAGCAGCTGCAGCGGGATGTTGAGCAGCAGCGGGTCCAGCTCGGGCTCGCTCTTGGGCACCAGGATGCAGTGGTCCGCGAGCTTCTCCTCCGGGCGGCGGTGCGCGACGGCGATGACGCGCCCCGACCGGGCCTTGATCTCGCCCAGCGTGGTGAGGTTCTTCTCCAGCAGCTCGTCGTCCGGGACGAGGGCCACGGTGGGCAGTTCGGGGCTGATCAGCGCCAGCGGGCCGTGCTTCAGCTCGCTCGCCGGGTAGGCCTCGGCGTGCACGTAGGAGATCTCCTTGAGCTTCTGCGCGCCCTCCCGGGCCACCGGGTAGCCGCGCACCCGGCCGATGAACATCATGCCCGCGGACTCGGCGTACTCCGCGGCGAGTTCGGCGATCGACTCGCTCTGCTCCAGCACCTCGCGGATCTGGTCCGGCAGCGCCTGCAGGGCCGAGACGATCCGGCGGCCGTCGGCGGGCGAGAGGTCGTGGATGCGGCCGAAGTGCAGGGCCAGCAACGCGAAGGCGACCACGGTGGAGGTGAACGCCTTGGTGGAGGCGACCGAGACCTCCGGCCCGGCGTGCAGGTAGATGCCGCCGTCGCACTCGCGGGCGATCGCGCTGCCCACGGTGTTGACGACGCCGAGCACCCGGCCGCCCTTGCGCTTGATCTCCTGGACGGCGGCCAGCGTGTCGTACGTCTCGCCGGACTGGCTGACCGCGACGTACAGGGTGTCCGCCTCGATCACCGGGTTGCGGTAGCGGAACTCCGAGGCCGGCTCGCTGTGCGCGGGGATCCGGGACAGCTCCTCGATCAGCTGCGCGCCCATCTCGCCCGCGTAGTAGGCGGATCCGCAGCCGAGGATCTTGACCCGGCGGATCTCGCGCAGCTCCCGGGCGTCCAGGTTGAGGCCGCCGAGGTGGGCGGTGGCGAAGCGCTCGTCGAGCCGGCCGCTCAGCGTGCGCTCGACCGAGCCGGGCTGCTCGTGGATCTCCTTGAGCAGGTAGTGCTCGTAGCCGGCGGTGTCGAAGGAGTCGATCTCCCAGTCCACGGTGGACGGCTGACGGTGGGTGGTGCGGGCGTCCGCGGTGAAGGTGCGGAAGCCGTCGGCCCGGACGGTGGCCAGCTCGCCGTCCTCCAGGTGGACGACCTGGCGGGTGTAGCGGACCAGCGCGGAGACGTCGGAGGCGGCGAACATCTCCTTCTCGCCGATGCCCAGCACGATCGGGCTGCCGTTGCGGGCGACCACGATCCGGTCGGGCTGGTCGGCGTCGAGCACCGCGATGCCGTACGTGCCGACCACCCGGCCGAGCGCGGCGCGCACCGCGTCCTCCAGCTCGACGCCCTCGGTGAGGTGGGCGGCGATCAGGTGGGAGAGCACCTCGGTGTCGGTCTCGGAGCGGAACACGGCGCCGTCGGCGGTCAGCTTGGCGCGCAGTTCGTCGGCGTTCTCGATGATGCCGTTGTGGACGACGGCGATGCGCTCGGCGTTGTCCAGGTGCGGGTGCGCGTTGGCGTCGCTGGGCACGCCGTGGGTGGCCCATCGGGTGTGGCCGATGCCGGTGGTGCCCTTGAACCGGGCCGGTACGGCGGCGGCGAGGTCGGCGACCCGACCCTTCACCTTGCGCAGCTTGATGCCGCCGGTGCGCCCGGTGACGGCGACGCCCGCCGAGTCGTAGCCGCGGTACTCCAGCCGGGCCAGTCCCTCCAGCAGGAAGGGGGTCGCGTCCTTGGGGCCGATGTAGGCCACGATTCCGCACATGCGTGGACTCCTCGTTGGTAGTGACGGGGGCGTGGGCGAGGTCGCCCGGCCGTGGGCGGCGTCGCCCGGCCGTGGGCGGTCCGCGCTCAGCCGTAGACGATCCGCCGCAGCTGGCGGGCCGAGAGCTCCGGCGCCGCGACGCGGCGCTGCGGGAGCTCCTCGGCGAGGCGGGCGAAGATCCGCTCGTTGGTCAGACCGCGTGCCTGCAGCTCGGTGTGGCGTCGGCGCACGTACTCCTCGGTGCTCTCGGAGAAGTACGCCAGCACCTCCGCCACGACCCGCGCCGCCTCCCCGGGCCCGAGCGGGCTGGTCCGGGTCAGGTGGGCGAGAAGGTCTTCATGAGGGTGGGATGAGCTCGGCACGAGTGAGCAGCCTAGGTCGCACCACCCGCCGAAGCCAAAGATCCTGCCCGAAATCGGGCAGGGATGACGGCTATCGGCCCAGCCCCGCCCCCGCAGGACCCCCGACACCCACCCCCCACCCACCCGCGCGCGCACCCTCGACGAACCCCCGGCGGCACCCCCGGCGATCACCCGCCCCCCGTTCGTTCGTCTTCCGCCGAACCCTTGAAGCGCCACCGGATCCACACGTAGCGTGATCCCCTGAACACGAAGCGGAAGACCGGAGGCTTGCTGATGTGCGGGATCACCGGATGGGTCGCCTTCGACCGCGACCTCACCGCCGAACCGAGGGCCCGGCACGTCCTCGACGCGATGACGGCCACCCAGCTCTGCCGCGGCCCGGACGCGGGCGGCGTCCTCCTCGAACCGCACGCCGCGATCGGCCACCGCCGCCTCGCGGTGATCGACATCGAGGGCGGTACCCAGCCGATGACGGTCGAGCAGGACGGCCGACTGCTGGCCGCGCTCACCTACAGCGGCGAGGTCTACAACCACCGCGAGCTGCGCGCGGAGCTGGAGGCGGCCGGCCACCGCTTCCGCACCCGCAGCGACACCGAGGTCGTGCTGCACGCCTACCTGGAGTGGGGCGCGGGACTCGCCGAGCGGCTCAACGGCATGTTCGCCTTCGCCGTCTGGGACGCCCGGCGCGAGGAGCTGCTGCTGGTCCGCGACCGGATGGGCGTCAAACCGCTGCACTACCACCCCACCCCCGACGGCGTGGTCTTCGGCTCCGAGCCCAAGGCCCTGCTCGCCCACCCCGCCGTCCGCCCGGTGGTCGACCTGGACGGACTGCGCGAACTCCTCGGCCACACCCGTACCCCCGGCCTGACGCCGTACCGCGACATCCGCGAGGTCCGGCCCGGCCACGTCGTCCGGGTGCGCCGGGAGGGCGTCTCGGTCCACCGCTACTGGGCGCTGGAGGCGCGCGAGCACCGCGACGGCCTGGAGAACACCGTCGCCACCGTCCGGGCCCTGCTGGACGACATCGTGCACCGCCAGCTCGACGCCGACGTCCCGCTCTGCTCACTGCTCTCCGGCGGCCTCGACTCCAGCGCCATCACCGCCCTCGCCGCCCGGACGCTGCGCGCCGCCGGGGCCGGCCCGGTGCGCTCCTTCTCCGTGGGCTTCACCGGCCAGGGCGAGTTCCACGCCAGCGAGGTCCGGCAGACCCCGGACGGCCCGTTCGCCCGGCTGCTCGCCGACCACGTCGGAGCCGACCACAGCGTGATCGAGCTGGACGCCGCCGATCTGACCGACCTCACCCGGCGCTCCGCCGCGCTGCGCGCCCGCGACCTGCCGGGCGGCGTCGGCGACATGGACGTCTCGCTGCTGCTGCTCTTCCGCGGCGTGCGCCGGCACTCCACCGTCGCGCTGTCCGGCGAGTCCGCGGACGAGCTCTTCGGCGGGTACCGCTGGTTCCACGACCCGCGGACCGTCGCCGCCGAGGACTTCCCCTGGGCCGCCGGCCTCACCCACATCGCCGGCCTGGGCTCCGGCCCGCGCGAACAGCTGCTCGACGCCGAGCTGCTGCGCAAGCTCGACCTGGACGGGTACCGCCGGGCCCGCTACCGCGAGGCGATCGCCGAGGTCCCGCACCTGCCCGTGGCCGACCCGCTGGAACGGCGGATGCGCGAGATCTCCTACCTCAACCTGACCCGCTTCGTCCGGATCCTGCTCGACCGCAAGGACCGGATGAGCATGGCCAACGGCCTGGAGGTACGGGTGCCGTTCTGCGACCACCGACTGGTCCAGTACGTCTTCAACACGCCGTGGGCGATGAAGTGCTTCGACGGACGGGAGAAGAGCCTGCTGCGCGCCGCCGTCCGGGACCTCCTGCCCGCAGCGATCGCCGACCGGGCGAAGAGCCCGTACCCGGTGACCAGCGACCCGCACTACCCGGCCCAGCTGCGCGCCGAGCTCACCCGGCTGGCCGTCGAGCGGAAGTCCCCGGCGCTCGACCTGCTCGACCCGCGGCGCCTCGCCGACGCGCTCGCCCCGGAGACCGACCCGCAGTCCGTCCGGCTGGGCGTCGACCTCGCGCTGGACCTGGACGCCTGGCTGACGGAGTACCAGGTCACCCTGGAGCTCTGACGCACCGGCACCGGCGCGCCCGCCCGGCGCGCCGGGCCGGCTGCCGGCCGCTGCGCCGTCCGGGTGATCGCCGGGAACCATCCCGGCGAGCCCGGGCGTCGCACGGTGCGGTAGCGTCGCCGACATCTCCCGAATGGCGGGCGAAATCACGGATTCCCGCTCCCGTGCCGTCAGGATGGGAGCGAACCGTTCACCTCGATCCGCCGGGGGATCCCGTCATGCAGCCGCGAGTCTTCGCGATTCTCACCGCCCTGCTCCTGGGCGTCCTGGGCCTCGGGTCGGTGGCCGTCACCGACTGGTCGCCCGCGGCGGCCACCGCGACCCCGGCCGGCCCGGCCGCCGGGGCACCCGCCGGCGGCGCCCAGCCGGCCTCGGCGGGCGCGGCGAGCGCCACCCCGACCGGCGACCCGGCGGTGTGGACCCGCTCGACGCTGCGCAACAAGATGATGGCCGAGATGGACGCCACCGACCCCGGTGTCGCCCTCGCCGACCTCGACAGGATCACCAAGGAGAAGCCGTACACCGTGCGCTTCTGCCACCCGATCGCGCACGAGCTCGGCCACGCGGCGGTCAAGCGGTTCAACGCCGACTTCCAGAAGGTCATCTCCTACCCGCACGAGACCTGCGCGGCGGGGTACCTGCACGGCGCCGTCGAGGAGATGCTCAACGCCTCCACCCAGCCCGAGGTGGACCTGCTCAAGCTCTGCGCGCCCAAGAACAGCGGCCCCTGCATCCACGGCGTCGGCCACGGCACGATGTTCGTCGCCAAGCAGGACGTCGCCAAGGCGCGCGACCTATGCAACAAGTTCACCACCGACCAGAACCGGATCCGCTGCTCCGAGGGCCTGTTCATGCAGCTCTTCGGCCCGGACGAGGAGGACGAGCAGGCCAAGGCCAACCTGCCCGCCGACAAGCTCGCCCAGGACCCGCTCTACCCGTGCAAGGACCAGCCGGCCCTGTTCCAGTCCGCGTGCTACTTCTACGCGCCGACGTTCTACCTCTCCTCGCACGACTACCCGAACCACCCCGAGGTCTACGCCGACGCCCTCAAGTGGTGCCTCAACGGCAAGGCCAGCGGCGGGGCGGTGGACTGCAGCCGCGGGGTCGGCTCGCGGACCATGAAGTACAACCTGGACCGCGAGGACTGGGCCGCCCAGCAGTGCGCCACCGCCGCCGACGGCTGGCAGCGCAAGGCCTGCGCGGAGGGACTGGTCAGCTACTACACGGTCAACTACACCGACGGCGGTGCGGCCGGCCGGCTCTGCGCCAAGATCACCGACAAGGAGATGCAGGGGTACTGCCGCTCCGCGGGCGGCCTGTCCGGCTCGCTGGACTGACCCCCGATCTCAGCATGAGGGCCCGCGCCGCACGGCGCGGGCCCTTTCCGTAGGATCACCGGACCATCGCCTGATCAGGGTGCGCCGAGGACGCCGCGCCTGCCCTCCCCGGCCTCCCTGGAGTGTCCCGCATGGCCACCGACGACTTCCGCGCCGCCACCCGCCCCGGTGACGACTTCCGCGCCGCCGCCCACGCCACCGCCGACCTGGTCTCCGACTACCTCGCCGACCTGCCCGACCGCCCGGTCTGGCAACCCATGGACGAGACCGCGCGCCGGGCCCTGCTCGACGCCCCGCTGCCCGCCGACGGCCGCCCGCTCGCCGAGCTGCTCGACGCCATCGGGCGCGAGGTGATGCCGTACCCCATGGGCAACGGCAACCCGCGCTTCTTCGGCTGGGTCAACTCCGCACCCGCACCCGCCGGAGTGCTCGCCACCCTCGCCGCCTCCGCGATGAACCCCAGCTCGGCCGGCGGCGACCACGCCGACGTCCACCTGGAGCGCGCCGTCGTCCGCTGGATCGCCGAACTCGTCGGCTTCCCGCACCCGGCCGGCGGCGGCCTGCTCACCTCCGGCACCTCGATGGCGACCATCGTCTGCCTCACCGCCGCCCGCAACCGCGCCGCCCGCCTGGCCGGCCGGGACGTCCGCGAGGACGGCCTGGCGGGCCTGCCCCCGCTGGTCGGCTACGTCACCGGCGAGACCCACTCCTGCGTCCGCAAGGCCGCCGAACTCCTCGGCCTCGGCAGCAGGCACCTGCGCACCGTCGCCACCGGCCCCGACGGCCGCCTGGACACCGCGGCGCTGCGGGCGGCCGTCGAGGCCGACCGGGCCGCCGGGCTGCTGCCGTTCCTCGTCGTCGCCTCGGCCGGCACCGTCGGCACCGGCGCGGTCGACGCCTTCGGCCCGATCGCCGACCTGTGCGAGGAGCAGCGGCTCTGGCTGCACGTGGACGGCGCGTACGGCGCCTTCGGCCGGCTCGACCCCGCCATCGCGCACCGCTACGAAGGCCTGGAGCGCGCCGACTCGCTCGCCCTCGACCCGCACAAGTGGCTGGGCGTCCCGGTGGACTGCGGCTGCGCCCTGGTCCGCGACACCGAGGAGCTGCGCGGCGCCTTCAGCCTCGTCCCGTCCTACCTGCGCGACGAGGCGGCCGGCGCGCTCGGCTGGTTCTCCGAGTACGGCACCGAGCAGACCCGTCCGTTCCGCGCCCTCAAGGTCTGGGCCACCATCGCCCACCGGGGCCGCGCCGGTCTCACCCGGGACATCGCCCGGTGCACCGAGCTGGCCCGATTCCTCGGCGAACTCGTCCGGGAGGACGAGGAGTTGGAGCTCCTCGCCGAGGTCCAGACCTCCATCGTGGCGTTCCGCCACCGCGCGCCCGGCCTGGACCCCGCCGCCCGCGACGCCCTCAACCGCGAGCTGCCCGTCGCCGTCCAGCAGCGCGGCCGGGTCTTCGTCACCGGCGCCCGCCTCGGCGGCGACGAGATGCTCCGCGCCTGCCTCCTCAACGCCACGACGACGGAGGAGGACCTGCGCCTCCTGCTCGCCGAGGTCAAGGCCACCGCCCGCGACCTGCTCCCGTAACAGCCCCGCGCGGACCGTAACCGCCTGGTCACGACGGACGCCCGGCCGGGAAACACCGGTCGGGCACCGTGGTGGCATGGAGCACTCGAAGCCCTCTCCCCGCCGTGCCGCCGGCGCTCTCCGCACCCACCGCTGGCGCCGGGACACCGTCGAACTCGCCGCCGTCTTCCTCTCCGTCACGGCGGCCGACCTCATCGCGAAGATCGTCGTCCACGGCCCGGACGGCCCGGTCGTGGTCGCCGCCTCCGCGCTGGCCCTGCTCACCACCGCCCTGCTCCACAGCTGGTGGTCACCGCACGCCCCGCCACCGGCCACGCTCTGGCGGGTGCGCACCACGGCCCTCGCCCACACCCCCACGACGCTGGCCGACCACCGGATCACCCTGCTCTCCGTCCACCCCCACCCCACCACCGACGAGCTCTACCTCCGCACCGAGCCCTCGGTCACCCCGGCCGTGCTGACGGCGCTGCTGACCACCACCGGCCACACCCTCCAGGACGTACCGACCCGCATCGCCTGAGCCACCCGCGCCGCCCCGCCGCCCCGGGCGCCGGGCCCGGGCCTCAGGCCGGGCCGGGGTCGTTGGGGTGCGGTTCGAGCGGCGTCACCACGGCGGTCATCCACGGCCACAGCGGGAGGCTGCCCAGCACCTCCGCCCGCAGCTCCGTCTCGTCGGCCGCCCGCCAGACGCCGATGCTGCGCCGCTCGCCGACCGGGCGCCACAGCCGCGCCAGCCGGCCGTCGGCGGCCAGCTCGCGGGCCCGGACGGCCTCGGCGGCCCGCCGCCGGTCGACCTCCTCCTCGGCGGTGCCCTCGGGGATGGCGGTGGTGATCTCGACCAGGAACTCCTGCACGGCCCTGCTCCCTTCTCGCCCCGGCCCCCGCCCCCTCATCGTCGGCCCGGCCCCGGCCCGCCGCCACGACGGGTCGGCCCCCGGTGGGCCGGTCGGACGAATCCGGAACCGACATCGGGCGGCCCTGCGCCCGCCGGGAGGCGGGGCACTCCCCCGCGGCGGCATCCTCCCGGTAGGCAGCCGGACGAGCACCGGGCGCCGTTCCCCCGCCGCACACCCCGGGAGCACCCGCCATGCAGCACACCACCGAGGCCGACGAAACGATCCTGCGCAGCGTCCTCGACAGCTGGAAGGCCGACGTCGACCGGCACCGGCCCGAGCGGGTCGCCGACCTCTTCACCGAGGACGCGATCTTCCAGGGCCTGCACCCGTACAGCGTCGGACGCCCCGGCATCGCCGCCTACTACGACGCGCAGCCCCTCGGCATGACCGCCGACTACCGCGTCCTGGAGACCAGGCGCCCGGCCGACGACCTCGTCCTCGGCTACCTGGGCGTCGACTTCTCCTTCACCGACCGACCCACCGTCGCCGTCAAGCTCGGCGTCCTGCTGCGCCGCACCGAGCGGGGCTGGGCCATCGCCCACTACCAGGTCTCCCGGCTGGACGGCACGCCCTGACAGTCCGGGGCGGGCCCGGCACCGGGGCTCGGTCCCCGGCCTTCGCCTCGACCGCGGCGCGGACGGCCGGCCTGCGCGCGGCGAGTCCGTCGAACGTCATGGCGCCGGATGCCACGTCAGCGCACGGACGCTCCTTGCGGGGAGGGCCCGTGCGCTGACGGGTCGTGCGCCGCTCAGCCCTTGTCGGCCGGCTGCACGACGCACAGGGCGTTGCCGAGCATGGAGCCGAAGCCGCCGAGCAGGGTGCCGGTGACGGCCTTGCAGGCGGCGGCCTCCTGCGGGGTCTTGGGGCCGTTGTGGCTGTTGTCGGCCGCGGCGGCCGACTGGGCGAAGGCGAGCGGTACGGCCAGCAGCAGGGCGGCACAGGCCGTGGCCGGTGCGAAGGACTTGGAGAACACGGGGAGCCCCTTCGGGTCGAGGTGGGATCGGCGGAAAGCCGAGCCATCCCTATCCGAAGGGGCTCCCCCGCTCGCGGATCCTGGGCCATCCGTGAGCGTGTCCGCCTCAGCGGGTGTCGCCCGTCCGCTCCAGCGCCCGGATCGCCGCGACGAGTTCGCCGACGCCGTGCTCCTTCAGCACCCCGTAGTGGTCCCCGGCCAGGTCGACCACGGCGGGCGGGGCCGCGGAGTAGCCGCTGCTGCCCTCGATGAAGGAGTAGTCGTCGCCGGCGGCCTTGAAGACGGTCACCGGGGCGTCCAGCCGGCGCTCGGCCAGCTCACGGAAGCTGTACTCGAACTCGTAGGTCTCGCCGACGATTCCGGTGATCCGGCGGATCAGCTCCTCGTCCAGCTCCGGCAGCACCCGGCGCACGGAGGCGACGAAGCCGTCCTCGTCCGCCGTCTCGGCCAGGCAGCGGGCCAGCTCGGGGCCGCTGATCCGGCCGGTGAACACCCCGAACAGGATGGTCACGTACGCGGGGTTGGCGTACGAGGCCTCGCGGCCCCACCGGTGGCCGTCGTCCCGGCGCACCTCCGGGTTGCCGGGGCAGATCAGCAGCAGGTTCTCCACCCGCTGACCGGCCTGTTCCAGCTGCCAGGCGGCCTCGAAGGCGACCCGGGCGCCGAACGAGAAGCCCCACAGGGTGTACGGGCCCTCGGGCTGCACCCGGCGCAGTTCGGCGACGTCGGCGGCGGCCATCTCCCGGATGGTCGGGTACGGCGTCTCGCCCTCGTTGATGCCGCGCGCCTGGATGCCGTAGAAGGCGCGGCCGTCGCTCGCCTCCCGGCCGAGCAGGCGCAGGTTCATCGGGTAGCCGCCCAGCCCGGGCCAGCAGAACACCGGCCGGCCGGACTCGCCCGGGTGCAGCGGGATCAGCCGGGAACTCGCTCCGCCGGCGGACGCCCCGCCGTCCGCCGCGCCGTCCGACCCGCGGGCCCGCTCGATCCGCGCGGCCAGGTCGCCCAGCCGGGGGCACTCGAACAGCACCTGCAGCGGCAGGGCGACGCCGAACTCGCGGTTGATCCGGTTGACCAGGGCCACGGCGATCAGCGAGTTGCCGCCGACGGCGAAGAACTCGTCCGCCACCGAGACGTCCTCGTACTTCAGCGCCTGCCCCCAGGCCTCGGCCAGCCACCGCTCGTGCTCGGTGCCCGGGGCGACGTACTCGCCGCGGACGTCCGCCGTGCGGACGGCGTCGGACGCGGCGAGCGCCTTGAGGTCGACCTTGCCGTTCGCGGTGAGCGGCATGGCGTCCACGATCAGCACCCGGTTGGGCAGCATGTAGTCGGGCAGCAGGTTGGCCAGTTCGTCCTTGATGATCTCGGCCGGTCCCTTCATGTGGACGGCGTCCTCCTGCATGCCCTCGCTGCGGATCTGCTCCTCGCTCACCTTGCCGCCGAGGAAGAAGTACGACGCGCCGCCGGCGATGCCGCGGCCGGCCAGGATCTCGTCGATGCGGCGGGCGGCGGGCAGCGGGTGGCCGGACCTGGAGCTGTAGCCGGAGGACATGAAGCCCAGGCCCACGCCGTTGCGCTGCAGGTGGTGCAGCCTGGTGCCGAGCGCGATGTACTCCAGCCACTCCTCCTCGGCGCGGCTCACGGCGGTGATGCCGAACGCGGCACGGGCGTAGACGGACTGGTTGATCGCTATCACGTGCCGGGACTCCACCACCGCGTCCGAGATCCGCGCCAACTCGCCGTCGGCGTACCGGTAGAGACCGCCCGGCAGGCCGTCCACCCGGCCCTCGTGGGCCTGGAGGTACAACTCGGTGCGGTCGGCGCGGGCCGTGCCGTCGTTGCGGACGACCGCGAAGCCGCCCAGGTAGTGGTCCTCCTCGGCGACGTCCAGCCGCTCCTTGGCCTGCGGGTCGAGGCCGAGCGGGCGCACGTCCAGCCCGTACTCGGGCAGCACCTCCTCGAAGACGCCGAGCATGTGGCCGGTCTCGAACTCCAGCACCTCGCGGATGTTGTTCTTGTACACCGGCTCGATGGCGCCGTGCTTCCCGGAGAAGTGCAGCGTCAGGTACGCCTCCTCGCGGGCCTCGGCGGGACCGATCCGCACCAGGCCGTGCTCGACCGGGTGGTAGTAGTACAGCCCGGCCGCGAGCCCGTCCAGGCCGCCGGTCTCCAGGTACAGCTGGGTGGCGTAGAGCGCGCCCGGCGAGGCGTACGCGTACTTGGGCAGCAGCCGCTCCTCGCTGTGGAACTGGCCGAACCACCGCAGGACGCGGCCGAGTTCGGGGAAGCTCAGCAGTTCCAGGTCCCGGCCGAAGGCGCCGGCCGGGCCCGGGGCGAGCAGCGCGGCGAGGTCCTCACGGGTGACCGGGCCGCCGTCGTAGAAGCGGTAGGTCTTGCGGGCGAAGGTCTCCCGGCGCTGCGCCTCGCTCTCCCGCCGCCCGGGCAGCTCGACCCGTTCGCGGCCGGCGAGCCGGGCCGGCTCGCGCACGCCCGGGTCGGAGAGCTGCGCCTTGACCTGCAGCTTGCTGGCCTTGGACTGGTGGTGGCCGCCGTGGTTGCCCTGGTCCATCAGGGCGGCCTCGCGCGGGTTGAGTTCGACGCAGGCGACCAGGTTCCGGTGGCCGGTGCGGTCGTCCCCGGTGACGATCGCGGCCGAGCGGCGCACCCAGGTGTGCTCCTCGATCGCGCGGGCGATCTCGTCCAGCTCGACCCGGTAGCCGCGCAGCTTGACCTGGTTGTCGACCCGGCCGGCGAACTGGATGGTGCCGTCCGGGTTCCACTGGGCGAGGTCGCCGGTGCGGTACAGCCGCTCGCCCCGGGCGAACGGGGAGGGGACGAACCGCTCCTCGGTCAGCTCCGGCCGGTGCAGGTAGCCGCGGGCCAGCTGCACGCCGCCGATGTAGAGCTCGCCGACGCCGTCGGCGTCGACCGGCACCAGCTGCTCGTCCAGGATGTAGCACTGGGTGTCGGCGACCGGCCGGCCGATCGGCACCGAACCGGCGCCGTCGCCCAGCTCGGCCGGGTCGACCACGTGGGCGGTGGCGTTGATGGTGCACTCGGTCGGACCGTACAGGTTGACCAGCGACACGCCGGGCAGCGCCCGGCCCAGGTTGCGGGCGAGCCGCCGGGACAGCGCCTCGCCGCCGGAGAACAGCCGGGCCAGGCTGGTGCAGTCGGTGAAGCCCTCGGTGTCCAGCAGCGCCTGGAGCAGGGTGGGCACGCACTGCAGCGCGGTGACGCCGTGCCGCCGCACGGTGGCGACCAGCGCCTCCGGGTCGCGGTAGAGGCCGGGCGTGCCGGCCACCACGCGGGCGCCGACGGCCGGGGCGAGGATCTCCCACTGGGCGGCGTCGAAGCTCATCGGGGTCTTCTGCAGCACGGTGGCCCCGGGGTCGAGGTGCCCGGCGTCGCGCATCCAGCGCAGCTGGGAGACCACCGCCCGGTGCTCGATCATCACGCCCTTGGGGCGGCCGGTGGAGCCGGAGGTGTAGATGACGTAGGCCAGCGACTCCGGCCGGGCGGCGTCCTCGACGGCGGCGTCCTCGACGGCGGTCTCCACGCCTACGGCTTCCGCAGCCGCCGCACGGCCCGCCGGGGCGCCCTCGACGGTGACGATCGCGGTCCCGGCCGGGGCGAGCGCGGCCAGCCGCCCGCGCAGGTGCTCCTGGGTGAGCACGATCCGGGTGCCGCTGTCCTCGATCATGTAGCGGAGCCGGTCCTCGGGGTACTCGGGCGACAGCGGCAGGTAGCCGGCCCCGGCGTACAGGACGCCCCAGGCCCCGGCGACCAGCTCCACCGACGGCTCGACGTACAGGCCGACGCAGGTGTCGGGGCCGGCGCCCAGGCGGCGCAGCTCGGCGGCCAGTCGGCGGGCCGTCCCGGACAGCTCCGGGAAGGTGAGGCCGCGGCCCTCGCCGATCACGGCCGGGGCGTCCGGCCGGATGCGCGCCTGGCGGTCGAGCAGGGCGGTGAGCGCGGTGCCGACCGGAGCGCGGCGGGCGTGCGGGACGGCGGAGGTGGCGGTGGTGGCGGTGACGGAGGCGGAGGCGGACGGGGTGTTGCGCATGGGAAGTGCCTTCGGTACTCGGGGGGAAGGGATCCCGGCGGCCTGCTCTCCAGGAGCGCCGGGCACGGATCCACCGTCGGCCGCCCGCTGTCCCGCCCGCCTGAGGCAGCGGTCTGGACCTGTGCCGGCTCCGTCCCGGCCCCGGACCGGGCGGTCCCGGTCCCCGCTCCGGCCGGTCCCGGGCGCGTCCCGGGCATTCGGGCGTTCACGATCACGTAACCGAACGGAAGCGAAGCGTAGGTAGCGTCGCCCCCATGACGGCATCGCGCACTCGACCCGAACGGCTCTGGCACCGACCCTTCCGCAGGTCGGACCGCAGGTGCGCGGTGCCCGACGGTCAGGCCGGCCGCCCGCCCACGCTCACCGAGGGCCCGTCCCGGGTCGCCCGGCAGCACCCGCACCAGCCGACGCGCCCGCAGCCGCAGCCGCACCCCCACCACGGTCCGACCGACCGGGCCCCGGAGGCCCCGTCCCGGCTGTCCCTGGCGGACGGGACCGAGCTTCTGCTGCGCCCCGCCGACCCGGCCGACAAGGCCGCGGCCCTGGCGATGCACGGCCGCTGCTCCCCCGCCGCGCTGCGCCTGCGCTACCACGGCCCGGTCCGCGACGCCGACCGCTACCTCGACCACCTGCTGGACCCCCGGCACGGCCGCAGCCTCGCGGTGACCGCCCCGGACGGCCGGATCGTCGCCCTCGGGCACCTGATGTGGGACGACGACGAGGCGGAGCTGGCCGTGCTGGTCGAGGACGCCTGGCAGCGTCGCGGGCTGGGCGTGGCGCTGCTGCGGCGGCTGTCGGCGACGGCCCGGGCGGCCGGGATCGGGACGGCGTACGCGGTGACCCACGCCGCCAACACCGGGCTGATCGCCGCGATGCGCCGGCTGGAGGCGCCGCTGGACGTCCGGGCCGAGGACGGCACCCTGGTGATCACCGCCGTCCTGGGTGCCGGGGATCCGGCCGTCTGCACCCCCTGACCGGGCCTCTGATCATTTCTTCACCAGATCCTTACCGGAGCGTCCCGGGAACCCGGCGGAGCCGGTGGGCGTCTTGAAGCGGCAGAGACTCCGTCCGTACACGGCTCTCCTTGACGGGCCGTCAGCAGCCCCGGTAGGCGTGTCGCAGCAGGCGGCGCGGGGTCCGGATCGTCCGGTCGGGCGACGGAGTCGGTAGGCTGACCCCCGTCCCCGCCGCCCGACGGCCCGTTGTCCGGTCCAGGGCGGTGCCGCAGCAAGGAGGAACCACTGAGCATGGCAGGCACCGAATCGGAGCCCACAGGCGCACGCGACGCCTCGCTGCCGGCCCGCGCCAAGATCGCGGTCACGGCCGGCCGGGTCGCCGCCGCCGTGTCGCGCAAGGCCGGACGCGGGAGCGGCTCGGTGATCGGCGGCAAGGTCGCCCTCAAGCTCGACCCCGACCTGCTCGCCACCCTCGCCGACCACCTCGACGTCGTCCTGGTCAGCGCGACCAACGGCAAGACCACCACCACCCGACTGATCGCCGAGGCGCTGCGCGCCGCCGGCCCGGTCGTCTCCAACGCCCTCGGCGCCAACATGCCGGCCGGCATCACCTCCGCCCTGGCGGGCGGCACGGAGGCCCGCTTCGGCGTGATCGAGGTCGACGAGAAGTACCTGGCGACGGTCGCCCGCGACACCCGTCCCAAGGCGATCGCCCTGCTCAACCTCTCCCGCGACCAGCTCGACCGCGCCGCCGAGACCCGGATGATGGCCGAGAAGTGGCGCGAGGGTCTGCAGGACACCGAGGCCGTGGTCATCGCCAACGCCGACGACCCGCTGGTCACCTGGGCCGCCTCCTCCTGCAAGAAGGTGGTCTGGGTGGCCGCCGGACAGGCCTGGAAGGAGGACGCCTGGTCCTGCCCCGCCTGCGGCGGTGTGATGCAGCGCCCCGGCGACGACTGGTTCTGCCAGGAGTGCGGCTTCCGCCGCCCCAACCCGCACTGGGCGCTCCAGGGCACCCACGTGATCGACCCCCAGCGCGGCGCCTGGCCGATCCAGTTGCAGCTGCCCGGCCGGGCCAACCTGGCCAACGCCACCAGCTCGGCCGCCGTGGCCGCCGTGTTCGGCGTCTCCCCGCAGGTCGCCCTGGAGCGGATGCGCTCGGTGACCGCCGTGGCCGGCCGCTACGACGTGGTCCAGTACCAGGGCCGGGACATCCGGCTGCTGCTGGCGAAGAACCCGGCCGGCTGGCTGGAGACCTTCTCGCTGATCGACGGCCCGCCGGCCCCGGTGATCCTCTCCGTCAACGCCCTCGACGCCGACGGCACCGACACCTCCTGGCTGTGGGACGTCGACTACGAGCGCCTCGCCGGGCACCCGGTCTTCGTGATGGGCCAGCGCAAGCTGGACCTGGCCGTCCGCCTGGAGGTCGCCGGGCTGCAGTTCCACGTGGTGGACACCCTGGAGCAGGCCGTCCGGATGGCCCCGCCCGGCCGGATCGAGGCCATCGCCAACTACACCGCCTTCCAGCAGCTGCGGAAGGTCGTGGCCGGCTGATGCCGCGCCCGCACACCAGTCTTTACGTGACGGAAGGCCTTCGAGGATGAGTGAGAGCAGCCTGCGCGTGGTCTGGGTCTACCCGGACCTGCTCAGCACCTACGGCGACCGCGGCAACGCCCTGGTCGTGGAGCGCCGGGCCCGCCAGCGCCACCTCAACGTGACCCGGATCGACGTCCGCTCCGACCAGGCGATCCCCACCAGCGGGGACATCTACCTGATCGGCGGCGGCGAGGACCGCCCGCAGCGCCTGGCCGCCGAGCGGCTGCGCGCCGACAGCGGCCTGGTGCGGGCCGCCGAGAACGGCGCGATCATCTTCGGCGTCTGCGCCGGTTTCCAGATCATGGGCCACGAGTTCATCAACGACCTCGGCGAGCGGGAGCCGGGTCTGGGCCTGCTCGACGTCTGGACCCAGCGCGGCGAGGGCGCCCGCTGCGTCGGCGACGTGCTCGCCGACGTCGACCCCCGCCTCGGCCTGCCGCAGCTGACCGGCTTCGAGAACCACCAGGGCGTCACCCACCTCGGCCAGGGCGTCCAGCCCTTCGCCACCGTCTCCGTCGGCCGGGGCAACGGCACCGGTGACGGCTCCGAGGGCGCCTGGCGGGACACCGTCTTCGGCACCTACCTGCACGGCCCGGTGCTGGCCCGCAACCCCGCCGTGGCCGACATGCTGATCAAGCTGGCGCTGGACGTCAACGCCCTGCCGCCGGCCGACACCACCTGGTACGACGCGTTGCGCGCCGAGCGCATCGCCGCGGCCACGCGCCCCGCGTAGTACGCCGGTACGCCCCGGCCGGGTGCCCGCGATGCGGTCACCCGGCCCGCGGGCGGCCCCGGACGTACGACAATGGGGCTGCCTACTGCACACCCTCCTCGGCAGCAGGCTGCACTTCCGCGCGGGGGCGCCGACGGCGCCGCTCCCGCGTCGGCTCCTGCCCGGCCGGACCAGGGGCCGTATGCTCGACATCACGGTCGGTTCAGGACGTTCTGTCCGGATCGCCCGGTCCTTCACCCCACGGCCACCTCCCCGCCAGCGCGGTGCGGGAGCGCCCCGTCGTGGTGACGGCTCGTCGTCCCAGCCTGTAGTCCGGCCGTACCTCGGTTCTGCTCGGGAGTTGCAAAGCTAATGCGTATCGGAGTGCTGACCAGCGGCGGTGACTGCCCCGGCCTGAACGCGGTGATCCGTTCCGTGGTGCACCGTGGGGTGGTCGACCACGGCGACGAGATCATCGGGTTCGAGGACGGCTGGCGCGGGTTCCTGGAGGGCCACCACCGCCCCCTGACCCTGGACTCGGTGAGCGGCATCCTGGCCCAGGGCGGCACCATCCTCGG
Source organism: Kitasatospora sp. NPDC038210 (assembly GCF_055600605.1). NCBI lineage: Bacteria > Bacillati > Actinomycetota > Actinomycetes > Kitasatosporales > Streptomycetaceae > Kitasatospora > Kitasatospora sp. NPDC038210. The sequence continues at coordinate 156,183 of NZ_JBVJYK010000007.1, read as the reverse complement.
TTCCTCCCGGGTCCAGCCCAGCCACCTGCGGGACGGCGTCGAGCGCGCCAAGAAGTACTGCTCGGACCTCGGCCTGGACGCGGTCATCCCGATCGGCGGCGAGGGCACCCTCAAGGCCGCCAAGCTGATGAGCGACGCGGGCCTGCCGATCGTCGGCGTGCCGAAGACGATCGACAACGACATCGCCGCCACCGACGTGACCTTCGGCTTCGACACCGCCGTCTCGGTCGCCACCGAGGCGCTGGACCGGCTGAAGACCACCGCCGAGTCCCACCAGCGGGTCATGGTCGTCGAGGTCATGGGCCGGCACACCGGCTGGATCGCGCTCAACGCGGGCATGGCGGCCGGTGCGCACGCCATCGTCGTCCCCGAGCGCGCGTTCCACATCGAGAAGCTCACCGCCGTCGTCCGCGAGCGCTTCGACCGCCAGAAGAAGTTCGCCATCGTGGTCTGCGCCGAGGGCGCCAAGCCCGAGCCCGGCACCATGCACTGGGAAGAGGGCAGCAAGGACATCTACGGCCACGAGCGCTTCACCGGCATCGCCACCCAGCTCTCCCGCGAGCTGGAGCACCGCCTCGGCAAGGAGGCCCGTCCGGTCATCCTCGGCCACACCCAGCGCGGCGGCACCCCGACCGCCTACGACCGGGTGCTCGCCACCCGCTTCGGCTGGCACGCCGTCGAGGCCGTCCACAAGGGCGCGTTCGGGCACATCACCGCGCTGCAGGGCACCAACATCAACCTGGTGCCGCTCGCCGAGGCCGTCGCCGAGCTGAAGACCGTCCCGCAGGAGCGCTACCTGGAGGCCGAGACGGTCATCTGACCGCCGGCCCCGCGAAGGCCCCCGGAACCGCCACGGCGGGTTCCGGGGGCCTTCGCGCACCCGGCGGGCGTCCGCGCGCCCCGCCCGCTAGCGTGGCCGCAGACCCGGCCCGGCCGCAGACCCGGGCGCGGGAGCCGACCGGAGGGACCGCACATGGACATCCTCGCGTACGGGGTGCAGGCCGACGAACGGCCGCTGCTGGAGGCCGCCTTCGCGGGCCGGCACGGGCTGCGCTGCCTGGACGTGTTCCTGAACCGGGACACCGCGCCGCTGGCCGCCGGCTACCCGGTCGTCAGCAGCAGCGTCAACGCCGTCCTGGACGCCGAAACGCTCGCGGCGCTGGCCGACGGCGGCACCAAGCTGATCGCCCAGCGCTCCACCGGCTTCAACAACATCGACCTGAACGCCGCCGCCGAACTCGGCCTCACCGTCGCCCGGGTGTCCCACTACAGCCCGAACTCCGTCGCCGAGCACGCCTGGGCGCTCGCCCTGGCCGTCAACCGCCGCCTCACCCGGGCCGCCAACCGCACCCGCGAGTTCGACTTCCGCCTCGACGGCCTGCTCGGACGGGACGTCCACGGGATGACCGTCGGCGTCATCGGCACCGGCAAGATCGGCGAGTGCTTCGCCCGGATCGCCGCCGGCTTCGGCACCGAGCTGCTCGGCTGGGACATCGCCGAGAACCCGGCCTGCCGCGAACTCGGCATGCGGTACACCGAACTTCCCGAACTCCTCACCCGCGCCGACCTGGTGAGCCTGCACGTGCCCCTGCTGCCGGCCACCCACCACCTGATCGACGCGGCCGCGCTGGCCCGGATGAAGGACGACGCGATCCTCGTCAACTCCAGCCGCGGCGGCCTGATCGACAGCGCCGCCCTGGTCGAGACGCTGCGCGCCGGACGCCTGTCGGGCGTCGGCCTGGACGTGTACGAGGAGGAGACCGGCGTCTTCTTCACCGACCGCTCCATCCACGGCATCACCGACGACGTCCTCGCCCGGCTGGTCACCTTCCCGCAGGTGCTGGTCACCAGCCACCAGGCCTACTTCACCCGCACCGCCGTCGGCCAGATCATCGACGCCACCGCCCGCAACGTGGACGACTTCGCCGCCGGGCGGCGCAGCGAGAACACGCTGGTCCCGGCCGGGCGGCGGACCGCCTGACGGGCGGTCGGACGCCGGTGTGCGCGGGCACCGGCGTCCGACCGGGTCGGGCCGGGCGGCGGCTCGGAAGGCCGCGTCGACGCAGGCCAGACGGCTGCCGGCCTTGCCCGCCGAGCCCGCGGCCGTCTCGGTCTTCATCGAGGCGTCACGGCGCGAGCGCCGAGCGGTACCACGCGGCGGCCTCGGGGAGGCGGGCGAGCGGGCCGGGGCCGGGCGGGCAGGCGGCCAGCTGCCAGATCTCCTCGCTGCGGTACCAGTGGTCGCGGGCGACCAGGGAGAACTGGCGCTCGGAGACCCGGCCGGGCGCGGCGGCCAGCAGCCGGCAGCACTCGTCCCACGGGACGTCCGGCACGTCCGGGCCGTCCAGGGCGGGCAGCAGGCCGAGCGCGGCCAGGCCGGCGAGCAGGTCGCCGGCGCGGACCGGGTCGGGGTGGGAGGCGTGGTGGACGCCGGGCGGGGCGGCGTGGTCGTCCAGGGCCAGCACGGTGATCAGCCGGGCCAGGTCGGTGCGGTCCACGACCGAGAGCCGGGCCTCGCCGCCGTCCCAGCGGACCGGAACCCGGCGGACCAGCTCGGCCAGTGCGGGCACCACCCAGCGGTCGCCCGTCCCGGTGACCAGCCCGGGGCGCAGCACGTGCGCGCCCGCGTCCAGGGCGTGGCGCTCGCCGAGCAGCCGGGTGCGGCTGGCCTCGGACAGCGGGGCGGGCGTCACCCCGTCCACCGCGATGCCCGCGTGCGGGCCCTCGCCGTACACCGCCGCCGTGGAGAGGTGGACGATCCGGCGGACCCCGGCGCCGGTGCCGGCCGCCATCACGGCGGCCGTGCCGCGGACGTTCGCCGCCTCGCACTCCTCGGTGCCGCCGGAGACCCGGGAGGCCAGGTGCACCAGCGCGTCGGCGCCCTCGCAGAGCTTCGCGAGCGCCGCCCCGTCGGCGAGGTCGCCCGGCACCCAGGTGGTGCCCGGGTCGGCGGCCTCCGGCACCCTGCGGGCCAGTGCGCGGACCCGTACGCCGCGCGCCGTGAGGGCCGCCAGGACCCCGGAGCCGATGAAGCCGGTCGCCCCGGTCAGCGCGACCGTGGTCGCCTCGGCGGCGCCCCGTTCCGCCGCCGTACGCGGTTCCGTCGCCGTACGCGGTTCCGTCGTTCGTGATCGTGTCGCCATGTCCGGGCCCCTCCCTGCCGACCGGCCGATCAGTCTAGCCAGCCGGCCGCCGGGCGGGGCCGCCACCCGTACGGAGGGGGCGGGGGACGGCCCGAGGTAAGGCCCGCCTAGGCTGTGTGTGCCAAGCAAAACGGGCGAACCGGACCCGCACCAGGGACCACGAGGACGGAAAGCAGGACCCGCCGATGGGCGACGGAATGTCAGGGATGCACCACCACGGCGGGATGACCCAGCTAGGACCGTTCACCTTCTCGAATGTGTGGACCTGGTCCCCGGACTGGGTGTTCCTGATCGCCGGCCTGGTCGTCCTGGGGCTCTACGCGGCGGGCGTGGTCCGGCTGTACCGGCGCGGCGACCGCTGGCCGATCGGCCGGATGGTCGGCTGGGCGGCCGGCGTCGGCACCCTGCTGCTGGTGACCTGCAGCGGGCTGAACGACTACGGGATGGTGCTGTTCAGCGCGCACATGATCCAGCACATGGTGCTCTCCATGCTGACGCCGATCCTGCTGCTGCTGGGCGCCCCGATCACGCTGGCGCTGCGCGCCCTGCGCCCGGCCGGCAAGGGCCGCCCGCGCGGGCCGCGCGAGCTGCTGGTGGCGCTGCTGCACAGCCGGTACGTCCGGATCGTCTCGCACCCGGCGTTCACCATCCCGATGTTCATCGCGAGCCTGTACGGGGTCTACTTCACCCCGGCGTTCGACTTCCTGATGCAGTACCGCCTCGGGCACATCTTCATGATGGTGCACTTCCTGTTCACCGGTCTGGCCTTCTTCTGGCCGATCATGGGCGTGGACCCGGGCCCGCACCGGCCCGGCCACGTGATGCGGATCATCGAGCTGTTCATGGGGATGCCGTTCCACGCCTTCTTCGGCGTGGCGGTGATGATGGCCGCCCACCCGCTGGTCACCACCTTCACCGTGGAGGGCTCCCCGCCCGGGACGAACCTGCTGGAGGACCAGAAGCTGGCGGGCGGCATCACCTGGGCCTTCGGCGAGATCCCGACCGCGATCGTGCTGATCGCCCTGGTGTACCAGTGGATGGGCTCCGAACAGCGGCAGGCCCGCCGCCGCGACCGCGCCGAGGACCGCTCGGGCGACGCCGAGCTGGAGGCGTACAACGCCTACCTGGCCTCGCTGCACCGGAACGACCGGCGCCCCGGGGCGGGCGCCGCCCGGCCCGCCCCGGCCGCTCCCGCTGCTCCCGCCGCACCCGCGGTTCCTGCCGCCGAGGCGGGCTGAGCCCGGCGCCGGCCCCGCTCCGGATCCCCCTGGTCCCGAGAACCCCCGTTCCGTCTCCGGAGCGGGGGTTCCGCCGTTCCGGAGCGGCGCCCGGGGCGGGTGCCGGGGCCGGTGCCGGGGGCGGCGCCGGAACGGTGGTTCCGCCGAACGCGTTCGAACGGGTATGCACGTCCTGCTGATCGTCGCCGCCCTGCTCTGCGGGTACGCCCTGCTCTGGCTGCTCGGCTTCCTCGGCTTCGCGCTGCTGTACCGGCGCCGTCGGCCCGCGCCGGTCGGCTCCGACTACCTGGTCGTCCTGGGCGCCGCGTTGGACGGCTGCGAGCCCGGCCGCACGCTGGCGGGCCGGCTGGACGCCGCGCTGGCCCGGCTCGCCGCCGAGGAGGCCGCGGGGTACGCCCCGCTGGTCGTGGTGACCGGCGGCAAGGGTCCGCACGAGCAGTGCACCGAGGCCGCCGCGATGGCCCGCTACCTGATCGACCGCGGCGTCCCGGCCGAGCGGATCCGGCGCGAGGAGCGGGCCGCGAACACCACCGAGAACCTCCGCTTCAGCGCCGCCCTGATGGCCTCGGAGCGGCCCGGCTACCGGTGCACCGTGGTCACCAGCGGCTTCCACACCGTCCGCTCCGCGCTCGCCGCCCGCCGGGCCGGCGCCCCCGCGGAGGTGCTCGGGGCGGACGGCCCGCTGGCGCACGGCCCGTACCTGCTCCTCCGGGAGGCCGTCGGTACCGCACTGGCCGTGTTCGGCCGGATCTGAGCCCCACCCCCACGTGCCTCCGGACCGGGCCGGGAGCCGACCGGGGAGCCCGCCCGCGGCCCGGGAGACGCGGGGAGGCCCCCGGGTCCGCTGGCACGGACCCGGGGGCCTCCCGGTGGTTCGGCTCGGCTGGGCTCGGTCCGGGCTCGCGCCCGGTGCGGCCCGGCCCGGTTCAGCCGAGGTTGGCGAGCGCCTCGTTGAAGGTCTTCGAGGGGCGCATCACGGCCGCGGCCTTGGCCGGGTCCGGCTGGTAGTAGCCGCCGAGGTCGACCGCCGAACCCTGCACGGCGATCAGCTCCTCCACGATGGCCTGCTCCTGCTCGGTGAGCGTCTTGGCCAGGCCTGCGAAGGCCTCGGCCAGCTCGGCGTCGGCGGTCTGCTTGGCCAGCTCCTGGGCCCAGTAGGTGGCCAGGTAGAAGTGGCTGCCGCGGTTGTCGATGCCACCGAGGCGGCGGCTCGGCGACTTGTCCTCGTTGAGGAAGGTACCGGTGGCGCGGTCCAGGGTGTCGGCCAGCACCTGGGCGCGGGCGTTGCCGGTGCTGCTGGCCAGGTGCTCGAAGCTGGCCGCCAGCGCGAAGAACTCGCCCAGGCTGTCCCAGCGCAGGTAGTTCTCCTTGACCAGCTGCTGGACGTGCTTCGGGGCGGAGCCGCCGGCGCCGGTCTCGAACAGGCCGCCGCCCGCCATCAGCGGAACGACCGACAGCATCTTGGCGCTGGTGCCCAGCTCCAGGATCGGGAACAGGTCGGTCAGGTAGTCACGCAGCACGTTGCCGGTCACCGAGATGGTGTTCTCGCCGCGGCGGATGCGCTCCAGCGAGAACTTGGTGGCCTCGACCGGGGACTTGATCTCGATCTGCAGGCCGGTGGTGTCGTGCTCCGGCAGGTAGGTCTTGACCTTCTCGATCAGCACCGCGTCGTGGGCGCGGGTCTCGTCCAGCCAGAACACGGCCGGGTCGCCGGTGGCGCGGGCGCGGGTGACGGCCAGCTTGACCCAGTCCTGGATCGGCAGGTCCTTGGTCTGGCAGGCGCGGAAGATGTCGCCCGGCTGGACGGCCTGCTCCAGCACCACGTTGCCCTCGGCGTCGACCAGGCGGACGGTGCCGGCGGCCTCGATCTCGAAGGTCTTGTCGTGGGAGCCGTACTCCTCGGCCTTCTGCGCCATCAGGCCGACGTTCGGCACCGAGCCGATGGTGGCCGGGTCGAGGGCACCGTTGGCGCGGCAGTCGTCGATGACGGCCTGGTACACGCCGGAGTAGCTGCTGTCGGGCAGCACGGCGAGGGTGTCGGCCTCCTGGCCGTCCGGGCCCCACATGTGGCCGGAGGTGCGGATCATGGCCGGCATCGAGGCGTCGACGATGACGTCGCTCGGCACGTGCAGGTTGGTGATGCCCTTGTCGGAGTCGACCATGGCCAGGGCCGGGCCCTCGGCCAGCTCGGCCTCGAAGGAGGCCTTGATCTCGGCGCCGTTCGCCAGGGCGTCCAGGCCGGCGAGGATGCCGCCGAGGCCATTGTTCGGGTTCAGACCGGCGGCGGCGAGCGTGGCACCGTGGGCGGCGAAGGTCTTCGGGAAGAAGGCGCGCACGACGTGGCCGAAGACGATCGGGTCGGAGACCTTCATCATGGTGGCCTTGAGGTGCACCGAGAACAGCACGCCCTCGGCCTTGGCGCGGGCGACCTGGGCGGCCAGGAAGGTGTTCAGGGCGGCGGCGCGCATCACGGAGGCGTCGACGACCTCGCCGGCCAGCACCGGCACCTTCTCGCGCAGCACGGTGGTGGTGCCGTCCTCGGCGACCAGCTCGATGCGCAGGGCGCCGTCGGCCTCGACCACGGCGGACTTCTCGGTGGAGCGGAAGTCGTTCTCGCCCATGGTGGCGACGTTGGTCTTGGACTCGGCGGTCCAGGCACCCATGCGGTGCGGGTGGGTCTTGGCGTAGTTCTTGACCGACTGCGGGGCGCGGCGGTCCGAGTTGCCCTCGCGCAGGACCGGGTTGACGGCGCTGCCCTTGACCTTGTCGTAACGGGCGCGGACGTCCTTGTCCTCGTCGGTCTGCGGGTCGTCCGGGTAGTCCGGCAGGGCGTAGCCCTGGGCCTGCAGCTCGGCGACGGCGGCCTTCAGCTGCGGCACGGAGGCCGAGATGTTCGGCAGCTTGATGATGTTGGCACCGGGGGTCTTGGCCAGCTCGCCCAGCTCGGCGAGGGCGTCGCCGATCCGCTGGGCCTCGGTCAGACGCTCCGGGAAGCTCGCGATGATCCGCCCGGCCAGGGAGATGTCGCGGGTCTCCACCCGCACACCCGCGGTCGAGGCGTACGCCTGGACCACCGGCAGGAACGAGTAGGTCGCCAGGGCCGGAGCCTCGTCGGTGTGCGTATAGATGATGGTCGAGTCAGTCATCGGTACTCCGCTTCACGTCTCCAACGTCTTGACGTCAAGATATCTCGTCACGGGCCCCTCGCTCCACCTCCCCCCGCCCCGGAGTGCGCGCCGGTCTCCCCGGAGGCGTCCGGCGGCCGTGACGAGCGACACGATCCACGGTGGTCCGAGCCGGGACGCGAGGCAAACGGAGCAGCCCCGATCACCGGTGTGGTCCACCCGGGTGAGTCGAACGTCAGGAGTGCGTCAACGCACCACCTCATTCGGTCAACGCTGCGTCAGGACCGGGGCCGCCCGGGGTCGGCCGCCCTAGCGTCGAGGAAGCAGTTCCGGCAGGCACCACCACCCCCTTCGGGAGCGTTCGCATGGCCCGCGTCGTCTGGCACGTACCGGTCACCACCTCCGGCCCCGGCAGCAGCACCGCACTCCGCCTCTTCCGCCTGCGCGACGGCCGCCGCTGTGCGGTCGGATTCTCCAGCCCCGAGGCCCTCGCCGCACTCCTCGGGCCGGGCCACCCCCACACCGAGCTCGGCGAGCCCGCCCTGCGCGCCCTCACCGCCCCGCTCGGCGTGGACGTCCTGGTGCTGGACCCGAGGCTGGTCGCCCCGCCCGTCACCGCCCCCGCCACGCCGGCCGCCCCGGCCCCGACCGCACTGCTCCAGCACCGGTGACGGCCCCGCTCCGGCTCGTCCCGGCCGGGCCGGCCGGGCCGGCCGGGCCGGACGCCGAGGCCCACCTGCGGCCGGGCCGACCGCTGCACGCGATCGCCCGGGTCAGCCACGGCCCGGTCGCGCTCGACTTCGACCGGATCGCGGCCGAGTTCCCGGCCGTCCGGAGCGGCCTCGCCCTGGCCGGCGAGGCCGACCTGGAGCTCCGGCTCGTCTGCACCGGTCCGGAGGAGTTACGGACGATCTCCGCGGCCCTTTACCGCGCGGGCGCCGCCAGGGTCCACATCGACCTGGTCCTGCGCACCCTCACCCCGGCCCCGGTCACCCTGCGGCCGGTCCCGTGAGGGACGTGAGGTGGCTCACTCCTCGCCGGGGCGGGGGTCCGGGTTGATCGCCTGGCCGTCGACGGGCTGGCCCCAGGCGTCGTCACCGAACGCGTCGACGCAGTAACCGCTGCCCTCGACGTGCCCGCCCGCGCCCCGGCACTGCTCGGAGGTGACGTCCCGGAGCCCGGTCGCCACCGCCCGAGCAGTGGCGGCGGCGGCCGCGGTGCCGGTGGCGGTGGCGGCGAGCAGGAGGACGGAGGCGGTCGCGGCGGCCAACCGGGCCAGGCGTGAGCGGTTCATGCGGACCACCCCAGCACGGCCGCGCGCCCCGGGCGACCACTGGACGCCCGCCCGAGTGGCCGACGGCGGGAGCGAAGGGGGAGCCGCCGAGCTGACGGACAGTCAACACCCTTGCGGGGCACCAGATTCGGCGAAGATCAACAACCCCGGCGCATCACTATGCGGAGATCTTCAATTCCATGAATCGCCCGAGGCGTCAATATTGCAGGTTCGCAGCCCAAACCTCAATCGCTGCTCAGATCCCGGACTTACCCACAGGTAACGTAACAGACAACTGAACAGAATGCCTCCTACCAGCACGGATATCCGGCAAAGAAAGTAAACATTCAGTAATGAAATCTGTGCAGAGGTCTATGAATAGCCCTACTGTGTGGCAACTCTCCGCGCTCCGCCCATGCGGAGCCCCCACACACAGAGAGATCGCCCATGGCTTCCCTCAACCAGATCTCGCCGCCCGGACAGAGCACCGGCGCCGAATCCGGCACCACCACCCGGTCGCTCAAGCGCCACGTTGGCCTCATCGGCCTCATGTGGGCCTCGGTCGGCTCGATCATCGGCTCCGGCTGGCTGTTCGGCGCCAAGAACGCCGTCGTCGCCGCCGGACCGGCGGCCCTCCTCTCCTGGGGCATCGGCGCAGTCGCGATCGTGCTGCTCGCCTTCGTGCACGCCGAGCTCGGCGGAATGTTCCCGGTCGCCGGTGGCACCGCGCGCTACCCGCACTACGCCTTCGGTGGCCTGGCCGGCATGTCCTTCGGCTGGTTCTCCTGGCTCCAGGCCGCGACCGTCGCCCCGATCGAGGTCGAGGCGATGATCGGCTACGCGGGCCACTGGCAGTTCGCCAAGAGCTTCCTCAACGCGAACGGCACCCTCACCACCAGCGGCTTCATCGTCGCGGTGCTGCTGATGGGCGTCTTCGTCGCGGTCAACTTCCTCGGTGTGCGGGTCCTGGCGGCCACCAACTCGATCGCGACCTGGCTCAAGATCGGCGTCCCGCTGCTCACGATCCTGGCGCTGTCGATCACCAACTTCCACGCCTCGAACTTCACCTCGCACGGCTTCGCGCCGTTCGGTGCCAAGGGCGTGCTCGCCGCGATCAGCTCCAGCGGCATCATCTTCGCGCTGCTCGGCTTCGAGCAGGCCATCCAGATCTCCGGTGAGAGCCGCAACCCCAAGCGCGACATCCCCCGCGCCGTCCTGGGCTCGGTCGCCATCGGCACCCTGATCTACGTCCTGCTGCAGGTCGCCTTCATCGGCTCGCTGCCGGTCAGCTCCTTCATCAACGGCTGGGACAAGCTCGACTTCCCGGGCATCGAGGGTCCGTTCGCCGGCCTCGCCACCCTGGTCGGCCTCGGCTGGCTCTCCTGGGTGCTGTACTTCGACGCCATCGTCTCCCCCGGCGGCACCGGCCTGATCTACACCACCTCCACCTCCCGCATCTCCTACGGCCTGAGCAAGAACGGCTACGCGCCGCAGAAGTTCGAGAAGCTGGACAAGAACGGCGTGCCGTGGTTCGGCCTGGTCATGTCGTTCATCACCGGTGTGATCTGCTTCCTGCCCTTCCCGAGCTGGCAGGAGCTGGTCGGCTTCATCACCTCCGCCAGCGTGCTGATGTACGCCGGCGCCCCGCTCGCCTTCGGTGCCCTGCGTCGCCGGCTGCCGAACCACGACCGCTCCTACCGGCTGCCCTTCGGCGCGGTCATCTCCCCGGCCGCGTTCGTGGTCTCCAGCCTGATCATCTACTGGTCCGGCTGGCACACCCTGTCCCGCCTGGGCATGGCCATCGTGCTCGGCTACCTCCTGCTCGGCGGATACGCGGCCTACGCGATCAAGAAGGGCCTGCCGAACGCGCCGCGCCTGAGCTGGAAGTCCGCCCAGTGGCTGCCGGTCTACCTGCTGGGCCTCGGCCTGATCTCCTGGCAGGGCGGCTTCGGCGACGGCACCGGCCGGATCCCGATGTGGTACGACATGGGCCTGGTCGCGGTCTTCGCCCTGGGCATCTACTTCTGGGCGATCCGGGTGGCCCTGCCGGCCGAGGCGATCGAGCGTGAGGTCGCCGACGTCGAGGTGGTGGACGCGGGCGGTCACTGACCCCCACCCACCCCACCCACTGACGCGGAAGGGCCCGCCGGTCGAGCGACCGGCGGGCCCTTCCGCGTGTGCTCAGAGGCCCAGCACCGTCCGCAGCACCGTGCCCAGCTCGGCCTCCGGGTCCAGCGCCGGGCCGGGCGAGCGCCAGGCGACGAAGCCGTCCGGGCGGACCAGCACCGCGCCCTGCGGGCCGATGCCGTGCAGGGCGGCGAAGTCCGAGCCCGGCTCCGGGGCCAGGTCGTCCTCGGCGCCGTCGCCGATCCGGTAGGCGTCCAGCGGAACGGCCAGCCGGTCCGCGGCCCTCCGGGCGCCCGTCTGCCAGGCGCCGCCCTCGGGGCCGGTGAGCAGCACCATCGCCTGCTCGTACAGGTCCAGCGTGGAGAGCCTGACGCCCGCCCGCAGCAGCCACTGGTGCGGGGCCCGGCTGCCCGGCTCACCCGCCACTTCGAACTGCTCGGGGACGACGGCGCCCGCCCGGTCCGTGCCGACCACCGCGCCGACCGGGTAGCGGTAGCCGAGCGCCACCGCCAGCACCCCGGCCTGCCGCCCGACGCCCGGCACCACCGCGTAGCCCGGGTGGCTGTGCTCGGCGGAGCGGGCCGAGGCGCGCTCGCCGGTCACCTGGGCGACCGGCCGCCGCTCCTGCCCGTACGTCTCCAGCAGCCGCGGCCCGGCCCAGCCGCACAGCACGGCGGCGAGCTTCCAGGCCAGGTTGTGGGCGTCCTGGATGCCGGTGTTGGAGCCGAAGGCGCCGGTCGGGGACATCTCGTGCGCGGAGTCCCCGGCGAGGAAGACCCGCCCGGCGCCGTACCGCTCGGCCACCCGCTCGGCGGCGTGCCAGGGCGCCCGGCCGGTCACCTCGACGTCCAGCTCCGGCATGCCGACGGCGGTGCGGATGTGCCGCTCGCAGCGCTCGTCGGTGAAGGCCTCCAGCGGCTCGCCGTGCTCGGGGTGCCACGGGGCGTGGAAGACCCACTCCTCCTGGTTGTCCACCGGCAGCAGCGCGCCGTCCGCCTCCGGGTTGGTCAGGTAACAGGCGATGAAGTGCCGGTCGCCGACCACCTCGGCCAGCCGCTTGGCGCGGAAGGTGATGCTCACGTTGTGGAAGAGCTCGCCCTTGCCGCTCTGGCCGATGCCCAGCCGCTCGCGGACCGGGCTGCGCGGGCCGTCCGCCGCGATCAGGAAGTCCGAGCGCACCACCCGCTCCTCGCCGTTCTCCCTGCTGCGCAGCACCGAGGTCACGCCGTCGGCGTCCTGCTCGAAGGAGACCAGCTCGGTGCTGAACCGGACGTCCCCGCCCAGGTCGCGGGCCGCCCGCAGCAGCACCGGCTCCAGGTCGTTCTGGCTGCACAGGCACCACGAGCTGGGGCTGAACCGGGCCAGCCGGCCGCCGGGGTCGATCTCGCGGAACAGCCACTCCTGCTCGGCGCCGGTCAGCGAGGGCGCCTGCAGGATGCCGTGGTTGGGGGCGAGGATCGAGGCCGCCTCGCGGATCGCCGGCTCGATCCCGGCCACCCGGTACAGCTCCATGGTGCGGACGTTGTTGCCTCGGCCGCGCGGGTGGTGCGAGGTGTCGGCGTGCTTCTCGACCAGCAGGTGTCTGACCCCGAGTCGGCCCAGGAAGAGCGAGGCCGACAGCCCGACCAGCGAGCCGCCCACGATCAGGACCGGCACCCGGTCGTCGATCTTCGGATTCATCAATTGCTCCGCCCTGTAACGGGATTCCGCGGCCCGGCTACTGGGCTCGGCGCCGCCCTCGACGGGCCCGCTCAGCCGGGGGCCCCGCTCTTCCATCCCCCGCCCGAGGCCGGCTGTGCCGCCCCTTCGCCCGGATGGCCCGCAAATCTCGCGCCGCGCCCGGTGCGCCGCCCACGATCGACCTCAGGCCTGGAGCCGACCGCTCGGGCCCGACCGCCGTCGCACCGCCCTTCCCAGGCCGGGAAGCACCCGCCGGGCGCGGCCGACACGGCCGACACGGCCCGCAGCGTGCGACCCAGAGCAGAAAGTGGATCATGACAACTCTGTCCGAACCCCAGCCGAAGCAGCAGGACGAGTCCGACTCCCGGTTGCGGGTGGTGCTGATGCTGGAGATCCAGGACGGCGCCCAGCAGCGCTTCCTCGACGTCTACGAGCAGCTGCGCCACCAGGTGGCCTCGGTCCCCGGCCACGTCAGCGACCAGCTGTGCCAGTCGATCAACGACCCGCGCCAGTGGCTGATCACCAGCGAGTGGCGGGACCAGGAGACCTTCCTGGAGTGGGTGGACAGCCCGGCCCACCGCGAGATGGTCAAGCCGATGCACGGCTGCGTCAGCGACAACTTCCGCTCGCTGCGCTACGCCGTCCTGCGCGAGACCTCGGCGGCCGGCTCGACCGGCACCCGCGCCCCGATGGAGGTGCCGCCCGGCCTGCCGCGCACCGCACCGGCCGGCCACGTCGGCCCGCCGAAGGCCGAACCGGGCCCGGACGGCGTGGTCCGCCACGCGCTGACCTTCACCGTCAAGCCCGGCAGCGAGCCCGAGGTGGCCAGGATCCTGTCCGGCTACGCCTCCCCCCGGGCCGAGGTGGACGAGCACACCCGGCTGCAGCGGACCTCGCTGTTCATGCACGGCAACCGGGTGGTGCGGGCCGTCGAGGTGGTCGGCAACCTGGGCGACGCCCTGCGGCACGTGGCGATGCAGCCCGAGGTGCGGGCCGTCGAGGAGGCGATCAACCCGTACCTGGAGGAGGCCCGCCAACTGGGCGACCCGCAGGCCGCCCGCGCCTTCTTCGCCAAGGCCGCGCTGCCCGCCAAGCACCAGGCGATCGCCGGCTCCCCCGCCTCCGGCCGCCTGCACCGGCACGCCGTGCTCTACCCCGTCCGCCCGGGCAACGGGCAGGCCGTGGCCGAGCTGCTGGCCCGGCACGACAACCTGGCCACCGCCGACCCGACCGGGCCGGTCGCGGCGGGCACCGTCTTCCAGCGCGAGGACGTGGTGGTGCGCCTGGTCGACCTGCGGGTGCCGGCCGAAGCCGACCCGGCCGCCGCCCTCGGCGTGGCGGACGACCTGGAGGCGGCCGCGCTGGCCCGGCTGCTCGACCTCGGCCCGCAGGGCGACCTGCGCACCGTCACCGGGCTCGGCGCCTTCCTCGCAGCCCGCGCCATGAACCCCGTCACCGACCGCAGCTCCGCCGACCCCCACGCCAACTGACGCTCCGTCACCCCACGTCAACTCCACGTCGATTCCACGGAGGAAGACCATCATGACCACGCAGTACCCACGGATCGTCAACGTCGACGAGGCTCCGGAGAACCGCCGCCACGGCGCCGAGCTCCGCACCATGCTCACCCCGACCACGTGCGGGGCGACCAGCGGCTTCATGGGCCTGGCGATCGTCCGGCCCGGCGAGCGGATCGGCGAGCACTACCACCCGTACTCCGAGGAGTTCGTGTTCGTCGTCTGCGGCGAGCTGGAGGTCGACCTGGACGGGGAGACCCGGCCGCTCAAGGCCGACCAGGGCCTCATGATCCCGATCAACATGCGCCACCGCTTCCGCAACGTCGGCGACACCGAGGCTCGGATGGTCTTCCACCTCGGCCCGCTCGCCCCGCGCCCCGATCTCGGCCACGTGACCACCGAGGAGTCCGCCGCCTCCGGCCCGCCGGAACACGCCAAGGTGGCCTCGTGACCCGGCGCGTCGCCGTCACGGGGATCGGTGTGGTCGCGCCCGGCGGGGTCGGCGTCCCGGCGTTCTGGGAGCTCCTCACGGCCGGCCGCACCGCGACCCGGGGCATCACGCTCTTCGACCCCACCGGGTTCCGCTCCCGGATCGCCGCCGAGGTCGACTTCGACCCGGCGGCCCACGGGCTGGGCCCGGAGGACGTCCAGCGGGCCGACCGCTACGTCCAGTTCGCGATGGTCGCGGCCGACGAGGCGATCGCCGACGCCGGCCTGGACCTCACCGCCGAGAACCCCTGGCGGATCGCCGTCTCGCTCGGCACCGCCGTCGGCGGCACCACCCGACTGGAACACGACTACGCCCTGGTCAGCTCCGCCGGCGCACGCTGGGACGTGGACCACCGGCAGGCGGAGCCGCAGCTGCACCGGGCCTTCGCGCCCAGCACGCTCGCCTCCGCGGTGGCCGAGCGGACCGGCGCCCGCGGCCCGGTGCAGACCGTCTCCACGGGCTGCACCTCCGGCCTGGACGCGATCGGCTACGGCTTCCAGGCGGTCGAGGAGGGCCGCGCCGACATCTGCGTCGCCGGCGCCTCCGACTCCCCGATCTCGCCGATCACCGTCGCCTGCTTCGACGCCATCAAGGCCACCAGCGAGCGCAACGACGACCCGCAGCACGCCTCCCGTCCCTTCGACGCCGAGCGCGACGGCTTCGTCCTCGGCGAGGGCGGCGCCGTCCTGGTGCTGGAGGAACTGGAGCACGCCCGGCGCCGCGGCGCCCGGATCTACGGCGAGGTCGGCGGCTTCGCCACCTTCGGCAACGCCTACCACATGACCGGCCTCACCAAGGAGGGGCTGGAGATGTCCCGGGCGATCGACCACGCGCTCGCCCACGCCCGGGTCGACCGCACCGACGTCGACTACGTCAACGCGCACGGCTCGGGCACCAAGCAGAACGACCGGCACGAGACCGCCGCGGTCAAGCGCTCGCTGGGCGGGCACGCCTTCGGGACCCCGATGAGTTCGATCAAGTCGATGGTCGGCCACTCGCTCGGCGCGATCGGCGCGATCGAGGTCGTCGCCTGCACCCTGGCGCTCGCCCACGGCGTCGTGCCGCCGACCGCCAACTACGAGACTCCGGACCCGGAGTGCGACCTCGACTACGTGCCGCGCACCGCGCGCGAGCTGCCGCTGAGCCACATCCTCTCGGTCGGCAGCGGATTCGGCGGATTCCAGTCCGCCGTCGTGCTCAACAGAACGGGGTGAGTTCCATGACGTCACGTCAGCAGGGCCGCCGGGCGGTGGTCACCGGCCTCGGCGTGGTGGCGCCGAACGGCGTCGGGGCCGACGCCTTCTGGAAGGCCACCAGGCAGGGCGTGAGCGTCCTCGACCGGATATCCCGCGAGGGCTGCACCGAGCTGCCGCTCAGGATCGCGGGCCAGGTACGGGACTTCGAGCCGCAGTCGGCGATCGACAACCGCTACCTGGTGCAGACCGACCGCTTCACGCACTACGCGATGGCCGCCGCCGACCTGGCGGTGGCGGACGCCGGCTTCCGGCCCGACCCCGAACAGCCCTTCGCGGTCGGCGTGGTGACCGCGGCCGGCTCCGGCGGCGGCGAGTTCGGCCAGCGTGAACTCCAGCAACTCTGGGGCCAGGGACCGAGGTTCGTCGGACCGTACCAGTCCATCGCCTGGTTCTACGCGGCCAGCACCGGCCAGATCTCGATCCGCGGCGGCTACAAGGGCCCCTGCGGGGTCGTCGCCAGCGACGAGGCCGGCGGCCTGGACGCCCTCGCGCACGCGGCCCGCTCGATCGAGCGCGGCACCGACGCGGTGGTGGTCGGCGCCGCCGAGGCCCCCCTGGCCCCCTACTCGATGGTCTGCCAGCTCGGCTACCCCGAGCTCAGCCTGGCCGAACGGGCCGAGGAGGCCTACCTGCCGTTCACCGCGCGGGCCTGCGGCTTCGCCCCCGCCGAGGGCGGCGCGATGCTGATGCTGGAGGACGAGCGGACGGCCCGGCGCCGCGGCGCCAACGTCCGGGCGCACCTGGCCGGGCACGGCGCCACCTTCACCGGGGCCTCCCGCTGGGAGGAGTCCCGCGAGGGGCTGGCCGCCGCGATCCGGATCGCGCTGGACGAGGCCCGGATCGCGCCCGAGGAGATCGACGTGGTCTTCGCGGACGCCCTCGGCGTCCCGGCCGCCGACCGGGCGGAGGCGCTGGCGCTGGCCGACGCGCTCGGCCCGGCCGCCGAGCGCGTCCCGGTCACCGCGCCCAAGACCGGCACCGGACGGGCCTACTGCGGCGCCCCGCTGCTGGACGTGGCCGCCGCCGTGCTGGCCATGGAGGACGGCGTGCTGCCGCCCACCCCCAACGTCACCGAGGTCTGCCACGACCTCGCCCTGGTGACCGGCCGCGCCCGCCCGGCCGTGCTGCGCACCGCCCTGGTGCTCAGCCGCGGGCTGATGGGCTCCAACTCCGCGCTGGTGCTCCGGCGCGGCGAGCGGGCCTGAACCTGCCGAACCACTCCGTCACACCTTCGAAGGGACACACCCCGTGAGCAACACCCTCAGCTATCCGGAGCTCGCCGCCCTGCTGCAGGCCCGGGCCGGCGTCATCGTGGAGCCGGGCGACCTGGAGCAGCCGGGTGCGCAGTTCGACGCGTTCGGCGTCGACTCGCTCGGACTGCTCGGCGTCGTCGGCGAGTTGGAGAACCGGCACGGCCTCAAGGTCACCTCCGGCGCCGAGTCCGCCAAGACCCCGGCCGAGTTCATCGAGCTGGTCAACTCCTCCCTCTCCGCGAAGGCTGGTGCCTGAGATGCCCGGACACACCGACAACGAGATCGTCATCGCCGCGCCGCTCGACCTGGTCTGGGAGATCACCAACGACCTGGAGAACTGGCCGGACCTGTTCAGCGAGTACGCCTCGGTCGAGGTGCTGGAGCGCGACGGCGACCGCGTGCAGTTCCGGCTCACCATGCACCCGGACGAGAACGGCCAGGTGTGGAGCTGGGTCTCCGAGCGCACCACCGACAAGTCCTCGCTCGCGGTGCGCGCCCGCCGGGTCGAGCCCGGCCCGTTCGAGTTCATGGACATCCGCTGGGAGTACGCGGAGGTCCCGGCCGGCACCAGGATGCGCTGGATCCAGGACTTCGCGATGAAGCCCACCGCGCCGGTCGACGACAACGGCATGGTCAACCACATCAACAAGAACTCCCGGATCCAGATGCAGCTGATCCGCGAGAAGGTCGAGAAGCGGGCGGCGGAGCTGTGAGCGGCGCGCACCGGGCGCTGATCGTCGCCCGGATGAAGCCCGAGGCGGCGCCGGACATCGCCGAGGTGTTCGCCGAGTCCGACCAGGGCGAACTGCCGCACCTGATCGGCGTCACCGGCCGCAGCCTCTTCCAGTTCGGCGACGTGTACCTCCACCTGATCGAGGCCGACCGACCGCCGGGCCCGGCGGTCGCCAAGGTCATCGGACACCCGGAGTTCCGGTCCGTCAGCGACCGCCTGACCGCCTTCGTCCAGGCCTACGACCCGGCCACCTGGCGCGAGCCGAAGGACGCGATGGCGCGCGAGTTCTACCGCTGGGAGCGCTGAACCCGGCGTCCCCGATGGGCCCGCCCCCGGCCGTGTGCCGGGGGCGGGCCCGTCGCGCTTCCCGGCGGTCCCGGGAACGCACTCGCACGGCCCTCGGGCCCCGGTCCCTCGGTCCCCGACGCCCGGCTTCGCCCCCCCCGACACCCGGCCCCGGTCCCGGCGCGGATTCACCCGGATCGCCCGGCCAGCCGGGTGAACACACCCGGGACTCCACCCGAAGGGCGCACAGTCCGCACCGGCGCTGCCACGCTCCGGTGGCAGGCGGCCGCACCGTGGTTGACGGTGGATCAGGCGCACCCCCCGCGAGCCCCCTTGCCCGGCACCGTGTCGGCAGTCGCGGTCCGCGCGCCGGAAGGATCATCCTCATGCGTTCTGCACGCACGCTGCTCGCCGCGGCGGCCGTCGCCGCCGTCCTCACCGCCGGTGCTCCCATGGCCTATGCCGACGGCTCCGCCGACCAGGGCAAGAACCTCACCTGGCAGGAGAAGCAGGAGAAGCCCGACAAGGGCTCCGCCGACAGTACGAAGGGCAATGACAGCTCGATGGGCTCGGCCGCCACCCAGGACCACAAGGGCACCGATTCCAAGGGCACCGAGGAGCACAAGGGCTCCGACTCCAAGGGCACCGACTCCAAGGGCTCGGAGTCCAAGGGCTCGGAGTCCAAGGGCGGCGAGTCCAAGGGGAGCGAGGAGCACAAGGGTTCCGAGGCCAAGGACGAGGACCACAAGACCCCGCACGGCGGCGTGCACACCGGTGGCGGCGGCATGTCGCTGTCCGGCGGCGGGCTCGCCTCCGGCGCGGTGCTGCTGCTCGGCGGCCTCGGGGCCGGTGCCTACGCCCTGCGCCGCGGCCGCCGCGCCTCCGGCGCGGTCGCCTGACGCCCGACGCGCTGCTTCCGTCGCCTCCGGGCGCCCCACCCCGGCCGGGGTGGGGCGCACCGGGGGCGGCGCGCCGTTCGGAACCGGTTGAGCGGAGGACAGGAATGACGGGTGGTCCCGCCTCTGGAATGCCCCGGCTGCTGCGCGCCGGGATGGGCGCGGCAGCGGTCGGTCTGCTGCTGATCTACAACTCGGTGGACACCGGGCCGAGCACCGACACGGCGGCCACCCAGGCCGCTCCGCCGGCGGCCACCGCCTCGGCCGTCCCCGGACCGCCGGCCGCCGCCTCCCCGCCGCCCGCGGCGGCCGCGCCGGGGGTGCCCCCGCTCAAGGCCTCCAAGCCGACCCGGCTGCGGATCCCGCAGATCGCCGTGGACGCGCCGTTCACCGAGCTGACCCTCAACGCGGCCGGCCAGCTCAACGCGCCGCCGCCGGACGACAAGAACCTGGTCGGCTGGTACCGCGGTGGCGTGACCCCCGGCGAACGCGGCAGCGCGGTCGTCGCCGGGCACGTGGACACCACCAAGGGCCCGGCGGTGTTCCTGCTGCTGAGCCTGCTGCTGCCCGGCAACAAGGTCGAGGTGAGCCGCGCCGACGGCACGGTCGCCGTCTTCACCGTGGACTCGGTGGAGACCTTCGCCAAGGACGCCTTCCCCGACCAGAAGGTGTACGGCAAGACGCCCGACGCCCAGCTCCGGCTGATCACCTGCGGCGGCACGTACGACAAGAAGAAGCGGGACTACCTGGACAACGTGGTGGTCTTCGCGCACCTGGAGTCCTCGCACAAGGCCTGACGCGGCGCGGGGCCGGATGCCGCGCGGGGCCTGGTGCCGCGCGCAGGGCCCGGCGCCGCGCGCACCGGACGACCGCCGGCCCTCCCGGGAACGGAGGGGCCGGCGGTCGTCCGGTGCGTAGCCGTCGGGTCAGCCGCGGACGGTGGCCTCGAAGGCGTGCAGGTAGGGGTTGACCGGGCAGACCTCGGTGACGGTCAGACCGGCTTCCTCCATCAGCCGGACCATGCTCTCCTCGGAGTGCTTGGCGCCGCCCACGTTGAGCATCAGCAGCAGGTCCATCGCAGTGGTGAAGCGCATCGACGGGCTGTTGTCGACGAGGTTCTCGACGACCACCACGCGGGCGCCGGGGCGCGCCGCCTTCACCACGTTGGCGAGGGTGCGGCGGGTGCTCTCGTCGTCCCACTCCAGGATGTTCTTGATGATGTAGAGGTCGGCGCGGACCGGGATGTCCACCCGGCAGTCGCCCGGCACCATGCGAGCGCGCGCGGAGAAGGCGCCGCCGTCCTGCAGCCGGGAGTCCGCTCCGGCGACGACCTTGGGCAGGTCGAGCAGGGTGCCGTGCAGGGCCGGGTGCTTCTCCAGCAGGCTGGCGAGCACGTGGCCCTGGCCGCCGCCGATGTCGACCACCGAGTCGATGCCGGTGAGGTCCAGGTAGTCGGCGAAGTCCTGGGCGGACTGCCGGCTGGAGGTGGTCATCGCCTTGTCGAAGACCTTGGCCGAGTCGCCGCCGTCGGTGTGCAGGTAGTCGAAGAACTCCTTGCCGAAGAGCTCCGGGAAGACGTTGCGGCCGGAGCGGACCGCCTCGTCCAGCTTCGGCCAGGCCTCCCAGGTCCACGGCTCGGTGCACCAGAGGGAGATGTACCGGAGCGAGTTGGGGGCGTCCTCGCGCAGCAGCCGGGACATCTCGGTGTGCTCGAAGCGGTCGTCCCCGGTCTCGGCGAAGATGCCGTAGCAGGTGAGCGCGCGCAGCAGGCGGCGCAGCTGGCGGGGCTCGGTGTCGAGCGCGGCGGCGAGGTCGGTGACGGTGGTCGGGGCGTCGCCGAGCGCGTCGGCGACTCCGAGCCGGGCGGCCGCCCGGACGGCGGCGGCGCAGGCGGCGCCGAAGACGAGCTCGCGCAGGCGCATCGCGGCCTGCGGGCTGGAGTGGGCGGGTGCGGTGGTCATGGGCGCTTCCTTGGGGGTGGGCGGCGAGGGGGTCGGGGTGCTCAGCAGCGGCCGGAGGGCTCGGAGCGTTCGCAGGTGTTGCGGGCGAAGGTGTTGTCGGCCCCGGCGTCGCGGTCGGCGAGGTCGGCGGGGCCGTTGCCGCTCAGGCGGTTGTCGGTGACCTGGGCCCGGGCGTTGGAGACGCCGACGACGCTCTTGAAGAGGACGATGCCTCCGGAGAAGTCCGAGGTGCCGGTGTTGTCGCGGACCTCGTTGTCGGTGACCCGGGCGTCCTCGGTGCCGGTGAGCACGATGCCGGCGCCCTGGATGGCGCCCAGGCGCGGGTTGGCCGGGCAGAACTTGTTGTTGGCGACGACCTTGTTGCGCCGCACGTCCAGGTCCCCGGCACGGGGCACGCCCTCGTCGCCGACCACGAAGACGCCGGCGCAGTTGCCGTTGATGTCGTTGTCCTGGACGGCCAGCCCGCGCAGCCGGCGGACGGTGACGCCGACCCGGTTGCCGGTCAGCACGTTGCCCTCGACCACGGTGCCGCCGGTGTCGGGCGCGCCGCCCTCGCGGTAGGCGTAGTTGGCGAGGAAGACGCCGGACTGGCCGTTGTCGGTCGAGCGGTTGCCGAGGATGGCGGCCTTGGTGGACATCTCCTGGCTGATGCCCTGCTGGGCGTTGCCGTGGACGAAGGTGCCCTGGACGGTCAGGCCGGTGGTGCCGCTGGCATCGATGCCGTTCTTGGCGAAGCCGGTGACGGCGAGGGCCTCGATGGTGACGTCGCGCAGCGGGGCGGCCTCGGTGCCCACCACGCAGAGGCCGTGCCCGGCGGTGGCGCAGGCGTTCTCGGTGCCGGTGCCGGGGGTGATGACGCTGTCGGGGCCGGAGCCGACGAGGGTGAGCCCGGGGGTGGTGATGCGGACGCTGCCCCGGTAGGTGCCGGGGAGCAGCAGGACGGTGTCGCCGGGTTGGGCGGCGTCGACGGCCTGCTGAATCGATTCGCCGGGCTGGACGAGGTGCAGCCGGCCGATGTCGGTGGCGTGGGCCGCGGGCGCGGCGGCCAGGGTGGTGAGGACGGTGGTCAGGGCGGTGGCGGCCGCGGTGGCCGCGGCCAGGTGGTGGACCCGTCGCGTGGGCATGAGTGGTGACCTGTTCTTTCGGCGTGCGCGGTGCTCGTGGGTGGGTCGGGGTGTCCGGCCCGGTCCGGCGGTGTGGACTGACGCGCTGTGTGCGGGCGGTGACGGCCGGTGGGTGCGGCCGAGTCGACGGTACGGTCGCCCGGGTGGGGCCGCCACCAGGGCTGGGCTGCGGGACTGACGGGGCGTCGGCCGGGCGTGGGACGGCCCGGCGTGGCGCGCGCGGGGCGGACATGACGACGCGCCCGACCGCGGGTGCGGTCGGGCGCGGGTGCGGGTGTGGGTGTGGTCGGGCGCGAGTGCGGTCGGGGGCGGTGTGTCCCCTGCCGGCTCCGGCTCAGCCCCCGGCCGGGGCCTGCGGGCCGAGGCGCACGGGCAGCGCGGCGAGGTGCCAGGCGGCCGGGTTCGGGCCGCGTTCGACGGCCTCCGGTCCGACCGCGAGGGCGAGCTGCGGGTACGCCCGCAGCAGCGCGCCGAGGGCGACCACCGCCTCCTCGTGCGCCAGCGCCGCGCCGAGGCAGCGGTGGGTGCCGTGGCCGAAGCCGAGGTGCGCGTCGTGGTGCCCGTCGCGGTCCGGGGCGCCGGCCCGGCAGATGTCCAGGCGCTCCGGCTCGGCGTAGACCCGCGGGTCGTGGTTGGCTCCGGCGAGGATCGGCATCACCGCCTCCCCCTTGCGGATCAGGGTGCCGGCCAGGGTGAGGTCCTCGGTCGCGTAGCGCGGCACCCCGCCGATGGTCGGGCCGCACCAGCGCATCAGCTCGTCGACGGCGGCGGGCAGCAGGCCCGGGTCGGCGCGGACCAGCGCCAGCTGCTCGGGGTGGGCGAGCAGCGCAGCCGTCCCGTTCCCGATCAGCGTGGCGGTGGTCTCGTGCCCGGCGACGATCAGGTTGAGGATCAGCGAGACGGTCTCGACCGGGGCGAGGGTGTTGCCCTCGGCGGACGCGAGCCGGGAGAGCAGGTCCTCGGTCGGTTCGGCGCGGCGCCGCTCGATCAGTTCGCGGGCGGCGGCCACCATCGCGCGCAGCGCCTCGTCCAGGCCGGGCCCGGCGCCCCGGCCGAGGTAGGAGCTCCAGCGGCGCCACTGCGGGCGGTCGGCCCCGGGGATGCCGAGCACCTCGCAGATCACCGTGACGGGCAGCGGGTACGCGAAGTGCGCGACGAGGTCGACCACGCCGTCCCGGTCGGCGTGCCCGGCGAGCCCGCGGGCGTACCCCTCGGCGAGCCGTTCGATCCGGGGCCGCAGGCGCTCGACCGCGCCGGCCGTGAAGGCCGGGTGCACCAGGCCGCGCATCCGGCGGTGCCGGGCGCCGTCCGCGTCGAAGACCCCGGCGCGCAGGTACGCGGCGCACTCCGGCGGCATGCCGCGGGCGCGCCAGACCTGCTCGGTGCGGTGGGCGGGGGTGGGCGCCTCCGCGGGGGTGGACGTGTCGGCGGGGGCGGCCTCAGCGGCGCCGGTGGGCGCCTCGGCACGGGGCCCGCCGTGGACGGAGTGCACGTCGTTGGCGAAGCGCGGGTCGGAGAGCACCGTGCGGACGTCCTGGTAGCGGACGGCGATCCAGAACGGGTCCACGCCGGGGATGGTGGCGCGGGCGAGCGGGGCGCGTTCGCGCAGGTCGGCGAAGGCGGCGAAGGGGTCACGGACAAGGTGGTCGGCACGCAGGTCGACGGTCTCGACGGGGTCGGCGGTGGTCACGGCTGCCTCCTCGGGGACACGGAGTCCTTGTGGTCACGGATCGTGACGGAGCCGGGTGCCGCGAGCCGGGGTTTCCGGGTGCCATTCACTCGATGGAGTACAGAGGATCGTTTCCTCAGGGCTCGGCGGAAGGACGCGGCGGACCCCGCCTCCGCAGGCCCGGGCCGACCTGGCCGCCGCCGCCGTCCGGCCGCGTGACATCCTCGGGGCCATGACCACCGTGCCCGCGCCGTCCCCCGCCGCCACCACCGCCACCGTCCGCAACCCGATCGGCGCCCACGTCCCGGTGGCCGGCCGGGGGCTGGCCGGGACGGGCCTGGCGTACGCGCGGCGGGTCGGCGCCGAGACGGTGCAGGTGTTCGTGGCCAACCCGCGCGGCTGGGCGACGCCCGCGGGCAACCCGGCGCAGGACGAGGAGTTCCGCACCGCCTGCGCCGACCAGGGCGTCCCGGCCTGGGTGCACGCGCCCTACCTGATCAACTTCGGCTCGGACAACCCCGCCACCCGCGAGCGTTCGGCCGACTCGCTGCGCCACTCGCTGCACCGCGGCCACGCCATCGGTGCACTCGGTGTCGTGCTGCACACCGGCTCGGCGGTCGGCACCGCGCCCGGCGGCGGCTCGCGCCGGGCGGAGGCGATGGGGCAGGTCCGCGAGGACGTCCGGCCGCTGCTGGACGAGCTCGACGCACTCGGCGAGGACGCGCCCTGGCTACTGCTGGAGCCGACCGCCGGTCAGGGCAGCTCCCTCTGCTCACGGATGGAGGAACTGGCCGAGTACGTGGAGGCGCTGGACCGTCACCCGAAGGTGGGAGTTTGCCTGGACACCTGCCACGCCTTCGCCGCCGGACACGATCTGGCGGCCCCCGGCGGGGTGACGGCCGCGCTCGACGCCCTGGCCTCCGCCGCCGGGCCGGGCCGACTGCGGCTGATCCACGCCAACGACTCCGAGGACGTGGTCGGTGCCCGCAAGGACCGGCACGCCAACATCGGCGCCGGGATGATCGGCGCGGAGCCGTTCCGCGAGCTGTTCGAACACCCGGAGACGGCCGGCGTACCCCTGTTGGTGGAAACCCCGGACCGCAAGCACGGCGGGGACGGCACCGGACACGCGATGGACATCGCGGTGCTGAAGGAGCTGCGGGAGCGCGCGGCCGTCCGCGTCTGAGTCCCCGCCACGGGGCCCGGAGGCCGCCGACGCCGGAGCTGCCGGATCGCGGGGCCGGTGCGAGTCTGGACGAGTCGTTGCCGCCGGCCCCCAGGGGGTTCCTGGATGTTTCCGACCCGGAAACTCGCCGCACTGCCCTGCGGCCACCGCAGCAAGTGGGTGGTGCTCGCGCTGTGGCTGGTGCTGCTGGTGGCCCTCGGCCCACTGGCCGGAAAGCTCATGGGCGCCGAGGACAACCAGGCGTCCAGCTGGCTGCCCGGCAGCGCCGAGTCCACCCGGGTGCTCGACGAGCAGCGGGCCTTCCAACCGGTGGACACCGCCCAGGCCGTCGTGGTCTACCAGCGGCCCTCCGGCATCACCCCCGCCGACCGGGCCGAAGCCGCCCGTGACGCCGCCGAGTTCCGCACCGTGCCGCACGTCGCCGGGCCGGTCACCGGCCCGGTGCTCTCCGGCGACGGCCAGGCGATGCAGACCATCGTGCCGATCGACATCGGCACCAACGGCTGGAACGACCTGAAACCCGCCGTCGAGCAGCTGCGCCGGATCGCCGCCGACGGCAGCAACGGCATGACCACCCATGTGACCGGCCCCGGCGGCATCGGCGCCGACCAGGCCGCGGCCTTCGCGGGCATCGACAGCTCGCTGCTCGCCGCCACCGTCAGCGTGGTGATCATCCTGCTGCTGCTCACCTACCGCAGCCCCGTGCTGTGGATCCTGCCGCTGGTCTCGGCGGCCGGCGCGCTGACCGTCGCCGAGGCGCTCATCTACCTGCTCGCCAAGCACGCCGGACTGACCGTCAACGCGCAGAGCGCGGGCATCCTGATCGTCCTGGTGCTCGGCGCCGGCACGGACTACGCACTGCTGCTGACCGCGCGCTACCGCGAGGAGCTGCGCCGCCACCAGGACCGGCACGAGGCGATGGCCTTCGCCCTGCACCGGGCCGGGCCCGCCATCCTCGCCTCCTCGGCGACCGTGATCGCCTCCATGCTCTGCCTGCTGATCGCCGAGATGAACTCCACCAGCGGCCTCGGCCCGGTGTGCGCGATCGGCGTGCTGGTCGCCCTCGTGGCCATGCTGACCCTGCTGCCGGCGCTGCTGGTGATCGTCGGCCGCTGGGTGTTCTGGCCGGTCCGGCCCGGGTACGGCACGCCGGAGCCGACCAGGACCGGCCGCTGGGCGCACATCGGGGAGTGGATCGGCGGGAAGCCCCGCAAGGTGTGGGTGACGACGGCGCTGGCGCTCGGCGTCTGCTGCATCGGGCTGGTCTGGCTCGACGCCAACGGCCTCAGCACGGCCGGGACCTTCACCGGCAAGCCGGACTCGGTGGTCGGCCAGCAGGTGCTGGAGCAGCACTTCCCGGGCGGGACGGGCGCGCCGCTGACGATCATCTCCACCGCCGAGGGCGCCCCCGCCGTACGGGAGGCCGCCGGAACGACTCCGGGGGTGGCGGCCACCACGCCGCCGGTCGTGCACGAGGGGCAGGCCCTCTTCCAGGCGACGCTCACCGACCCGCCGGACAGTCAGGCCGCCAAGGACACCGTCGACCGGGTGCGGGACGCCGTGCACGCCGTGCCGAACGCGGACGCCAAGGTGGGCGGCAACACCGCCGTCATCCTGGACGCCGGGCGCGCCGCCGGGAACGACAACCGGGCGATCATCCCGCTGGTCCTGGGCGTGGTGCTGCTGATCCTCGCCCTGCTGCTGCGGGCCGTCACCGCGCCGCTGGTGCTGATCGCGACCGTGGTGCTGTCGTACGCGGCGGCGCTCGGGATCAGCGCGTTCTTCTTCGCGCACGTCTTCCACTTCGAGGGCCAGGACAACGCGTTCCCGCTGTTCGTCTTCGTGTTCCTGGTCGCGCTGGGGATCGACTACAACATCTTCCTCATGACGCGCGTGCGGGAGGAGTCCGCCCAAGTCGGCACCCGGCAGGGAGCGCTGAACGGACTGTCCGCCACGGGTGGCGTGATCACCTCTGCCGGTCTGATCCTGGCCAGCACCTTCGCCGTCCTCGGGACGCTGCCGGTCGTGGGCTTCGCCGAGATCGGCTTCGCGGTGGCCCTCGGCGTGCTGCTCGACACCCTGGTGGTGCGCTCGGTGCTGGTCACCGCACTCACCATGGACCTCGACCGGCACATGTGGTGGCCCGGGCAGCTGTCCCGGCCGGCTCCGGTGGCGGAGGCCGCGCCGAGCGGGCAGCGGTGAGCGGGCAGCAGTGAGCGGGCAGCAGTGAGCCCGGGTGCCGCCGCGGCGGCACCCGGGCCCGTTCACCCGTCGATCAGCAGTCGCCGATGCACTTGTCGTCGGTGTGCTCGTGCGCGTTGAGCCACTGGGCGTGCGGGCCGAACAGGCCGACACCGGCCGAACCCGTCTCCAGGCTCGCCGAGGTCGACGAGTCCGACGCGTGCCAAGCGGCCATCGCCGGCACCGGCGCCGCGAGAGCGGCAGCGCCCGTCACGGTGACGATCACGGCGAGCTTGCGGATGTTTCCACGAAGCGACATCAGATGTCCTTTGGGTGGTCTCTGGCATGAAGGAGCGCCCCGGGGCCGGCCACAAGCACACCCGGCCACCCCGCGACACCGGCACAGGTTTGCACACGAACGCGCACGAACCCGCCTTCATCGCAAGCCGACTGCGACATCCGGGTGACACAACTCCCCCTCCCGGACGAACGGGCGGCCCGGTTGGGGTGCCGGTCGAACAGGTGGGGGAGGGCGCCGATCACCGGGCCGGACGAGTGCCCGTCCGGCTGCCGCGCCACCGCAAGACTTGCGGTGAATCGCCGGGCGAACTGAACAAATCCCGTCGATTTGGTGCAAGGTGTCGCCCGGTCCGAGCATGAACGGTCGCTCCGCACGCTCCCGGCGCTCCACCGAGCGCGCGTCGGAGCGCGGGCAGCACCACGAAAGGCGCACCACCCTCATGCAGACCAGTCCCGCCGCAACCCGGCAGGTGACCCGGCCGAACGCCCCGGAGACCCCGGCCCCGGCCCCGGCCGACCCCACCCCGCCGAGGAACGGCCGCTTCGGACTGACGACCGCCACGGCGCTGGTGATGGGGAACATCATCGGCGGCGGCATCTTCATGATCCCGGCCGCCGTCGCGCCCTACGGCACGGTCAGCCTGCTCGCCTTCGCGGTGCTCACCGTCGGCGCCATCGCACTGGCCCTGGTCTTCGGGCAGTTGGCGCGCCGCGACCCGCGCACCGGCGGGCCGTACGTCTACGCGCGCGAGGCCTTCGGGAACTTCGCCGGCTTCCTGTCCGCCTGGTCGTACTGGATCACCACCTGGGTCAGCAACGCCGCGCTGGCCGTCGCCGCCGTCGGCTACCTCGACGTGCTGCTGCCCGTCGGGCACTCCACCGCGTTCAGCATCACCGCCGCGCTGGCCTTCCAGTGGCTGCCCGCGCTGGCCAACCTGGCCGGGACCCGCTACGTGGGGGCCGTCCAACTCGTCTCCACCGTCCTGAAGTTCGTCCCGCTCCTGCTGGTCTCGGTGGGGGGCCTGTTCTTCTTCGACCCGAAGAACCTGGGACCCTTCGACGGGAGCGGCCAGGGCTGGGCGGGCGGCATGACCGCCGCCGCGGCGATCCTGCTGTTCAGCTACCTCGGCGTGGAGTCGGCCGCGATGAGCGCCGGCAAGGTCCGCGACCCGGAGCGCAACGTCGGGCGGGCCAGTGTGCTCGGCACCACCGGCGCGGCGGTGGTCTACCTGCTCGGCACGGTGGCGGTCTTCGGCAGCGTCGCGCACGAGCGGCTCGTCCACTCCACCGCGCCGTTCTCGGACGCCGTGAACGCCATGTTCGGCGGGTCCTGGGGCGGGACGGCGATCGCCGTCGCCGCACTGGTCTCGATGAGCGGCGCCCTCAACGGCTGGACGCTGCTGGCCGCCCAGGCCCCGTACGCGGCCGCCAAGGACGGCCTCTTCCCGGCCTCCTTCGCCAAGGAGCGGCGCGGCGTCCCGGTCTTCGGCGTGGTGGTGAGCGTCGGTCTCGCCTCGGTGCTGACCGTCCTCGACTTCGCCAGCGGCGCGAAGGGCGCCTTCGACATCCTGGTGCTGGTCACCACCTTCACCGCCACCGTCCCGTACCTGCTCTCCACCGCCGCGCAGCTGTACTGGCTGGTCCGCGGCGCCACCGAGAAGGTGGACAACGGCCGGCTCGTCCGCGACGCCGTCCTCGGGCTGGGCGCCTTCGCCTTCTCGCTCTGGCTCCTGGCCGGCGCCGGCTACGCCGCCGTCTACCAGGGGGTGCTGTTCCTGTTCGCGGGGATCCTGGTCTACGTCTGGATGGCGGGGCGGCGACGCGGCTGAGCCGGGAGGGCGGGTTGAGCCGGGAGGGGCGCGGCCGACCCGGGAGGGGCGCGGCCGACCCGGGAGGGGCGCGGCCGACCCGGTCGGGTCGGGTCGGCTCGGGTCGGCTCGGGTCGGGTCGGGTCGGGAGGTCGCTGCCGGACGCGGCGTCCCCGCGAGGTGTCCTCGCTCGGCCTCGCCGTGACCTCCGTCGGCGGGGCCCGCTCGGCGGCGGCCGGAGGTCGTGAACACCCCTGCAGAATGCCGGACTTGTCCGGTAGTAGCCCGGTAACGGGCCGATGTCCACGAGGATTTCACGCTCGGGGTCTACCCGCGTAGCCCCA
Source organism: Kitasatospora sp. NPDC038210 (assembly GCF_055600605.1). Taxonomy (NCBI): domain Bacteria; kingdom Bacillati; phylum Actinomycetota; class Actinomycetes; order Kitasatosporales; family Streptomycetaceae; genus Kitasatospora; species Kitasatospora sp. NPDC038210. The sequence continues at coordinate 126,594 of NZ_JBVJYK010000007.1, read as the reverse complement.
AGCTCGCCACACTGGCGCACGCAACTCAGCATCTTTTCCGATCTGATGATGGAGCGTTCGCCATGGCCACCACCGCGTCCATACGCCGGTTCCTGTCCTGCATACCGGCCGCCGCCGCCCTCGCCGCCGCCACCGTGCTCACGACCGGCACCCCCGCCCAGGCCGCCCTGCCGACCCCGATCTCCGCCGCCACCGCCCGGACCTACCTCGCCGCGATGCCCGCCACCGCCGAGACCCACGGGGACACCTACGACCGGACGCTGTTCCACATCTGGATCACCATCAGCGGCACCTGCGACACCCGCGAGTGGGTCGTCAAGCGGGACGGCAGCAACGTCGCGACCGACACCTCCTGCAAGGCCACCAGCGGCAGTTGGACCTCGCCGTACGACAACGCGACCACCACCAACGCCTCGTCCTTCGACGTCGACCACCTGGTGCCGCTCTCCGAGGCCTGGGCCTCCGGCGCCTGGTCCTGGACCGACGCCCAGCGCCAGGCCTTCGCCAACGACGTCACCCGCCCCCAGCTGCTCCTGGTGTCCGCCGGCAGCAACCGCTCCAAGGGCGACCGCGACCCCGCCGAGTGGCTCCCCCAGGCCTCCTACCGCTGCACCTACGCCCGCGCCTGGGTGCAGGTCAAGCAGTACTACGGCCTCGGCGTCGACAGCGCCGAGAAGACCGCGCTCACCGGAATCCTCAACGGCTGCTGACCGCACCCCGCCCGGCGGTGCCCCGCTCCGACCCCACCGGGTCCGGCGCGGGGCGCCGTCGCGTTCCATGACGCCCCGTCAGTCGGGGCCTCGGACATCCCGGCGGCCGCCCGACCCACCGGCCGCGCCGGCCACCGCGCGCCGACGGCGGCGGACCCACCGGCCGGGCCGACGAGGTGCCGACCCCGCCACCCGAACGCCACTCCCCGCGCGCCCTGCGGTGCCCGCGCGCCTACGGTGCGCCCAGGGGGTCATCCGAGCGGAAGGCTGTTACCGGCATGGCGGGTAGATTCGAACTTTACGTGGACGAGAGCGGGATGCACCGGTTCCGGCTCAAGGCCAGCAACGGGTCGGTCGTGGTGACCGGGGACCCGGAGGAGAGCAAGGACGACTGCCTGAAGAGCATCGAGTCGATCCGCAAGCTCGCACCGTACGCGGAGCTCAAGGAGGCTGCCGGGTCGATGTGAGGCCGGGGTGGCAGCAGCTGGAGGAGGACGCGGGCCGGCGGTGCAAATCGCCGACCCGCGTTCGCTTGTACGACAGATCCCTTTGGCCCGGAGCACGCCGGACACGGACAGAACACTGGCATGCGTGTCGTCATCGTCACCGAATCCTTCCCGCCCGAGGTCAACGGGGTCGCCCACAGCGTGCTGCGGACGGCCGAGCATCTGGTCCGCCGGGGCCACCAGCCCCTTGTCGTCACTCCCGCGCCGGCGCGGGGGGCGGAGTGCCCGCCGGAGACCTTCGGGAGTGCCGAGGCGGCCGAGATCCCCGTGGTGCGCGTCCCGTCGATGCCGCTGCCGGGGTACCCGCAGGTGCGGATCGCCCTGCCGAGCCGGCAGCTGGCGGCCGCGATCGCCGGACACCGGCCGGACATCGTCCACCTGGCCAGCCCGTTCGTGCTCGGGGCGCGCGGCGGGCAGGTGGCGGCGCGGCTCGGAGTGCCCGCCGTCGCCGTCTACCAGACCGACCTCGCCGGGTACGCGCACGCCTACCGGGCCGGACGCGGGCTCGGGGAGGCCGCCGCGTGGCGGCGGATCCGGGCCGTGCACCGGGCCGCCGCCCGCACCCTGGCGCCGTCCACCCCGGCCGCGCAGGACCTCACGGCACACGGGGTGCCCCGGGTGCAGCTGTGGCCGCGCGGAGTGGACTCGGCGCGGTTCCACCCCCGGCACCGGGACGAGGCGCTGCACCGGGCGCTCGCGCCGGGCGGGGAGGTGCTGGTCGGGTACGTCGGGCGGCTGGCGCCGGAGAAGCGGGTCGACCTGCTGGCGGCGGCCTCGGCGCTGCCCGGGGTGCGGGTGGTGGTCGTCGGGGACGGGCCGTCCGCGCCCGGGCTGAAGGCGTCGATGCCCGGCGCGGTGTTCCTGGGCCGCCGGACGGGTGACGAGCTGGCGCGGTGCTTCGCGACGCTGGACGTGTTCGTGCACACCGGCCCGCTGGAGACCTTCTGTCAGACCATCCAGGAGGCGATGGCGAGCGGGGTACCGGTGATCGGCCCGGCGGCGGGCGGTCCGCTGGACCTGGTCGCGCACCACCGCACCGGCCTGCTCGTACCGCCCCGGGACGCTGCGGCGGTGGCCCGGGCGGTGGCCGAGCTGGCCGGCGACCCCGCGCGGCGGGCCGCGTACGGACGGGCCGGACGGGCGGAGGTCACCGCGCGCACCTGGGAGGCGGTCGGGGACCTGCTGCTGCGGCACTACGCCGAGGTGCTGGCGGAGCACCGGGGGGTGTCGGGGACGGTCCCGTCGGGGACGGTCCTGTCGGGGACCGGGACGGCGGGGACGGGAACGGCGGGGCCGGTCGTGCCGGCTTCCGCGATGCCGGGGCCGGTGACGGCCGGCGCGACGGACACCGCCGCCGCGAAGGACCCGGCGGCCGCGGACAGCATGCCGGAGGAGTTGCCGGCATGACCTCCGCCCAGAACGGCGAGGCCCTGACCATCGTGCGGCTCGCCAACTTCGTCACGCCCGTCTCCGGCGGCCTGCGCACCGCGCTTCGGCACCTGGGCAGCGGGTACCGGGCCGCCGGGCACCGGCCGGTGCTGATCGTGCCCGGGAAGCGGCGCACCGAGGAGGAGACCGAGCAGGGCCTGGTGGTCACCCTGCCGGGACCGGTCCTGCCGGCCAGCGGCGGGTACCGGCTGCTCACCGACCGCCGGGCGGTGGCCGCCGAACTGACCCGGCTCTCCCCCGACCGGCTGGAGGTGTCCGACCGCACCACACTGCGCTGGACCGGCGCCTGGGCACTGCGGCACGGGGTGCGCTCGGTGATGGTGTCGCACGAGAGCGCCGCCGGCGTGCTGCGCACCCGGGGAGTGCCCGGGCCACTGGCGAACGCCACCGCCGACCGGCTCAACGCGGCAACCGCCCGCGCGTACGACTCGGTGCTGTGCACCACCGACTGGGCCGCCGCGGAGTTCCGGCGGATCGGCACGCCGAACCTGGCACGGGCGCCGCTCGGGGTGGACCTGGAGGCGATGCGGCCGCTGCCACCGGCCGACCGGGCGGCGCAGCGGGCCCGGTACGCCGCCCCGGCAGAAGTGCTGCTGGTGCTCTGCTCGCGGCTCTCGGCGGAGAAGCGGCCGGAGCGGGCGGTCGAGGCCCTGGCCGCGCTGCGGGCCCGACGGGTGCCCGCCGTCCTGGCCGTGGCCGGGACCGGCCCGCTGCGGGGGCGGCTGGCGGACCGGGCCGCCCGGCTGGGGCTCCCGGTGCGCTTCCTCGGACACCTGAGCGGGCGCGAGGCGCTCGCCCGACTGCTGGGCTGCGCCGACGTGGTGCTCGCGCCCGGGCCGGTGGAGACCTTCGGACTGGCCGCGATGGAGGCGCTGGCCTGCGGGACACCAGTCGTGGCGAGCCGGTCCTCCGCGCTGCCCGGCCTGATCGGCCTCGCCGGGGTCGCGGCCGCCGACACGGGAGACGGATTCGCCACCGCGGTCCGCCAGTTGCTGGACCGGCCGGAGGGCGTCCGGCGGGCGGCCGCCCGCGCACAGGCCGAGCGGTACGGCTGGCCCGCGGCGGTGGCCGCGTTCCTCGCGGCGCACGGCGTACGGAACGGCGGCACGAGCGAAGGGGGTCGGGATGAGCATGCTCGGCACCGGTCCTGACCGGCTGGCGGAGGACCGGTCACCGGCCGGCGAGCTGACGCGGTTCGTCGCGCTCGGGGACTCGCTGACCGAAGGAGTCGGGGACGCGGTGGGCGAGGCGTGGCGCGGCTGGGCGGCCGTCCTGGCCCGGTCGCTGGCGCCCGGGGGGCGGGACGTCGAGTTCACCAACCTGGCGTACAGCGGCGCACTGAGCGGCGAACTGACGACTCGTCAGCTACCGGCCGCGCTGGCACTGCGACCGCAGTTGGCGGCGGTGGTGGTCGGCGGGAACGACACCCTGCGGGCCGGCTTCGACATCCGGCGCACCACCCTCGAACTGGACGCCACACTGGGTGAACTGTCCGGACACGGCGCCGTGTTGCTGACCGCCTGCCTGCCCGACCCGGGCACCTTGCTCCCCCTCCCGGCCGCGCTCGCCCGCCCGCTGGCACGGCGGATGCGGGCCGTCAACACGGTGGTGCACGCCCTCTCCGTACGTCACCGGGCGATCCACCTGCACCTCGCCGAGCTGCCGTGGCTGGAGGAACGGCGGCTGCTGAGCGTGGACCGCCTGCACCCCAGCGCCGAGGGCCACCATCTGATCGCCCGCGGCTTCCACGCGCTGCTCGTCGAGGCGGGGCACCCCCTCGGCCCGCCACCCGCCACCGCACCGGCCGAGCCCCCACCGAGCCTGGCCGCCGACCTGTGGTGGATGGCCACCCAGGGCACCCGCTGGGTCGTCGCCCGCAGCACCGACCTCCTGCCCGGCCTGCTGGCACTCGCCGCAGCCGAATCCGCCGCCCGGCTGCGCGGCGCGAGCGGCCGGCACGACGAGCAGATGGCGCGGGCCGTGGCACAGGCGCTGGCCTCCCTGGGATGACGGGGAGGCGTGACACCCCGGCCGGAGCCGCGCGGAGCGGCGGGGGGCTGCCTAGACCCATCCCTCGTCGAGGTGGACCGTCCAGGTGTCTCCCACCGCCCTGCGCAGCTCGACCAGGGCCGCAACGTCCGCGACGACTGCCGGAGCGTCGGACAGCCGCAACGGGGAGTCCGGGACGCCCTTGCGGGTGTAGACCGGCAGCTCGCCGTTGCAGCTGAAGGCGTGAAGCGACGCGGGAGCAGAGCCGAACCATGCAGGGCGGTTCTCCTCGGCCCACGCCGCCGCGGCGTCGACACGGTCCACATGCGCCAGTAGCTGCTCGGGAGCGGGTCCGCAGCTGAACTGCACCAGGAGGCCCTGAGCGTCCACTGCCCACCAATCCCACATGAATCCAGGTCGGGGGTGCCGCAGGATCGTCGTCATGCCGTCACCGTATCCAGGCCGGGCAGGACAGCGGGTGGCGATGCCCCGCCATCGCCCGAGGTGGCGGACGCAGTGTTCGGGGACGGTGCGGACGATGCCGCGTCGGCGTGGGCGGACGTGGAACCGGCGTGGGCGCGCACTCGTGGGTGGCGTGGTCGGGTGTCCGGCGGAGTGGCTACGGTCACCCGACGGTGGTGATCGGTGCCGCGGCCGGACGGGAACCATGGAGGTGGCCCGGGCTGTCGTGACCGGGGAAGCGTGCGGCGGAGGGAGCCGGGGTGGAGGCAGTCGGGGTGGAGGCAGTCGGGGTGGCGAGTGCGGGCGCGGACGGTCGGGGGATCCTGGCGGCGGCCGGGGTGCTGTTCCCGGACCGGGACGGGCGGCTGCTGGTGGTGCGGCTGCCGTACGACCGGAAGCATCCGGTGGCGATTCCCGGCGGCGGGTGGGAGCCGACGGACCGGTCGCCGCGGGAGACCGCACTGCGCGAGATCGCCGAGGAGCTCGGGTTCACGCCCCGGCTGGGGCCGCTGGCCTGCGTCGACTGGGCGGTCGACCACGGCCGCCCGCCGATCGTGGCGTACCTCTACTGGGCCGAGCCGCTGACGGAGCAGCAGACCGCGGTCATCCGGCCGGACGCAGCCGAGGTCGGCGGGTGGACGTGGCTGACCGCCGAGCAGGCGGGCCACGCGCTGCCACCCCTGCTGTCGCGCCGGGTGACGGCCTGTCTGCGGGCGCCGCGGACGGCCGGACCGCTGGAACTGGAGGGCAGCCGGCCGGCCGGGCACACCCTGCGGGAACTGCCGGCCGACGGCCCGGTGCCCGAGTACCTCGGACTCGCCGCCGCCCCGGAGCTGAACCCGGCGACCGCACAGCGGCCGGCTCCGCCGCTGGACCCGGACACCTTCTACGCCACCCGACCGCGGATCCGGGCCAAGGCACGGGCACTGTTCACCGACGCCGCCGGGAGGGTGCTGCTGGTACGGCTGCGGCCGTGGGACGGACCGCGCGGGCGGGACCCGTACTGGACGCTGCCGGGCGGCGGGGTCGAGGCGGACCGGGAGGCGCCGCGCACGGCGGCCCGCCGGGAGATCCGCGAGGAACTGGGCCTGGAGGTCGAGCCCGGACCGCTGCTCGCACTGGACTGGCAGCCGGGAGCGGCAGCCGATCCGGGGGCGGACCCGGCGACCGGGCGGGACACGGCCGTGCTGGTGTACGTCTACGACGGGGGCACGGTGACGGACGCGATGCTCGACGCGATCGTGCTGCAGGAGGCGGAGCTGGTGGAGTGGCGGCTCTGCGATCCGACCGAGGCGCGCTCGTTGCTGACCGGGCCGTCCTGGGACCGGACGGCCGCCGCGTTGGCGGCCCGGGAGGGAGCGGGCGGGCCGGTCGAGCTGGTGCGCGGCCGGGCAGCGGGGTAGCTCGCGGGCGGCGGGCTCGCGGACGAGCAGCAGGCGGCGGGCGGTGGGCGGTGGACGGTGGGCGGTGGGCGGTGGGCGGTGGGCGGTGGGCGGGAGACTGCGGCGGGAGGCCGGCCGGTGAGTCACCCGGGGCCGGTTGGGACAGACTGAAGGCATGCAGAACGCGATCACGGAGGTGCTGGCCGGCCGTCGGGTGGAGTCGGTCAGCGGGGGCGGGCGGCTGGACCTGCTGCTGGACGGCGGGGTGAGCGTCCGGGTGGCGCACGAATTCCGTTTCGCGGCGCCGTCGTTCGCCGCACCGGAGGAGGTCGGGCACTTCTTCCCGGCGCTGACCTTCCAGCCGAGCACCCCGCTCCTGGCGCTGGTCGGGCGGACCGTCGACACCGCCCGGATCACCCTGGCCGGCGGACTGGAGCTGGGCTTCGCCGGCGGCGGCGCGCTGTCCGTCCCGCCGCACGCGCAGCTGGCCCCGTGGACCGTGCTGACCGCCGGGGACGTGGCGTGCGCGGGGCTGCCCGGCGGCGAGGTCCGCTGGGCCGAGCCGGACGGGACGCCGGGGGAAGAGCCCGGCGGGGCCTGAGCCACCGCCGGGGACTCCTCCGGTGCCCGGGGGCCGTCAGACCTCCAGGTCAGCCTCGATCTTGAGGAGCTGGTGGCGGGCCATGGCCAGGTTGGCGCGGCCCTTGTCCAGCGCGAGGTAGAGGAACAGGCCCTTGCCGGTGCGGCTGGTGAGCGGGCGGATCAGGTGGTACTGGCTGGACAGGGTGATCAGGATGTCCTCGATCCCGTCCCCCAGGCCGAGCATGTCCATGGTGCGCATCTTGGCGCGGACCACGTCGGTGTTCCCGGCCGCGGCCACATTGAGGTCCAGGCCGCCGGGGCCGTCGAGGGTGGCGAGCGCCATCCCGCTGTTGTAGTCGACCAGGGCGGCGCCGATGGCCCCCTCGATGCTGGTCATGGCCTGCTTGAGTGCGCCGGGTGCGTCGGTCATCTCGGTAACTCCCGTTCGGTGGTTGGGTTGTGGCTGGTGTTGTGGTGTGTCGTGTGTGCTGTTGTGGCGTGTGGTGTCGTGGTGGTGGGTGGTGTGGTGCGGCAGTGAGGTAGGGGGCGGGTGGGCCCGGGTCAGCCCACGTCGCGCGGATCCTTCGGCAGGAGGGCGTCGTTGAGCAGGCCGGAGATGCGTTGGGCGCTGCGACGGGCCTCCAGGTGCAGGCGGCCGACGTTGACGTCCGGATGTGCCAGCAGGGTCAGCACGCAGCTGCCGCCGGCCGCGTAGGTGGCGACGTAGCCGTGCTCACCGCGCACCAGCGACTCCCGGAACTCACCCTGGCCGGTGGTGTCGGCGAGCCGTTGGGCCAGCGAGAGCGAGGCCGCCGTCATCGCGGCCAGGCCGGAGGGCTCCGTCCCGTGGGTGTCGTGGGCGACCAGCAGGCCGTCCACACTGGCCACCAGGCCGCCTGCGAGGTGCGGGACGCGGTGCTTGCAGGCACGCAGTTCGGCGAGCAGCTCGGTCTCCAAGGCGATCAGTTGTCTCCTTCCGACACGCTGCTTGAGCGCCCGCCTCATGGCCGGAACGGCGGGGTCGCGGGCGGGGAGTGGGTCAAAGTCGGGCCTCCAGAAGGTCTCGGACCCGGGTCAGCAGCGCGATGTCCGGGTCGGGGACGGTCAGCGGGTGGGCCGCTGCCGGGGTGGGCGGGCAGTCGGGGCGGGCGGGGGTTCCGGCGTCGGCCTGCGCGGTGTACTGCGCCGGGGGCCGGGCGGCCGCGGCGGAGTACGCCGCGCCCGGGGTGCCGACCTGTACGGCACCGACGACGACGGCACCGCTCCTCGTGACTCCGCGCAGGGTGGCGCCGGGGATCCGGCGGTGCAGGCCGCCGGACGTTCTCCCGCTCGCGGCGGGAGGGACGGCCGACGGTGCGGTCGCCGACCGGGCGGCACCCGGCACCGTGGTGTGCGGTGCGGTCGGATGCGGCGCACCACCGTGCGGTGCACCACCGTGCGGGGCACCGGGGTGGGACGCACCGCCGTACAGCGCACCGGGGTGCGGCGCGGGGGGCGGGGGCCCCGGGGCGGGGGGCGGGGGCCCCGGCGCGACGGGCCCCGGCGCGTCGAGCAGTCCGGCGGCGGCCAGACGGCGGACGTCCGCCGTGACGCCGAAGCCGGAGCGGCCGAGCAGGCGGGCCAGGTCCGCCGGGGTTCTTCGGCCGTCGGCGTGGTCGATCAGCTCCCGGCGCCGCCGACCGGGCGGACGGTGGGACGGCAGGCGGTTGTGCTCCACCGGGCGGACCGGGGCGGTGTCGAGCTGCGCCCAGGGCCAGATCCGGTCGAGCAGCCGGCCTCGGCGCTCCACCTCGCGGCGGAGCCGGTCCGGCTCTACCGTCGCGACCGGTCCGAGCCAGTGCCGGACGTCCGACTCGAACCGCCAGAGGCCGCCGCCCGGATCGGCGAGGACGAAGAAGGCGGCGTCGAACAGCGTTCCCAGGTGGCCGAGTTCGAGCTCTCCCCTGGTCAGCAGCCGCCGTTCGACGAGGACGTCGCCGACCCTGGCCTGCGGGCCGTGGACGCGGACGAGGTCCGCCCAGTCCTCGGGAGTGATCCGGCCGCAGCCGGTGAGCAGGTCGGCCAGGCCGGGTGCGCGCGGGGACTCGGCGCCGGCCACCGCACCGTCGACGAGGTGGAGGGTGCCGAGCGGACCGTGCAGGGCGCCGGTGGCGCGACGGCCTGCGAGCAGGGCGAGCGCCTCGCCCGGGGTCTTCGGTGCGGCGTACTCCGTCGGGGGCGGGACGGTGCCGATGGCGGCGGTCACGCGGGCCACCGCCGGGAGGCGGCTTCAGGGGAGGATGCAGAGGCGGAGATGGAGGTGGAGGTGGAGGTGCGGGTGGATGCGGGTGCGGCGGCTGGTCCGGAGACTGCGGCAGGACGCGTCGACGGCCGAAATGCGACGGGCGGCCGGAGGGGTTCGGGTGTCGCGGACGTCGGGTTCACCCCAGCACCAGCTCCTCGGCCAGCGCCTGGAGGCGGAAGCGGGCGACGGCGAGGTTGCCCGCCGTACGGTCCAGCCAGAGATGCAGGACGAGCCGGCTGTCGAAGACCGTGTCGATGAAGCGGATCAGGTGGTAACTCCGGCCGGCAGTGACGATGATGTCCTCCAGCGGGGACCGCCGGTTCTCCGCCGCCGTGAAGGTCTGGCTCTCGACGGCCGCTCGGACCAGGTCCGTTGCCTCGGCGGCGGAGGTCTCGTGCTCGCCCGTCGGGCTTTCTCCGACACTGCCGAGGGCGAGCCCGCTACTCCAGTCGACCAGGCTCGCGGCGCGGGCTCCGGCGATTTCCATCGCTCCGGAGAGGCATTCGTCGATACCCGGCACACCGGCTCCTTCGCGGGGTCTGGGCGGCCGGGCGCTCTGCGGCACCGACCGGATCGCCACCAGCAGTGGCAGGTTCGACACGGAAGGCTACTGCCGGGGTTCAGTCTGACGAACGTTCCAATGGCATATTCACATCATTAGCGGCTGGTTCCAGCCAAGGTATGACGATTCATCAGACCGGCCCGGGTGGGCAAACCCGCTGGCCCGCTCACCGTTCGGGAACGGTGCTCATCGGCCACCTGGCACGGGACCTTGGCCGATACCGGGCCGACGGGGAAGGTTTCGAGCCCCGGAATGCGATAAAGGGACGACCGCGCGAGAGGCGAACACCTGAGCCCTGGCCATGAGCGGCGCTCATGTCGAACGCGATGAGGCACGCTCATGGGCAGCGCCATGAGGGGCGCTCATGGTGGCCCTCATGAGGAACCACGATGAGGCGGGCTCATGGGCAGCGGCCATGAGCAACACGCATGACGAAGGGGCCCGCTCCGCTGGACGGAACGAGCCCCTTCGGGTGGAGCGCCAGGCCCGGATCGCACGGACTCTTCCTACTGAAAGTAGGACGTGCTCTGGTAGCACCGCTGACGCATGTTCGAGAGATTCGCTCTCCGGAAGATCACTTCCTCTCGACGGACAGAACAGTAGCAGGTCATCGGGCCTGCTCAGAAATCGAGCCGGACGGATCGTGGCGGGTCGGCCCGGTACCGCCCGAGGGGGTACCACCGGCTCAGGCCTGGCCGACCGCCTCGGCGAGCAGGCGGTAGGAGTCGAGCAGCGCAGCGCGGTCGTAGGTGCTCGTGGTGACCAGGAACTCGTCCGCCCCGCTGCGCTCGACCAGCGCGGCCAGCTCGGCGGCGGCATCGTCCGGGGTGCCCGCGATGTGGCCCTTGAGCGACTGCTCGTACGCGGCCCGCTCCCGCGCCGTCATCGCCCGCGCGCGGATCTCGGCGGCCGGGGCCAGCGGCGGGAACTCGCCGTGGGTGCGGGAGTACGCGCCGGACCAGGCTTCCGGGACGAGGAGCTCGTGGGCCTGCTCGGCGGTCCCGGCGACCGCGACCGTGCCCGAGACCACCACGTACGGCTCGGCGGCCTGCGCGGAGGGGCGGAACCGGGTGCGGTAGCGGTCGATCGCCGCGAGCATCCGCTCCTCCCCGCGCGCGGCGGCGATGACCAGCGGCAGCCCGGCGTCGGCGGCCAGGTCGGCGCCGGCCCCCGTGGCCAGCACGAAGGCCGGAACGTGCAGTCCCTCCGCGGGCCGGGCACGGACACCGCGGTGCACCTGCTGCGACCCGTCGAAGTAACCGAGCAGCTCGGCCAGCTGGGCGCCGAAGTCGTCCGCCGCGTCCTTCTCCCGCCCGAGCGCCCGGCGGACACCGTCGGTGAAACCGACCGAGCGGCCGAGGCCCATGTCGATCCGGCCGGGGAACAGGGCCGCGAGCACCCCGAACTGCTCGGCCACCACCATGGGTTGGTGGTTGGGCAGCATCACCCCTCCGGTGCCGACCCTGATCCGCGAGGTGGCCGCCGCCACCGCGGCGGCGAGCACGGTGGGTGCCGAACCGGCCACCCCCGGCACCCCGTGGTGCTCGGAGACCCAGAAGCGGTGGTACCCGAGCCGCTCGGCCTCGCGGGCGAAGTCGACCGTGTCCCGCAGCGCCCGGGCCGGCTCCTCGCCCTGACGGGTGCGGGAACGGTCGAGCACGGAGAGCCTGGTGGTGGGCGCGGTGCTGGTCACAAGGGTGGTCAACGCCTGCCTGCTGGGTGGACATTCCCCCTTCCCCCCGGCCTCAGGGGCCGGCCGGCGGTATTCGGCCCGGACGTGCGCCCTCGGCCGTGCGGCGGCGGCCCCAGGGCTTGTACACCGACAGCACCACCGCGAACAGGTGGAGCAACAGGGCGACCACCGGAACGATCACCGTGGTGTAGCGGACGACGCCGAGCTCCGACGCCCGGATCGGGCCGGTCGGATGCGCGTCCACCGCGCGCACCGCGTCGTGCAGCCGGGCGGTGAGGGCGAAGACCGAGGCCGTCATCGCCGCCAGCGTCAGCCAGAACTTGGTGCTCACCCAGGAGTACCGGAACAGGCCCCAGGAGGTGCCGAGCCCGAGCACCACCCCGCTCAGGAAGGTGAGCAGGCTGAGCGGCAGCACCAGGGCGTCGCCGAGCAGACCCATCGCCCGGTAGGCGGTGCGCAGCCGGTCGGCGTCCGCCGTCGTCAGCGCCGTCACCGCCAGGGTGAGCAGGCAGAGCATCAGCGCCAGCCAGCTCACCGAGGCGACGACGTGCAGGACGACCAGGGCCTTGCGCGCCCTCGGCGGCAGGATGCGATCCGCCGATCGCCGCCTGCCGCCGAGGGCCGTTCCGGACGTCGCGACGGCTCCGCCGGCCGCAGCGGAAGCGGTCGCACTGGCGGCCCTGCCGGCCCCACCGGCTCCGGTGGACGAGGGCACGGGTACCTCCTTCGAGTCGTGGCCACGGACACGACCCCGAGACTGTCCCGCTCGCCCCTCATCGGGCATCTGCCGACGGGAGTAGCATCGGCTACTCCCGGGCGAGTACGCGCCCGCACTCCGGACGCGCCGACACACCTCCCCCGGGAGTACCCGAGCCGCTCCCCCGGAGCTCCGCGCCGCTCAGTCGGTCACCGAGAAGCCCTGCGCCGCGCCGAGCCGTTGCAGCGAGGCCTGTCCGGGGACGCCGTCCGCCGCGCCCGCCCGGTACCCGCAGCGCCGCTGCCAGGCCGCGTACGCGGCGACCGTGCGGGTGCCGAACGAGCCGTCCGCCCAGCGTTGTTCGAGCAGCCCCTCGTCCACCAGCGCCTGCTCCACGATCGCCACCTCGGCCCCGTACGTGCGGTGGCCCTGCTCGGCGCCCGGGTCGGTGCGCGCGGCGGAGACCACGTGGGCGACCGACACCGTCCGCTGCCCGGGGACGTAGCCGAGCAGCCGGCTCAGCGAACCCTCGCCGGGCACGCCGTCCGCCGCCTGCCCGGAGTAGCCCAGACTCCCCTGGTAGTCCGCGTAGTTCTCGGTGTCCGCGTCCGTCCAGGTCGGCCCCGGGCCGGAGTGGTAGTGGGCGCCGAAGCCGCGTGAGACGAGCGCCCGCCCGACCGCCGTGACCTGGTAGCCCTGGGCGCCGTAGCCGTACGCCAGGCCGTTGATGGAGACCTGGTAGCGGGCGGGCGCCGGGGCCTGCGGGGGCACCGGGTGCTGCTGCGAGGGCGGGGGGTCCGGGGTTCCGGAGCCGGCCGTGAGGTCGGGCCAGGAGCCGGGGTCGGTGTGGTCGTTGAACGGCACGTGGGCGTGTGCGTACCAGCCGCCGCGGGTCTCCCACACCTGTTCGTCGCGGTGGCCGGAGAAGTCGACGGGCCGGCCCATCGGCCACACGTCGGGGACGCCCCAGGAGGCGATCCAGGCGTGGATCCGGCCCCAGCCCGCGCACGGGGTGTCGACCAGCCGCGGGTAGACCCGGCCCTGGTAGCGGCAGTACGGGAAGAACACCGCCTCGATCTGGATCACCACCCGCCCGGCCCGGTTGGTGCGGGTCGGGCTCCCGGTCGGGCTGAGCAGGCTCTTCGAGCGGGAGTCGGCCGGGAACAGCTGCGCCGTGCGGCCGCTGAACGGGTCCCAGACCAGGTGCGGCGCGTCGCCGGCGCCGCTGCCGGTGAAGTAGCTCACCAGGTCCTCGTAGGGGCACCAGTCCTGCGGTGCGGCGGCGGTCGCGTTGCGGTCCCAGGTGATGTGGGCGATGGCCTTCGGCGGGTACTGCTGATCGGTCGGTGCGTGGTCGCCGAGGTCGTGGACCTCGGCACCGGGAAGCCACAGGTCGGGCATTGCGGTCTCCTCCGAACGACGTGAGGGCGTCGCATCCGGTATCGGCAGGTCCGCGGTCCGGATTGACCCTTACGGCGCAATGCGCGGCACTGAACCCCTCCCGTTCGCCCGGACGTTCGACCACGCGGGGGGTGCTCGTCCTCACGTGCGAAAAGACTGCCGGGGCGCCGGGGTCGGGCCGCGCCGGGACGGGCGGCCGCCGGAGGAGGGTCGTGCGAGCCCGACCGGAGCCGCGCTGTCAATCGTTGACATCACAAATGGTCTAGTCCACGGTAGTCCAGCGGACCGGCCGAACCCCTTTCCCGGGCATCCGTGTGCATCCGACTCGCCACCGTGGCACCACATCTGACGACTCGACGGAGAATCCCAGCCATGCGGAGAATCTGCCTCGCCCTGCCCACCATGCGGCCCTGCGCCAGCACCATCGCGGACCTGGCCGAGGAGGCGGCCCACGCCGTTGCGAACTTCGAGGTCGAGGTGCACCTGCTCGTCCTCGACACCAACGACGCCGCCGGATTCGCGGAGAACGCGGGCGCCGTGGCCGCGCTGGCCCCCGCCCCCGGTGTGGTCGTCCACCACCTCGGCGAGGCTCAGCAGCGGGCGTTCCTGCGGCGGGTGACCGAGCGCTCCGGCGCCCCCGACCCCGGCCTGCTGCTCGACCTGATGCTCCCGCCGGCCGTCGCGTACGGCGCCTGCACGAACCGGCTCTTCCTGGCCGCGGCCGCCCTCGGCTGCACCTCGGTGCACCAGCGCAACGACGACGCCGACTTCCAGACCGTCGACGGCCGCAAGGTCTTCCCGATCCACCACGAGCTGCTCTCACTGGGCCGGCCCGCGGGCGAGGCGGCGGCCGTGGTGACCCGGTCCGAGCTCGACCCGGCCGACGCCGACAAGCCGGTGGTGCTGGTCGGCGGCTCCTTCATCGGCGAACTGTCCGTGGACGTGGGCGAGATCCGCGAGCTGGATCCGGCCGTCTACCACGACGTGGTGGGCCTGTGGGCCCCGCCGCTGTGGTCGGAGGAGGAGAGGAACGCGGTGGTGGAGGCCTCGTTCAGCGGTGCCGGCGCCGAGCCGTTCACCGCCGACGACTCCGTCCTCGGCGTGCCCGACATCTGGCACGTCGACATGTGCAACATCGCCCTGGACCACCGGGTCTACGAACTGCTGCCGCTGCTGCCGTCGACCGAGACCATCGGCAGCGACTACTTCCTGTCGCACGTCGTGCTCGACGCCGGCCTGCCCGGCGTCGTCCACAACCGCCACATCGTCAACTACTACACGCCCGAGCGCCGCACCGGCCCCGGCTTCGTCGCCTACCAGCTGCGGTTCGTCAAGTTCCTGCTCTCGATGCTGTACCTCTACCCGGTCTACGGCGAGATGATGGACCTCGGCGGCGCGCTGCTGGACGACCGCCACGGGCTGCGGGTCGAGCCGATCCTCGACTCGGTGCGGCGCAGCGCCCACTGGGACCGGTCCCGGAACGAGCACTGCCTGGACGTCCTGGACCGCTCCTACCGCAAGCTGGGCGGCAAGTACGCCGCGCTCGCGGACGTGGTGGCCGGGCGGCGGCAGCGGCTCCTGGACGAGGCGCAGCAGGACGTCGAGCGGTGGGCGGTGCTGATCGAGGCATGGGCGGCGCTGGTGGCCGCCGCCCGCGCGGAGGGGTTGGCCCCGGCTGCGGAGGGGCCGGCCGCGGGTACGGAGACGGCGCGGTGAGCGGCGGCCCGGTGGGCGGCCCGGTGGGCGGCCCGGTGGGCGGCCCGGTGAGCGACGGCCTCCGGATCCGGCAGCTGGCCGACGGCGACTGGGACGCCGTGGCCGAGCTGGAGCACGCCGCCTACGCCGCCGACGGCCTGTCCGAGGGCAGGGAGGCGCTGCAGTCCCGCGCCCGCAGCTCGCCCGCCACCTGCTTCGTGCTGGAGGAACGCGGCCTCGTGCGCGGCTACCTGCTGAGCCTGCCGTACCCGCCACTGCGCTGCCCGGACCTCGGCCGGCCGGAGGTGACGGCCTACCGGTCGCGCAACCTGCACGTACACGACCTGGTGATCGCCGAGGAGCTGCGCGGGCGGGAGGTCGCGCTGGGCTTCATGCGGCACTTCCGGGAGCAGGCGGTCGGGCAGGGGTACGAGCGGATCTCGATGGTCGCGGTGCGCGGGGCGGACATCCTGCTGCGGCTGCTCGGCTACCGGGCGCACCGGGAGGTCGCGGTGCCCGAGTGCTACGGGCGGCGGGCGGTGTACATGTCGATGCCGGTGGACTGAGGGTCGCCTTCCGGCCCGACTGTACGGCCCGGTCCTGCCCGGCCCGGTCCCGCCCTGCCCGGTCCGCCGCGGTAATCGGCGGCGGGCCCGGCCGGTGGGCGGGCACAATGCCCGGATGCCGGAGCTCCTGTACGCCGTCGCCCTCAACCCCGCGTTGCCGAGCGGCCTCCTCGGCCCGCTGATCGACGCAGCCGACGCCGACGAGGAGCTGGCCCTGGCCCTCGCGGGCCGGCCGGACCTCGGGCCGGAGCAGGTCCGGCGGCTCGCCGCACGCGACCGGGAGACCGCCGCCCGGCTCGCCTGGGGTGGTCTGCTGCGCGCGGAGGACGTCGACCCGGTCGCCCGGCCCCTCGTCGCGCTCGCCCTGCTGGACGAGGGACGCGGGGATCCGGCCTGGGCAACGGCGCTGGCCCGGCACCCGGACCCGTACGTCCGGATGCGGCTCGGGGCGTGCCCGGGGCTGCCGGACGAGGCCGCCGACCTCCTCGCGGAGGACGAGGACACCGACGTGGTGGGCGAACTCGGCCTGCACACCGGCCGGACGGACCTGCTGGCCCGGCTCGCCGGACACCCTGAGACCGAGGTGCGGCGGTGGGTCGCGGCGAACCGGGCCGCGCCGCCGGAGCTGCTGACGGCGCTGCTGGCCGACGAGGTCCGGGTCCGCCGCCAGGCGGCGGGCAACCCCGCGACCCCGGGCGCGGCGGCGGCCCGGCACGTCGACGACCACCTGCTGGTCCGGCAGCAGCTCTCCGAGCACCCCGGACTGCCCGCCGGGACCTACCACCGGCTCGCGGAGGACCCCACCCCCTGGGTCCGGGGCAACCTCGCCGAGAACCCCGGGGTCGACCTGGCGCTGATGCACCGGCTCGCCGAGGACGACGGGTACGACGTGCGACGCCGGCTCGCGCACCACCCGGCCGTCCCGCTCGACCTGCTCGAACGCCTGGCCGTCGCGGTCCGGATCGGGGCGGCCCTGCTGCCCCGGATCGCCGGCGCGGAGCCGGCCGAACTCTCCCGGCTGGCCGGATCGGCGGAGCCCCGGGTGCGGATGCTCGTCGCCCGGCACCGCGACCTGCCCGCCCCCGTACGGGACGCGCTCGCCGCCGACGCGGACGCCGCGGTGGCGACGTCGGTCGCCCCGCACCCCGGCCTCACGACCGGGCAACTCACCGCGCTGCTCGACCGGTTCGGCACCAAGATCGCCACCGCGGTGGCCGCCAACCCGGACGCCCCGACCGCACTGCTCGACCGCATCGCCACCACCGAGCCGGTGCCCGCCAAGGCCCTGCGCGCCATCGCGGCGCACCCCCACGCCGGCCCGGAGGCGCTGGCCCGCGGCCTCGCCTCCGCGGACCGGCGCACCGCCGAGGCCGCGGCGGGCAACCCGGCGCTGCCGCCGGAGGTCATCTCCGCGCTGGCCGGGGAGGCCTGGTCGACCGGCACCGAGGAGAGCGGGAGCAACCGGTGCCCGTAGCCGGGAGGAACCGGCAGCCCGAGCCCGGGAGGAACCGGCAGCCGGAGCGCGGCCGGTGGGGGCTCCCCGGGCGCCTCGAACGCGGTTCCGGTCCTGCGGACGCCCGATCGGCCCGCAACCCCGCCTTCCCCTCCCGTACCGGGTACGTCCGGGAGTGGTTGCAGTTGCGTCTCCGTTCCGTCTCGGCGGGGGTACGAAGTACCGGCCGGTCCGGGATCGTGGAAGCAACGACTGGTCCGGCAAGGGGAGTTGCCATGGGGGACGGCCGCGCGATGGTACCCGGCGTCGTGGAGGCGCTGCTGGTCGACGGGCCGCACCGGGCGGTGGCGGACGTGGTGCGGGCGCGGCTGCGGCTGGTGCCGGAAGGTGCGCGGGCACTGGACGCGGCCGAGGCGGACCCGAAGGACGGGCCGGCGCGCACGCAGCTGACCGCCGCGGTCGCCCATCTGCTCGCCTCCGACGAGGCGTTCGCGCAGTACCTGGCGACGACCGGGCTGGGGCGGCCCGCCGATCCGCCGACCGTCCAGCTTCGGAACGAACCCGGCACCGTGCAGCTGCGGACCGGCCCCACGCCGCCCCCGGCGAGCCCGACCACCGTGCAGCTGCGGACCGGCGCCGCGCCACCGCCGGCCGGCCCGACCACCGTCCAGCTGCGGGTCGATCCGGTGGACGCCCGGGCCGCGGCCCTCGCCGCGCGGCGCAGCAACACCGGGATCGTGCTGGCGCTCGTGGTGGTCCTGATCGCCGCCCTGGTCGCGATCGGGATCCACCTGGGTTCGCGCCCGCTGCTGAAGCCGGGCGGGCCCGGTCTGGCGCACGCCGCGCAGCCGTTGCGCGACCCGGCGCTGGTGCAGGGCGTGCTGCCGGACGCGCGGGAGGTGCCCGGCGGCTGGCAGGTGCGCAGCGGGCCGCGATCGGGGACGGGGACGGGCGGCGACGTGCCGTGCCTGCTGCCGGACTCCTGCGACCGGCAACTCGCCTACGCCACCGTGACCTTCGCCGCAGCCGTCCAGAGCGTGGAGCTCAGCGTCGTCACCTTCGACTCCCCCGAGACGGCCGCCCGGGCCTTCGACACCACGCTCGACCGCACGGCCGGCGAGGCCTCGGGGGCGGTGGACCTCCCCCGGATCGGCGACCAGAGCGCGACCCGAACCCGCGGCTCCTCGTCCGCGGTGGCGCTGGTCCGGGTCGGCAGCGTGGTGCTCCTCGTGCACGACACCGGGATCGGCGCCGCGGCCACCGCACCCGTGCTCACCGTGTTCGCCCGGCTGCTCGCCGACCGCGCACGGCAGGCCCAGGACGGCCGCACCCCGGACGCCGTCGCCCGGGACACGACCGACTGACGGTCAGGGCTTGTTGAGGTAGGCGAGGACCGCGAGCACCCGGCGGTTTCCGTTCTCGTCGTCGGTGAGGCCGAGCTTGCCGAACATCGAGGTGGTGTACTTGCCGATCGCGCTGTCGCTGAGGAACAGCCGTTGCGCGATGGCCTGGTTGGACAGCCCTTCGGCCATCAGGGCGAGCACCTCCGACTCGCGCGCGGTGAGCCGGTCGAGCCGCCGGTTCGAGGGGGCGGAGGAGACCAGCGCCGCGATCACCGCCGGGTCCATCGCCGTCCCGCCCCCGGCCACCCGCTCCAGGGCGTCGACGAACTGCTCGCCGTCGAACACGCTCTCCTTGAGGAAGTAGCCGATGCCGCCCGCGCCGTCGGCCAGCAACTCGCGGGCGTACAGCTGCTCCACGTGCTGGGAGAGGATCAGCACCGGCAGCCCGGGCACCTCGCGGCGGGCGGCGAGGGCCGCCTGCAGGCCCTCGTCCGACTGGGTCGGCGGCATCCGGACGTCGACGACGGCGGCGTCCGGACGGTGGGTCAGCAGGGCGTCCAGGGTCTCGGGTCCGGTGGCGGCCGTGGCGACCACCTGGTGCCCGTAGGCCTCCAGCAGGTGGACCATGCCGTCCCGGAGCAGGTAGAGGTCCTCGGCTACGACGATTCGCATGGCACCATCATCGTCGCACGGGTCGGCCCGCCCTCGGGGCTGGTGATCTCCAGGGTGCCGTCGAACACCGCGAGCCGGCGGCGCAGGCCCGCGAGTCCGCCGTCCTCGCGCACCACCACGCCGCCGCGGCCGTCGTCCTCGACGTCCACGACGATGCCGGTCTCGCTGTGGGCGACGGCGATCCGCACGGCCGTCGCCCGGGCGTGCTTGGTGGCGTTGGTGAGCAGTTCGGCGACCCCGAAGTACACGGCGGACTCGATCGGCGGCTCCAGCCGGAACCGCCGCTCCGCGCTGACGGTCACCTCCAGCGGGCTGTTCAGGGCGAGCGCGTGGACGGCGTCCACCAGGCCGCGCTCGGTCAGCACCGGCGGGTTGATCCCCCGCACCAGGTCCCGCAGTTCGGCCAGCGAGCTCGCCGCGCCGGCCCGGGCCGACCGCATCAGCGCCCTGGCCCGCTCCGGGTTCGTCTCCATCAGCTTCTCGGCGGTGGCCAGCGAGAGCCCGAGCGCGACCAGGCCGGCCTGCGCACCGTCGTGCAGGTCGCGTTCGATCCGGCGGATCTCGGCGGCCTGGGCGACCGTCACGTCCGCCCGCTGGGACGTCAGTTCGTCGACCCGCTCGGCCAGCAGCATCGCGGCGGAGGGGCCGAGGAAGCGGACCGCGACCGGCTCGACCAGCCGCCAGGCGTACGGGGCGCAGGCCACGGCCGCGACTGCGGCGAGCGCCCCGACCAGCCTGGCGACCGGCTCCGGCCGGACCAGTCCGAGGACCGCCGTGGCCGCGGCGGCCGGCGGGACGGCTGCCGCCAGGCCCGCCGTGAACGGCGCGATCCCGGTGAACCGCAGGTCGCGCCGGGTGGCCGGGTCGCCCCACCAGGTCCGCCACGACTGGTCCAGCACGGCGTCCCGGCGGCTGCGCTCGTAGGAGTGGCCGTTCCACCAGTAGCCGGTGGACATCCGGGTGACCGGCCCGGGCTCCCGGTACCCGGCGGGGACGACCGTGCCGGTCCACCGCTGGACCAGGAAGCGCACGGCCCGGCAGACGGGCCGGGCCAGGGCCGGCGAGCCGGTGCACACCAGCACCACCGGCAGCAGCCACGACCACGGGTTCGCCGGGCCCCACCCGATGCCCAGCGCCACGGCGGCGGCCCACACCGCCGGGATCAGCAGGGTGACGACCGCCACCGCGCACGCCCGGGCGAAGCCCACTCCGGCGCGCACCCCCCACGAAGCCAGTTGTCCGATCATCCCCGCTCCTCGACCTCCGTTCGATGCCCCCACTCTGCACCAAGCGGAGCCCGCCGCGGCGCTGGTCAGCGCAGAAGTGGGGCCGGCCCCACCCCTCGGTGCGTCCACGCCCACCCCTCCCCGCACCCGGGGCGCACCCGCCCGTCCGCCCCGGGGCCCACTCGGCCGTCCGCCCGGGGCCCGCCCCTGCGCCCGGGGCCCGCACCGCCGCCGGGACCGGGGTGGAGCGGGCCGTCGCCCGAATGCATGTATCGCTCTCTTGACTGGCGTCACCAACGCGCCATACTGGCCTCACTCCCGCTCGCACGACGAGGTGCCCGCCCATGGAGCTCTCCCCCTCAGCGCACGTGGACACATACTGCCGAGACCACCTCCCACCCTTCGAGCAGTGGCCCGAACTCCTCTTCGAACTACCGGAGTTGGCCTACCCCGACCGCCTGAACTGCGCCACCGCCCTGCTCGACGACACCATCGACCGCCTCGGACCCGAACGCCGCTGCCTGCTCACCCCCACCGAGCAGTGGTCCTACGGCGAACTGCGCGACCGCGCCGACCGGATCGCCCGCCTGCTGACCGAGGACCTCGGCCTCGCCACCGGCAACCGGGTGCTGCTGCGCGGCCCCAACACCCCCTGGCTCGCGGCCTGTTGGCTCGGTGTGCTGAAGGCCGGCGGGGTGGTCGTCACCACCATGCCGCTGCTGCGCGCCACCGAGCTCACCGAGCTCACCGGCATCGCCAAACCCGTGCTCGCCCTCTGCGACCACCGGTTCCTGGCCGAACTGCGGCAGGCACGGACCCCGGGCCTGCGGATCCTCGCCTACGGCGGCAGCGATCCGCAGGACCTCACCGCCCGCTGCGCCGCCAAACCGCCCGGCTTCACCGCCGTCCCGACCGCCGCCGACGACGTCGCCCTGATCGCCTTCACCTCCGGCACCACCGGCCGCCCCAAGGCCACCCTGCACTTCCACCGCGACGTGCTCGCCAACGCCGACACCTTCTCCCGCCACCTGCTGCGCCCCACCCCCGACGACCTCTTCGCCGGCACCCCGCCGCTCGGCTTCACCTTCGGCCTCGGCGGCCTGCTGGTCTTCCCGCTGCGGGCCGGCGCCGCCAGCCTGCTGCTGGAGCAGGCCACGCCCGAGCAGCTGGCCGAACAGGTCCGGCAGCACCGGGTCAGCGTGCTGTTCACCGCGCCGACCGCCTACCGGGCGATCCTGGCCGCCGGGCTGGCCGACCGGCTGGCCGGGGTGCGGCGCTGCGTCTCGGCGGGCGAACCACTGCCCGCCGCCGTCTGGCAGGCCTTCCACGCGGCCACCGGGCAGCGGCTGATCGACGGCATCGGCGCCACCGAGCTGCTGCACGTGTTCATCTCGGCCGCCGACGACGCCGTCCGCCCCGGTTCCACCGGCCTGCCCGTCCCCGGCTACCGCGCCGCCGTACTGGACGACCAGGGCCGCCCGGTGCCGGACGGCGAACCCGGGCTGCTCGCCGTCAAGGGCCCGACCGGCTGCCGCTACCTGGACGACGAGCGCCAGCTGAGCTACGTCCGGGACGGCTGGAACCTCACCGGCGACACCTACGTCCGCGACCGGGACGGCTACTTCTGGTACCAGGCCCGCAACGACGACATGATCGTCTCGGCCGGCTACAACATCGCCGGCCCCGAGGTCGAACAGGCGCTCGCCACCCACCCCGACGTGGCCGACTGCGCGGTGGTCGGCACACCGGACGAGCGGCGCGGCAGCGTCGTCACGGCGTACGTGGTGCTGCGCCCGGGTGTCCCGGCCGGGCCGGACACGGTGCGCGACCTCCAGGAGCACGTCAAGCGCACCATCGCCCCCTACAAGTACCCGCGCACGGTCGAATTCGTCACCGAGCTGCCGCGCACCGCGACCGGAAAGCTGCACCGCGCCGAACTGCGGCGGCGGGCCTCGCGCACCCCGGCCAGCGTCGCCATCGAGCGCCGGGTCGAGTGGTCCGACACCGACGCGGCCGGGCACTACCACTTCTCCGCCGTGCAGCGCTGGGCCGAGGCGGCGGAGGCCGCGCTGCTGCGCCGCCTCGGCCTGGCGGAACTGTTCGGACGGATCCCCCGGGTGCACTTCGAGGCCGACTACCGCGAGCGGCTCTGGTTCGGGGACGTGGTGCGCACCGAACTGCGGGTCGTCCGGGTCGGCGGCTCCTCGCTGCACTACGCCTTCGAGGTGCACGGCCCGCAGGGCCTGGCCGCGAGCGGGCGGATGTCGGTGGTGCACGCCGCACCGCACACCCGGGGCGCCGAGCCGTGGCCCGCGCCGGTGCGCCGGGCGCTGACCGAGGCCGGTCCGCAGCAGCCGGAGGTGGTCGCATGAGCGGCACCCCGCACCCGGCGCCCGCCGGCGCCCGCCGCATCGCGGTGATCGGCGCCGGGCCCGGCGGGCTGTACTTCGCCGCCCTGGCCAAGCAGCTGGCGCCCGACCGGGAGATCACCGTCTTCGAACGGGACGGCCGGGAGGACGAGTTCGGCTTCGGCGTGGTCTTCTCCGACGAGACCCTGGACGGCATCGCCCGGGCCGACCCGCGGGTGTTCGCCGCGATCAGCGCCGAGTTCGCCCGCTGGAGCGACATCGACATCCGCTACGCCGGCGAGGTCCGCACCAGCGGCGGGCACGGCTTCGCCGCCCTGGACCGCAACCGGCTGCGCGCCGTCCTGCAGCAGCGCTGCGCCGAGCTGGCGGTGGACGTCCGCTACCGCACGCCGGCACCGCCCGTCGAAGAACTCGCGGCCGAGTACGACCTGGTGGTGGCGGCCGACGGCATCCACTCCGGCACCCGGGCGGCGTACCCGCAGGCCTTCCGCCCCGAACTCGACGAACGGCACTGCCGCTACATCTGGCTCGCCACCGACAAGGTGTTCGAGGCCTTCACCTTCATCGTCGAGCGCCACGACTTCGGCGTGCTGCAGGTGCACGCCTACCCGTACAGCGCCACCCGCTCCACCTTCATCGTCGAGATCGCCGAGGACGCCTGGCGCCGCGCCGGTTTCGAGGCCCTCGCCGCACGGGAGTTCGCGCGCGGCGAGAGCGACGAGCGGAGCGTGCGGCGCTGCGCGGAGCTGCTCGCCGACCACCTCGACGGCCACCGGCTGATCCCCAACGCCTCCCGCTGGATCCGCTTCACCACCGTGCGGAACGCGAGCTGGCGCCACCGCAACGTGGTGCTGCTCGGCGACGCCGCGCACTCCGCGCACTTCTCGATCGGCTCGGGCACCAAGCTGGCCCTGGAGGACGCCCTCGCCCTGGCCGCCGCACTCAGCGAACAGCCCACCCCGGACGAGGCGTCGGCCGCCTACGAGGCCGAGCGGCGCCCGGTGGTGGAATCCACCCAGCGCGCCGCACAGGCCAGCCTGGAGTGGTTCGAGACCGTCGAGCGGCGCACCGGGCAGGACGTCGACCGGTTCGCCTTCAACCTGCTCACCCGCAGCCGCCGGGTCACCTACGGCAACCTCCGGGCCCGCGACCCCGCCTTCGTGGACGCGGTGGACACCGCCTTCGGCGGCTCGCCCGGGGTGCCGCCGATGTTCCGGCCGCTGAAGCTCGGCGCGCTGGAGCTGCACAACCGCGTCGTGGTCCCGCCGCTCGCGACCTTCACCTCCCCGGACGCGCTGCCCAGTGCCTTCGACCGGGCCCAGCTGACCGGGCACGCGCTCGGCGGCGCGGGGCTGGTCCTCGCCGGGATGGCCGCGGTGGCCCCCGAGGGCCGGGCCACCGACCGCTGCCCGGGCCTGTGGAGCGACCGCCAGGAGGCCGCCTGGCGCGAACTCGTCGAGGCCGTGCGGGCGGTGAGCGACACCCCGCTCGGCATCCAGCTGACCCACGCCGGCCGGCGGGGCGCCACCGCCGTGCCCGGGCCGGACGGCATCGGGCGCCCGCTCGCCGGGGGCTGGCCGCTGCTGTCCGCCTCGCCGATCCCCTGGGACGCCGACAGCCAGGTGCCGCACGAGGCCAACGAGGTCCACCTGGCCGCCGTCACGGCGGACTTCGCCGCGGCCGCCGAACGCGCGGCACGTGCCGGTTTCGACGTGCTGGAGCTGCAGTTCGGCCACGGGCACCTGGTCTCCTCCTTCCTGTCCCCGCTCACCAACCACCGCACCGACCACTACGGCGGCCCGCTCGCCGGGCGGCTCCGGCTTCCGCTGGAGGTGCTCGACGCGGTGCGCGCCGCCTGGCCGGCCGGCCGGCCGCTGCTGGTCCGGATCTCGGCGAGCGACTGGGCGCCCGGCGGCACCACCGAGGCCGAGGCCGCGGCGATCTGCCGCGCGCTGGCCGAGGCCGGGGCGGACGCGTTGGACGTCTCCACCGGCGAGGTCGTGGCGCACCAGCGCCCGCCGTACGGGCGCGGCTACCAGACGCCGTTCGCCGAGCTGGTCCGCTCCGCCACCGGCCTGCCGACCATCGCGGTCGGTGCGATCTCCGGGCCCGACGACGCCGACTCCGTCCTGCTGGCCGGGCGGGCCGACCTGGTCGCGGTCGGCCGGGCCCAGCTGCACGACCCGCTCTGGACGCTGCACGCCGCCGCGGACCAGGGCTACACCGGGCCGGGCGCCCGCTGGCCCGAGCCCTGGCGGGCGGGCAGCCGCAAGCCGCCCGGCCCGGGCGCCGACCGGGTCGCTCCGCGGCTGCACCTGCTGCGCGAGCCGCCCGCCCCCGTCCACCGCCGTTGGCGGCCGACCCCGCCCGAGGAGTGAGGAGGACCCGTGCTCCGTCTGCCCCGCTTCACCGCCGCCGCCGTCCAGGCCGCCCCCGTCTACCTGGACCCGGCCGCCACCGTCGACAAGGCCGTCGCACTGATCCAGGAGGCGGCCGGTCGCGGCGCCGAACTGGTGGTGTTCCCCGAGGTCTTCGTGGCCGGCTACCCGTACTGGAACTGGACGATGACCCCGGTGCAGGGCTCGCCCTGGTACGAGCGCCTGTACCGCGCCGCCGTGGACGTCCCCGGCCCGTACGTCGACACCCTGCGCGCCGCCGCCCGACAGGCCGGCGTGGTGCTGGTGATCGGCGTCAACGAGCGCGGCCGGCACAGCCTCGGCGTGCTGTACAACACCCTGCTGATCATCGACTCGGACGGCGAACTGCTCAGCGTCCACCGCAAGTTGGTGCCTACCTGGGCCGAGAAGCTGACCTGGACCCAGGGCGACGGCAGCACCCTGAAGGTGCACCGCACCGCCGTCGGCCCGCTCGGCGCGCTCGCCTGCGGCGAGAACACCAACACCCTGGCCCGCTTCACCCTGCTGGCCCAGGGCGAACTCGTCCACGCCGCCAGCTACATCGCCCTGCCGGTCGGCCCCGAGGACTACGACATGGCGGAGGCGATCGCGGTGCGCGCCGCGGCGCACTGCTTCGAGGGCAAGCTGTTCACCGTGGTCTCCTGCTCCACCATCTCGCCCGAGATCGTGGACCTGATCGCCGGAGAGGACCAGCAGGTCCGCAAGCAGCTCGCCCGCCCGCGCAGCGCGCTGTCCGGGATCTTCGGCCCCGACGGGCGCGCCGTCACCGAACCCCTGGTCGACGAGGAGGGCATCGTCCACGCCGAGATCGACCTCGGCCGCTGCATCCAGCCCAAGCAGATGCACGACATCGTCGGCCACTACAACCGCTTCGACGTCTTCCGGCTGCACGTGAACGACCGACCGCTGCGGCCCCTGGTGTTCCCCGAGGAGGAGGAGTCATGACCGGTCAGGACGATCGTGCCCGCGGCAACGGCCGCGAGGACGGCGACGACCTCGGCACCACCCTTGGCAATGACCTCGACAATGACCTCAGCGACGACCGGATCGGCCGGGCCCGCGTCACGGACAGCCCGGAACTCCTAGCCTACTACGAGGAGTTGGCCAAGCACGAGGCCGGTGCGCTGTGGACGGTGGCGAACGAGATCGAGCCCTGGTACCCACAGCCGAAGTCCGTCCCGGCGCTCTGGCGCTACGCGGACCTGCGCCCGCTGGTCCACAAGGCGCTCCCGTTGGTCAAGGCCGACGACGCCGGCCGCCGGGTGGTGATGCTGGTGAACCCCGGCCGCCGCGAACTGAGCGCCGCCGTCGGCCTGTTGTACACCGGCCTGCAGATCATGGGCCCCGGCGAGGCGATGACCGCGCACCGCCACCAGGCCTCCGCACTGCGCTTCGTCCACGAGGGCACCGGCGCCTGGACGATCGTGGACGGCCAGAAGCTCAAGGTCGGCCCGCGCGACTTCGCGATCACCCCCAACAACACCTGGCACGAGCACGGCAACGAGTCCGACGACGCCCCGGTGATCTGGCAGGACGGCCTGGACATCCCGCTGGTCAACACCCTCGACGCCAACTTCTACGAGGTCCACCCTGAGCTGTACCAGCGCCCCGGCCCGGTGGTGAACTCCTCGCTGCTCAGCCACGGCGGCAACCTGCTGCCGTACGGCGTCGAGAAGTGGACCCGGCCGTACTCGCCGCTGCTCGGCTGGCCCTGGGAGCCCAGCTACCACGCACTGTGCCAACTCGCCCGCGCCGCCGAGGGATCGCCGTACGACGGCGTCATCATGGAGTACACCAACCCCGCCACCGGCGGCTCGGTGATGCCGACCATGGCCGCCCACCTGCAGCTGCTGCGCCCGGGCCAGGCCACCCGCGCCCACCGCCACACCGGCTCGGTCGTCTACACGGCCGCCAAGGGGCGCGGCGTCTCGCTGATCGCCGGGCAGCGCTTCGCGTGGCAGCAGGGGGACGTCTTCGTCGTCCCGTCCTGGGCCTGGCACGAACACGCGAACCTCGACCAGGGCGAGGACGCCTGCCTGTTCTCCTTCAACGACTTCCCGGTGATGCACTCGCTCGGCCTGTACCGCGAGGAGGCCTACCCGGAGCACGACGGGCACCAGCCCACCACCACCCCCGCCTGACCAGGAGACCCGCCACCATGCACCTGTTGACCTACCTCGCGGACGGCGACGACACCCCGCGCCTCGGCGCGCTGCTCGCCGGGGAGCGGGTCGCCGACCTCACCGCCCTCGCCGGCGCCGCCGGGGAACGACTGCCGGACAGCCTCCTCGGGCTGATCCGCGCCGGAGAGCCGGCGCTCGCCACCGCACGCCGACTGGTCGCCGGGTCGCCGGACACCCGGCCGCTCGCCGGGGTGTCGCTGCGGGCACCGCTGCGCCCCGGAAAGATCGTCGGGGTCGGCCTCAACTACGTGGAGCACGTGGCCGAGTCCCACCGCACCCTGGACACCGACCGCGAACTGCCCGACCGCCCGGTGCTGTTCGGCAAGCCGTCGACCGCCGTCACCGGGCCCGGCCAGCCGATCCGGCACAACGCGAACCTCACCAAGCAGCTCGACTGGGAGTGCGAACTCGCCGTGGTGATCGGCGCACCCGCCTTCCAGGTCGACGAACGGGACGCCCTGCGGCACGTGTTCGGCTACAGCATCGTCAACGACGTCAGCGCCCGCGACCAACGCCGCTCCGGCCAGTGGTTCTTCTCCAAGGGCCAGGACAGCTACGCGCCCTTCGGCCCGGTCGTGGTGACCGCCGACGAGATCCCCGACCCGCAGCGGCTCGACCTCTCGCTGAGGGTCAACGGCGAGCTGCGGCAGGACTCCAACACCCGCCACATGCTGTTCGGCATCGCCCGGCTGATCGCCGACATCTCCTCCGGCGTCACCCTGGAACCGGGCGACGTGATCGCCACCGGCTCCCCGTCGGGCGTCGGCGCCGGTATGGTCCCGCCGCAGTTCCTGCAGCCCGGCGACCTGGTCGAGGCGACCATCGAGCGGATCGGCACGCTCGCCAACCCCGTGATCGACGCCCGCTGAGCCCACCCGCTGCGCAGCCCGGTCCACCGAGCCCGCGCCCCCGCACGGTTCCGTCGCCCGAAAGGACCCTTCCCGCGATGTCGACGTACCGGATCGGCCAGATCGTCCCGAGCTCCAACGTCACCATGGAGACCGAGGTCCCCGCCCTGCTGCGGGCTCGCGAGGCGGTCGCCCCCGAACGGTTCACCTTCCACTCCAGCCGGATGCGGATGACCAGGGTCACCCCCGAGCAACTGCGCGCCATGGACGGCGAGTCCGACCGCTGCGCCGCCGAGCTCTCGGACGCCCGGGTGGACGTGATCGGCTACGCCTGCCTCGTCGCCGTGATGGCCACCGGCCCCGGCTACCACCGCGAGGCCGAACGGCGACTGCACCGGCGCACCGTGGAGAACGGCGCGCCGGCCCCCGTGGTCACCAGCGCAGGGGCCCTGGTCGCCGGGCTGCGGACGCTCGGCGCGGCGAAGGTCGCGATGGTCACCCCGTACCTGCGGCCGCTGGCCCGGACGGTGGTCGACTACCTCGCCGAGGAGGACATCGAGGTGCTCGACCACGCCGCCCTGGAGATCGCCGACAACCTCGACGTGGCCGCCCACGACCCGGCCCGGCTGCCCGCGATCGCCCGCGGCCTCGCACACTCCGGGGCGGACGCCGTGGTGCTCTCCGCATGCGTGCAGATGCCCTCGCTGTCCGCCGTCGAGGAGGCCGAGCAGCAGCTGGGCAAACCGGTGGTGTCGGCCGCGATCTGCACCGCCCACCAACTGCTCCGCGCCCTCGGCCTGCCCGCCTTCGCCCCGGGGGCCGGGCAGCTGCTCTCCGGCGCCTACGCGGAGGTCTGAACCGGCGGGGACCGACGCTATGATCACCACCGGTCACCGGGTCGCCACCCGGTGGCCCGGTCACCGCCGATCGCCGGGGAGGAGCGCCCACGCATGTCGGAGACCACGCCCCGGCCGAGTTCCCTGATCCACACCGTCTACGGCGAGTTCGTCCGCCGCCTGGGCGGCTGGATATCCATCGCCGACCTGATCGCGCTGATGGCCGAGCTGGACGTCGACGGCCCGGCGGTCCGCTCGGCGATGTCCCGGCTGAAGAAGGCCGGCACCCTCCACCAGGAACGCCGCGCGGGCACCGGCTACCGGCTCGCCCCCGCGATGGAGCCGGTGTTCGAGGAGGGCGACCGCCGGATCTTCCGCAGCCTGGAGCCCGCCGAGCTCGCCGACGGGTGGGTGGTGGCGGTCTTCTCGGTGCCCGAGTCCGAGCGCGCCCACCGCCACCAACTGCGCTCCCGGCTGAGCTGGCTCGGCTTCGGCAACGCCGCCCCCGGCGTCTGGCTGGCCCCCGCCCGGCTGCTGCCGGACGCCCGCCGCCTGCTGGAGCGCCTCGGGCTGGGCGCCTACGTCCACCTCTTCCTGTCCGCCGAGTACGCCGGCTTCGCCGATCTCCGGACGGCGGTGGCGGGTTGGTGGGACCTCCCGGCGATCGAGGCGCAGTACGCGGCCTTCACCGACGCCTGGCGCCCGGTGGCCGAGGACCTGCGCGAGCCGGACCCGCCGCGGGCAGCGGGAGCAGACGGCCCGCCAGCGACACCGGAGACAGACGGCCCACCGCGGGCACCGGAACCGGGCGACCAGCCCCGGATCGACCCGGCCGAGGCGTTCCGCGCCTACGTCCCGATGCTCACCCAGTGGCGCCGCCTGCCCTACCTCGACCCCGGGCTGCCCGCCCAACTGCTGCCCGCCGACTGGAACGCCGTCCCGGCCCGGGCGGTCTTCGCCGAGTTGCACGGACTGCTCGCCGAGCCCAGCCTGCGGTACGTCGAGAAGGTCACCGGTCTGTCCCACCCCCAGGAGCCGTCATGACCCCCCAGCCCCCCGCCGACCTGCTGATCCGGGCCGCCGCCGTGCACACCCTCGTCCCCGGCGAGCCGCCGCGGCGCGCGATCGCCGTGACCGACGGACGGATCACCGCGCTCTCCCCCGCCCCCGACGGCCTGGACGCCCTGATCGGGCCGGCCACCGAGGTCGTGGACGCCCCGGGCTCGACCGTGCTGCCCGCCTTCGACGACACCCACACCCATCTGATCCTGGCCGCCCAGAGCGTCCACGGGGTGCCCGTGCACCGGGCCCGTGACCTGGCCGGATTCCTCGACCTGATCCGCGAGCGCGCCGCCCGCACCCCCGCCGGGCAGTGGATCCACACCACGGTGAACTGGCAGGAGGTGCTGCTGGCCGAGCAACGGATGCCCACCACCGGCGAGTTGGACGGCGCCACCGCCGAGCACCCGGTGCTGGTGCGCCGCGGCGCGTACAACATGGTGCTCAACTCGGCGGCGCTGCGGCTGGCCGGGATCACCGAGGTCACCGAGGCCCCGCCCGGCGGCGTGATCGAGCGCGACGAGCAGGGCCGGCTCACCGGTCGGCTGATCAACCGGGCGATCGAGCTGGTCGAGCCGGTGCTGCCGAGCCCCACCCTCGCCGAGCGGATCGACGGCCTGCGCGCGGCCTCCGCGGACTACGCCGCCACCGGGATCGGCACCGTCCGCGACTGCCTCGTCCCGGTCGAGGACCTCGACGTGCTGGACGCGGCCCGGGCCGAGGGCGCCCTCGCCGTCCGGATGCGGGCGCTGGTCTCCGGCTTCGCCGCCCGGACGCCCGAGCAGGTCGACACGCTGCTGGAGCGGATGGACGCCTGGCGCGCGGACGGCCGTGACGACGACCGACTCCGGCTCTGGGGCGTCAAGTTCGGCATCGACGGCGGCTTCGAGGCGGGCGCGATGGAGGAGCCGTACCAGGGCCAGCCCTGCTACCACGGCCGGCTGCTCTGGGAACCGGACGAGCTGCTCGCGGCGGTGGACCGGGTGGTCGAGCGCGGTTGGCGGGCCGGCGTGCACGCCTGGGGCGACCGCGGTCTGCGCGTGCTGCTGGACGTCTTCGAGCGGGTGCTCAAGCGCCACCCCGGCCTGCCGCCCGGCACGCTGGTGGTCGAGCACGGCGGCCTGGCCCGCCCCGACCAGCGGGCCAGGGCGATCGCGCTCGGCATTCCGGTGACCGTCCAGCACCCGCTGCTGCACGACGGCGCGCTCACCCAGCAGCGGGCCTGGGGCGAGGAGCGCACGGCCGCGCTCTTCCCGCTGCGCGAGTGGCTGGACGAGGGCGCGCTGCTCACCGGCGGCTCGGACTTCCCGGTCGGCCCGTACGGCGCCATGGTCTCGGTGTGGGGCATGACGACCCGGGGCACCACGGCCGGGATCGTCGGCCCGGAGCACGCGATCGACCGGTCGGAGGCGGTCGTGCTGCACACCGTGAACGCCGCCCGGCTGACCGGCGAGAGCGCCGTGCGCGGCAGCCTGCGACCGGGGGCGTTCGCCGACCTCACGGTGTGGCCGCTCGACCCGCTGGACTGCCCGGTGGAGGCGCTGCGCGACCTGCGGCCGACCCGTACGGTGGTCAACGGCCTTTCGGTTCACATGTCCTGACTACCCGTCAGGCGGCGACCAGCTCCCGCAGGTCGATGCCGCGGTGCAGCGCGCGCAGGTCCTCGTGCAGCGTGGACGGCGGGACGACGAGCACGCCGCAGCGCGCCTGCTCCAGGCAGTGGCGGGCGACCGAGCGCCCCGTCATGCGGCGCAGCCGGGCCCGCAGGCCGTCCTGCCCGCCGGTGCTGATCACCAGGAGGTCGCCCGGGCGGTCGGCCAGCTCGGTCAGCACCGCACCGGCCTCGCCGCGCACGACCAGCGGGCGCACCGGCACGCCGATCGGGAGCCCGCCGAAGGCCTGTTCCAGCACGGCGCCCATCCGGGCGTCGGCGAGGTCCTGCCAGGCGCGCAGCAGCGGCGGGCACGGCCGCGCGCGGTAGTTGCGCTCGCCGCCGACCGGCGTCCAGGCGAGCACCGGGACCAGCACGGCCTGCCGGATCCGGGCCTCCTCCGCCGCTCGGTGCAGGGCGGTCAGGCTGTGCAGCGAGCCGTTGACTCCGACGATGACGCGGGCGCCGTCCGACATGATCCTTCACTTTCCGATGTCAAGCCTCAACAGTGTCTGCGATTATGCTGCCATGCTTTCGGGCTTGCCTGCAAATCGAAGGCATTAACTGAATGTCGCCTTGCATCATTCGGAAGGCTCGGCAAACTCTGCGGGCCCGCCCTCCTCCCGCCGGACCTCCTGGAGCAGCCCCCAGGTGAAGTCCGCCGTCCACGCCCCCACCCGCCCGGCGGCGTCCGGAGCCTCGAAGTCCAGGCGAAACCTGGTCGGCGCACTCCCCTCCCGCGGTACGGCCGTCAGGAACGCGGCTCCGACGTCCCCCACCACACAGCCCCACGGCACCAGATCGGCCACCGTGCGCAGCTCGGGCGCCGGGACGCCGGGCGCCCGCACCAGCCACTCGTTCAGCACCGGTGAGCCGATCTCCGCCGGCCCGAGCAGGACCTCGAAGCGCAGCTCCGGCCAGAGCGGCAGCATCCACTGCCGCGCGGTGCACGCGAGGTCCCCGATCCGGCGCGGCACGCTCGCCTCCGCCGGCCCGAGCACGGCGGCGTGGCGGGCTGCGCCGCGCGGGAACCGGGGCGCCCGGACCATCGCCTGCCACCGCTTGTTCGCCTCCCGCATCGAGGCCCGGTCGGCGCCCAGCCGCCGCACCGCGTCCTCGACCGAGCCCGGCCGGAAGTCCGCCATCCGGCGCAGCAGGACCAGCTGGAACTCGGTCACCCCGAAGCCGTTGATCGCCATACCCGCAGGCTACGACCCGGAGCGACGGCCCGAGCCGATCGCCGGAACCATCTGTTCGAGCATTTGTTCGAATGAAGGCGTACGCTGACCCCATGCACGGCACCGTCCCCCTCCAGCCCTCGCTGTTCGACGACGCGGACCGCGAGGGCGTCCGCCTCGGCCCGCTCGACGGCCTGCGGCGGCAGGTGCTCGGCGACGGCGCCTGGCTGGACGTGCTGCCGGGCTGGCTGCACGGCGCGGACGAGCTGTTCGAACGGCTGGCCGCAACCGTGCCCTGGCGGGCCGAGCGCCGCGAGATGTACGAGCGGATGGTGGACGTCCCCCGCCTGCTGGCCTCGTACCCGGCGGACGCCGAGCCGCCGCACCCGGTGCTCGGACAGGCCCGGGCAGCACTGAGCCGGCACTACGCCGACGAACTGGGCGAGCCGTTCCGCACCCTCGGGCTCTGCTACTACCGGGACGGCCGGGACAGCGTGGCCTGGCACGGCGACCGGATCGGGCGCGGCGCCCGCGAGGACACCATGGTGGCGATCCTGTCCGTCGGCGAACCGCGCGTCCTGGCACTGCGGCCCCGGTACGGCGGCTCGACGGTCGTCCGGCGCCCGCTCGGCCACGGCGACCTGGTGGTGATGGGCGGCTCCTGCCAGCGCACCTGGGAGCACGCGATCCCCAAGACCGCCCGCCCGGTGGGCCCGCGGATCAGCATCCAGTTCCGGCCGCACGGCGTCTCCTGAGCCCCCGGTCGGCCCGGCCACCGTCCGTCCACCTGAGCCCCCGGCCCGTCCGCCCCGACGCGGGCGCCGTCCGCCTCCGGTTGCCGCGCACCTGCCCGGCGCGGACGCTGACCAGTGGGACCGGTGGCACCAGGAGGGCGGCATGCCGAAGGCGGGCAAGTACCGCGAGGGCGTCCCGTGCTGGGTCGTCCTGACGACGCCGGACGCCGCGAGCGCGCAGCGCTTCTACGGCGCGCTGTTCGACTGGGAGTTCGTCCCGACCGGCCCCGCCGAGTCGGTCGCCACCCGGTACGGTGCCCAGGTCGCGGCCGTCGGACAGGCCCCTGACCGGGCCCGGAGCGCCGCCTGGACCACCCACCTCGCCTGCGCCGACCTGCACCGCACCACCGCGCTCGTCCGCGCCGCCGACGGCCGGATCGTCCGTGAGCCGTACGAGGTGCCCGACCAGGGCCGGGCCGCACTGGCCATGGACCCGCTCGGTGCGGTCTTCGGCCTCTGGCAGGCGGGCGCCATCGAGGGCGCCGCCCTGGTGGACGAGCCCGGCACCCTCGCCTGGAACGAGCACCTCTCCCCCGACCCCGACACCGCACGCGCCTTCTACCGCCGCGTCTTCGGCTACACCTACGACCGGCCGAAGGCGGGCCACACCCTCGCCCGGGCCGCCGGCCACCCGGCCTGCAGCATCGGCCCGTCCGCCGCCGGCGCGGACCCGGCCGACCCGGCTGACCCGGCTGACCTGACCGACCCGACCGCCACCGGGGCACGCTGGCTGGCCCAGTTCGGCACCGCCGACACCGACCGCGCGGCCGACCGGCTGCGCGACCTCGGCGGAGCCGTCCTCACCGGACCCGAGCCGACGCCGTACGGCCGCGCCGCGCTGGTCCGGGACGACGCCGACGCGGTGTTCGTCCTGGTCTCCGTGCCTTCCCACGAGTCCGCGGAGGCGGCCTGAGATGACCGGTGACCAGCTCGACCCCGAGCACCGCTTCGCCGCCCTGGTCCGGGAGACGGCCGGCCTCCCCGGTGTCACCACGCCGGGTCCGGGCCGCCGCTTCGGCTCCGACGCCCTCAAGGCGGACGGTCACATCTTCGCGATGCTGTCCTCCGGCCGCCTGGTCCTCAAGCTGCCGCGGCCCCGGGTGGAGGAGTTGGTCGCGGCGGGCGAGGGCACGAACTTCGACGCGGGCAAGGGCCGCCCGATGCGCGAGTGGCTCGCCCTCGACCCGGCTTCCCCGCTGTCCTGGTCCCGACTCGCCCGCGAGGCGTACGCGTTCGTCCACCGGGAGGGCTGAGCCCGCCGCCCGTCACCCCCGCCGGTCAGGTCACCACGCCCGCCCGTCCCTCACCGCGCATCAGTCCTTCACCGCCCCCGCCAGCCCCGACACCAGCCTCCGCTGCACCGCGACGAAGAAGACCAGCACCGGCACGGTCATCAGCGTGGACGCCGCCATGATGCCGCCCCAGTCGTTCTCGTCCGGCTTGAAGAAGACCAGCAGCGCCGACGGCAGCGTCTGGTTCCGCGTGGCGCTGATGATGAACGTCTTGGCGAAGACGAAGTCGTTCCACGCCGTGATGAAGGAGAACACGCTGGTCGCGGCGAGGCCCGGGGCCACCAGCGGCAGCAGGATCCGCCACAGGATGCGGGCGCGGCCGGCGCCGTCGATCTGCGCGGCCTCCTCGATCGAGACCGGAACGGCGGCGACGAACCCGCGCATCATCCAGATCCCGAACGGCAGGGAGAACGCCAACTGCACCAGGACCAGCGAGGCCAGGGTGTTCAGCCCGATGCCGGGGACGAACCGCCCGGCGTCCCGGAACATGAAGAACAGCGGGATGGTCAGCGCCTCGACCGGGATCATCTGGGCGATCAGGAACATCACCATGACGGTGGTGCGGAACCTGAACCTGAAGCGGGTCACGGCCACCGCAGCCAGGAACACCACGACCGCCGAGAGCACCACCACCGACAGCGCCACCACCAGGCTGTTCGCGAAGTACCGGCCGAAGCCGTCCACGCCGAGCACCTGGCGGAAGCTCTGCAGCGTGGGGTGGGCGGTCCACGGCCTCGGGTCCAGCGACTGCACCTCGCCCTTGGGCTTGAAGGCCGAGAGCACCATCCAGAAGATCGGGAAGGCGGTGACGACGGCCAGCAGGACGGCGGCCGCGTCAGCGCCGAGCCGCCACCGGCTGCGGGCGTTGCGAAGGGAGTTCACAGTTCGTTCCCCGTCCGTCGCAGGCTGCGGATGTAGAGGACCGTCGGGACCACCAGGATCAGCAGCATGATCACGCCGATCGCCGCGCCCAGCCCGTACTGCGAGGAGGCGAACGCCTTCTGGTAGGCGTACACGTTGAGCACCAGGTTCTGGCCGGCGATGCCGCCGCCCTCCGTCATGACGTAGATCTGGGTGAAGACCTTGAAGTCCCAGATCACCGACTGGATCACCACGATCGTCAGGATCGGCCGCAGCATCGGCGCGGTGACCCGGCGGAAGGTGGTCCAGGTGTTGGCGCCGTCCAGCGCGGCCGCCTCCAGCACCTCCTCCGGGATGGCGCGGATGCCCGCGTAGAGGGTGACCATCACGAACGGGAAGGAGTGCCACACCACCACGGCCCCGACGACCAGGAACGCCGTCCACTTGTCGTAGAACCAGTTGAACTCGTGGAAGCCCGAGAGCCCGATCCGTTCCAGGGTGTGGTTGACCAGGCCCAGGTTGGTGTCGAACAGGAAGCTCCACACCGTCGAGCCGGTCATCGCCGGCGCCGCCCAGGCGGCCATCGCCGCGGTGGTCAGCACCAGCCGCGGCCACCGGCCGACCCTGGTGAGCAGCACCGCGAGGGCGGCGCCGACGGCCAGGGTGGCGAGCACGCAGAACGCGGCGAAGCCGACCGTCTGCAGCAGCACCGACCAGAACTGGTCGTCCGCCAGGATCTGCGTGTAGTTGCCGAGGCCGACGAAGGAGGTCGGTGCGCCGCCGGACGCCTGGGGCTGCCCGAAGTCCAGGACGGACAGCAGCCCGAGCTGGTAGACCGGGTAGCCGACCAGCGGGATCAGGATGACCGCGGCCGGCAGGAGCAGCAGCAACGGGGGCCTGCGGCGCCGGCCACCCGGGGGTGCCGCCGACGCTCTGCTCCCACGCCGCCGCTGCGGGGAGGGCGGAACCGGCGGCGCGGTCGTGGTGGATGCGGACACGTGCGGACCTGCTCTCTGTGACGAACCGGTAGGGGGACCGTCAAGGCGCGGCTGTCAGGGCGGTGGCCGTCAGTACGCGGCTGCCACGGCTCGGCTGCCGATGCGCGGCCGCCGGCGCGGCCGTCAGCGCGGCTGTCAGTGCCCGGCGAAGGCCGAGTCGATCTGCGCCGCTGCGTCGGCGGAGGCCCTGGCCACGTCCGCCTTGCCGGTGACGACCTGCTGGAGCAGCGTCGGGATCACCGACTGGGCGTCGATCTGCGCCCACGCCCGGTCCAGCGGCACGAACCTGGTGCCGGCCGCGATGGTGTCGGTGAACGGCTTCAGGAACGCGTCCTTGGCCGCGACCCTGCCGCTGACGGACGTCAGCGTCGGCAGGTTGCCCATCGCGTCGTACATCTGCTCCTGGTAGGCCGGACTCGCCAGCAGTTCGGCGAACTCGACGGCGAGCGTGCGGTGCCTGGCCGCCTTCATGACGCCCAGGTTGTTGCCGCCGGCGAAGGCGGGGGCGATGGATCCGGCCTTCTCGCCGGGCAGCGGCACCACGCCGTACTTCCCCTTGGCCGCGCCCGCGTCCACCTTGCCGCGGTTGGAGTTGAGCAGGATCGCCATCGCCGACTTCCCGGCCGCGAACAGGTCGACGGTCTTGCCGCCGGTCAGGTCCGCGCACTGCTGCGCGGGGCAGCCGTCGGCGCCGAACAGGTCGGTGTAGCGCTTGATCCCGGCCTGCGAGGCGGGCGAGCCGATGGCCGCCTTGAAGGCGGTGCCGTCCTTGGCGGCGATGTCGCCGCCCGCGTCCCAGACGAAGGGCAACGCGCCGAAGGTGTACTTGCCGCCGACCGCGATGCCGAAGGTGTCCGGGTGCGCGGCGTGGATCTTCCGGGCGGCGGCGACCAGTTCGGCGTAGGAGGTCGGCGGGGTGAGCCCGGCCTCGGTGAACAGGTCGGTGCGGTAGTACAGCGCCCGGACACCGACCCACCACGGCAGGCCGTAGGCCCTGCCGTCCACCACGGCGGTCCTGGCGATGGCCGGGTCGAGGTCGCCCCGGTCCTTCCACCGGTCCAGCTCGGCGCCGATCTCGGCGAGACCGCCGGCGGCGACGTAACCGGGCAGGTCGGTGTTGCCGAACTCGACCAGGTCGGGGGCGCTGCCGGGGTCGTTGAAGGCGCCCTTCATCTTGGCGGCGCGGGCCGAGGCGTCGGTGTCGATGTAGCTCACGTTCACGGTGACGCCCTGGTGGGAGGACTGGAACTCGCCGACCGCCTTGGCGATCACGGCCTCCTTGGCCGCGTTGCCCGCCTCGTTGTACAGCCAGACCTGCAGCGTGCCCGTCCGGTCGTCGCCCGCCCGGTCGCCCGCCGACGAGGCGGTGCCCGGCGCGCAGGCGGTGGCGGCCAGGCAACCGGCGGCGAGCACGGCGGCCACTGCGGTCCGTCCGGTGAGTCGCATGGTGGAGACCTCCCCTCCCGACAGCTGCCGCCGGGACGTGCGCCGCCGCGGACCGCTGACCGCGGGGCGGGCACGTCGAAGCAGGCCCTGACCGGGGCCGATGGTGGGTGAAGTGGTGGGGGTGGGGCAGGGCGCAGCGCTCGGGTGGGGCGACGTCGCCTGCTCGATGGCAGGGACGTTAGGCGCGGGCGATCGGCGCCAACAAGAGGGGGTCGGCGAAAGTTTTGCACTGCACAACGTTGTGTCGAGGATGCGGCGTTCCGACCGCGAACGGGTACGTTCTGACCACCACCACGGCCGACGGCACCGCCGACGCATGGCGGAGGAGCGACGGCAGAACCCACCAGGGAACACACCAGCAGGGACACGACCCCATGACGGAGACGGCACCCAGGAAGCCCGCGACCGAACGCAACCAGTCCTCCTCGCTGCGCCGCGCGCTCGCCGTCCTCGGCCACGTCCGCGACCACGGCGACGGGCGCGGCGTGCCGCTGGCCCAACTCGCCGAAGCCCTCGGCCTCAACAAGAGCACCGTGCTGCGACTGGCCGGTCCGCTGCTGGACGAGCACCTGCTCGACCGCGACCGCGAGACCGGCTGGTTCCGGCTCGGCCACGGCTCCCTGCGGCTCGGCCAGGCCTACCTGACCACCCTCGACCTGCGCAGCGTCGCCGCCGAACACCTGCGCCGGCTCCAGCGCGAGGCCGGCGAGACCGTCCACCTGACGGTCTGGCAGGCCCCCGGGATCGTCTACCTGGACAAGGTCGAGGACGAGACCAACGTCCGGATGGCCTCCCGGGTCGGCAGCCGGGCCCCGGCCTACTGCACCGCCACCGGAAAGGCGATCCTCGCCTGGCTGCCGGAGGAGGCCGTCACCGAGGTGGTCACGGCCGGCCTGCGCCCAGTGACCGCCTGGACCATCTCGGACGAGAGCCGGCTGCGCGCCGACCTCGCCCGGATCCGCGCCCGCGGCTACTCCATCGACGACCGGGAGAACGAGCCCGAGGTGCGGTGCGTCGCCGCGCCGATCTTCGACCACACCGGGGAGGTGACGGCGGCGCTCTCCGTCTCCGGGCTCACCTCCCGGATGACGGCCGCCCGGGTGCGGGCGCTCGGGCCGGTCGTGGCGCAGGTCGGCCTGCGGATCTCGCGCGAGCTGGGCTCCGACCGGCAGCCATCGTGAACGCGTCCTCGCGCGCGTTCCCGCGTGTGTTCCGGAGCGCGTTCCCGCGTACGTCCCCGCTCGCGTTCACACGTACGCCCTCGCTCGCGTTGACGCGGGCCCTCCGGCGCTCCGTCAGTCCGAAGGCAGCAGCGCCCGCTGGTCCACCGGCGACGAGAGGATCACCGAAGTGGTCGTCCGGCCGAGCACCGCGATCGCCTCGATCAGCTCCTCCAGGTGGGCGGTGTCCCGGGCGGCGACCTTGAACACCCAGCAGTCCTCGCCGATCACGTGGTGCACCTCCAGCACCTCCGGCCGGCTCAGCAGATCCTGACTGCGCAGGTACTTCACCGTCATCCGGGCGTGCGGCGAGACCCGGACGAAGGCGCGGATGCCGTAGCCCAGCCGCTCCGGCGCGACCAGGGCCGCGTAGCCGGTGATCGTGCCGCTCGCCTCCAGCCGGCGCACCCGCTCGCCGACCGCGGCCGGGCTGAGGTTGACCCGCCGGCCCAGCTCGCTGAGCGTGATCCGCCCGTCGGACTGGAGCAGCTCCAGCAGCCCCAGGTCGACCGCGTCCAGACCCCCGCCGACGCCGCTCCGGGAGCCCACCGACGAATCGTCGGCCGAACCCCCGGACTGCCGTCGGTCTTTCGGTCGCAGCGCCTGAACTCCCATGATCACCCCTTCATCGAACCGCGCCGCACCATAACACTTGTGGGCATGGAAAACGTGCTCGTCATCGGGGGAAACCGCTACTTCGGACGGCAGTTGGTCACCCGGCTGCGCGACTCCGGAGTCCGGGTCAGCGTGCTCAACCGGGGCTCGACACCGCCGCCTCCCGGTGTCACCCGGCTCGTCGCCGACCGTACGGACGAGGCGGCGCTGACCAGCGCACTCGCCGGGCAGGACTTCGACACGGTGATCGACCAGGTCTGCTACACCCCGCAACAGGCCGAACTCGCCGTCCGCGCCTTCGCCGGACGGACCGGCCGCTACCTGATGACCTCCACGATCGAGGTCTACGACACCGGCGAGCCCCGCCCGGCGGACCGCCCGCTCGCCGAGTCCGCCGTCAACCCTGACGAATGGCCGGTCCGACTCGAACTCCCCTGGAAGGAAGCCGAGTTCGTCGAGTCCTCGTACAGCGAGGGCAAGCGCCAGGCGGAGGCCGTGTTCACCCGCGGCGCGCCGTTCCCGTTCGTCACCGTCCGGCTCGGACACGTCCTCGGCACCGCCGACTTCACCGGACGGCTGGCCCACTACACCGAACGGATCGAGACCGGCCTGCCCGTACTGGTGCACCCGGAGAACCTCCCCTCCTCCTACACCCACGAGGACGAGGCCGCCGCCTTCCTGGCCTGGGCAGCGGGCGAACGGTTCACCGGCCCCGTCAACCTCGCCTCGGACGGCGAACTGACCGCCACCGACCTCTGCGACCTACTCGCCGCCGGCCGCCCGTACCGCACCGCCGCACCCGAACCCGGGCAGCAGGCCTCGCCGTTCTCCTTCGACCGCTACTACGGCATGGACAACTCCCGGGCCCGCCGGCTCGGCCACCCCCTCTCACACACCCGCGACTGGCTGCCCGGCCTGATCGCCGCCACCCGTGGACAGGAGCTCCCCGCATGACCACCACCACGACGACCCGCCTCCTCGGCACCGTCCGGACCAGCGCCATCGGCCTCGGCGCGATGCCGCTCTCCGTCGAGAACCGCCCCGACGAGGCCCGCGCCATCGCCACCGTCCACGCCGCGCTGGACGCCGGCGTCACCCTCATCGACACCGCCGACTCGTACCACTGGCACGCCGACGAGTACGGCCACAACGAGGAACTGATCGCCCGGGCCCTCGCCGCCTACGGCCCGGACGCCGACCGGGTCATGGTCGCCACCAAGGGCGGCCGCGGTCGCCCCGGCGACGGCACCTGGACCGTCAACGGCGACCCGGCCCACCTCAAGCGCGCCTGCGAGGGCTCACTGCGCCGCCTCGGCGTCGAGGCGATCGACCTCTACCAGCAGCACCACCCCGACCGGAACGTCCCGTACGCCGACTCGCTCGGCGCCCTCCGGGAGCTCTACGAGGAGGGCAAGATCCGCGCGGCCGGCATCTCCAACGTCGACGTGGCGCAGGTCCGGCTCGCCCGGGAGATCCTCGGTGACGCCCTGGTCTCCGTCCAGAACGAGTACTCCCCCGCCGTCCGCAAGCACCAGCCCGTGCTGGACCTGTGCACCGAACTGGGCCTGGCCTTCCTCCCGTGGAGCCCCCTCGGCGGCATCGGCCGCTCCGCCGAACTCGGCGGGGCCGGCCAGGAATTCGCGGCCGTCGCCGCCGACCGCGGAGCCAGCCCGCAGCGCGTCGCCCTCGCCTGGCTGCTGGCCACCTCCCCGGTCACCATCCCGATCCCCGGCGCCAGCCGCCCCGAGACGATCCGCGACTCGGCCGCTGCAGGGGAGTTGGTCCTCGGCAGCGAGGAACTGGCCCGCCTGGAAAACGCGAATGGGGCCCGGCACCTCTGAAAGGCACCGGACCCCATCCGAACAAGAGCGCCAGGCCCGGGTCGCACGGACTCTTCCTACTGAAAGTAGGACGTGCTCTGGTAGCACCACTGACGCCTGACGAGGAATCATCTCCCTCGCGACAGGAGAAACATTAGCACCCCGACGAGCGAATACGGAACCCCGGGAAACAAGCACCCAACAAACCCCACCCCCGGGAAACACGAATGGGGCCCGGCACCCCTGAAAGGCACCGGACCCCATCCGAACAAGAGCGCCAGGCCCGGGTCGCACGGACTCTTCCTACTGAAAGTAGGACGTGCTCTGGTAGCACCACTGGCG
>NZ_JBVJYK010000007.1:0-83898 GCF_055600605.1 Kitasatospora sp. NPDC038210 | reverse complement strand
CTGACGCCTGACGAGGAATCATCTCCCTCGCGACAGGAAGTACAGTACCAGCTCAGTGATCAGTCACCGAATCGGAGGCGAACCCTTCATGGACAGCGCACCATTCGAGGTCGTTCCGTACGCGGACGGGCGGTTGTCGGACGTACACCGGCCGACCACGGGTGCCGCCGGGCCGGCTCCCGTCGTCCTGCTCTGGCACGGCAGCGGCCCGAACGAGCGGGATGTGCTGCGCCCGTTGGCCCGGGAGGCCGCCGCCCGCGGGCTGCTGGTGCTCGTCCCGGACTGGAGTTGCCGGCAGGCGGACGGCGGCGCCGCCGAGCTCCGCGCCTCCCTCGCCCATGCCCGCCGGACCGCGGCCGCCTTCGGCGGGGATCCGGCGCGCCTCGTGCTGGCCGGCTGGTCGCTCGGCGGCCGGGAGGCGATCGCGGTCGCCACCCACCCGGACACCCCGGCCGAACTCCGCCCCGGCGCGGCCGTCGGCATCGCCTCGCAGTACACCGACCCGGCCGTCACCACCGGCGACGCCCCGCTCGACCACCTGGCCTCGGGCCCCTCCCCGGTCCCGATCTGGCTGGTGCACGGCACGGCGGACGAGATCGTGGACGTCGAGCACACCCGTAAGCTGGCCGCTGCCGTCCCGACCGCCGCGCTGCTCGAACTCCCCACCGACCACGCCGGCGTGGTGATGACCGTCTTCAGCCCCGAGGCCCGACGCTGCCTCCCCGCCACGGCCGCCGACACCCTGGAGGCCGGCCGCCGCACCGCCGCCGTCCTCGCCGAGGCGGCCGGCCTGTCGTGACACGGCCGGTCTGTCGTGACACGGGGAGCGGTCGTGGCCGGACGGGACGATCGGCTGGTCCGCCGCCACCGCGAAGTGGGCGACGGCGGTACGGCACGGACCGCTGCCCGCTCCGGCCGCTGCGGCGGATCGCGGGCCGCTGTGATCCACCGGCCGTGATCCACCCGCCGTCACCCGCCGGTCAGTTCCGCGCCGCCGGCACCCACCGACGGTACCCGTGCTCCAGCGTCTGCAGGTCCCGGAGCAACGGAGGGTGCGGGACCGCCAGCACCGGGCAGGTCGCGTGCCGGACGCAGTAGGCGGTGACCGAGGGGTGCACCAGCCGGGCGAGGCGGCCGCGTTCGCGCCCGGCGCCGAGGACGAGCAGGTCGCCGGGGCGGTGGGCGCACCGCACCAGGGTGTGGCCGGTGTCGCCCCGGACGGCCTGGCAGCGGAGTCGGACACCCGCGTACCGGCCGGCGAAGGCCTCGTCGAGGGCCTGCCGCAGCCGGGCCACGGCGTCGTCGCGACCGGCGGTGATGACCGGCGGGCAAGGGGTGCGGCGGTAGCCGAGTTCGTCGCCCGGCGGGGTCCAACAGAGCACCGCGAGCACCTCGGAGTCCGTGCGCCGGGCCTCGGCGACGGCGTGGTGGAGGGCGGCGAGGCTGCCGAGCGAGCCGCTGAGGCCGACCACGATCCGGCCCTCGTCCGCACCGCCGGCCACGTCGGCCCCGTCGGCCACGCCCGCCGTGCCGTCGACGCCGTCCACGCTGTCCGCCATGCCCCGCCCCTGCCTCTTCTGCCGCACCCTCGCCG
The DNA here is from genome assembly GCF_055600605.1 of Kitasatospora sp. NPDC038210. Lineage (NCBI taxonomy): Bacteria > Bacillati > Actinomycetota > Actinomycetes > Kitasatosporales > Streptomycetaceae > Kitasatospora > Kitasatospora sp. NPDC038210. The sequence continues at coordinate 82,304 of NZ_JBVJYK010000007.1, read as the reverse complement.
CGGCCGAGCCGGTCGAACCGACCGAAGCGGCCCGACCCTCGGACCACCCGACCGCGCGCTCCGTCGTACCTCAGCAAAGCGCCCCGCGACCGCGCGGCCGCCGCGCGTTGACGAGGCCCTGACGCGGAGCTTGCCGTTCCGTACGCGTCCCTGATGCCGAGGAACCCCGCATCGATGGAAGCCGCGCCGAGGAACCCCGTGCCGAGAGAGCCGTGCCCCGGAGGCCGCTCGCTCAGGCCTGCGGGGGCTCCGCCTCCCAGAGGTCCGCGAACATCCGGTCGAGGTGTTCCTCGCCGATCGGCGGGACCGGCAGCGGGTGGGTGGCCTGGGTGCGGAAGCCGTCGAGGAGGAGGGCGAGGTAGCGGCGCCAGAGGTCGGGGCGCAGTTCGGTGGTGGCGGGCAGGGCGCGGCAGAGCGGGCCCAGCAGGAACAGCAGGTCCATGGTGCCCACGTCGCGCCGCATGGTGCCCTGTTCCTGGGCGCGGGCGATGAGGCCGCCGACGGTGGTGGCGTGCTGCCGACTGATCTCGATCATGCCGGGGATGACCGGAATGGCCTGGGTGACCAGGTCGTTGATGCCCTGGTCGGCGGCGACGAGTTCGAAGATCCGCTCGAAGTACCGTTCGAGGCCGGTCCAGGCGTCCTCGGCGGAGAGCGCTTCCTCCCCGGCGGCGGCCAGGCCGGCGCCGACGTCCGCGAACACCTCGCCGATCAGTTCCTCGCGGGTCGGGAAGTGCCGGTAGAGGGTGGCGTTGCCGACGCCGGCCTCCTTGGCGATCTGGTCCAGCGGCACGTCCAGGCCGTGCCGGGAGAACATGTCGCGGGCGGCGGCGAGCAGCAGGTCGCGGTTGCGCTGCGCGTCTCGCCGGAGCCGTCCCGGAGGGTTCGCGCTGCTCGGTGCCATGCACCCGACCCTAGCAAGCGCGCGGCCGGGGGACGGCGTGCCGTCCGGCGGCTCCGCCCCCGTCACCGCGTGCACGCCGCCGGGTCACACCCGCACCGCCTGTCACGTCTCTCAACTACCCTACGGAGTCGTCGAGTCCAGGATGATCGGGGGAAGTCATGGCGAGGGTGACGGAGTTGCGGTACTACCCGGTGAAGGGGTGCGCAGGGGTCTCGGTGGAGCGGGCCGAGTTGACCCGGGCGGGGTTGGCCCACGACCGGGCCTTCATGGTGGTGGACGAGGGCGGCGTGTTCCGCTCCCAGCGCCGGGACCCACTGCTGGCCACCGTCCGTCCGGCGGTCGAGGACGACGGCCGTCTGCTGCGACTCGCCGCCGCGGGGGTTGAGCCGGTGGCGGTCGGGGTCGATTCCGACGGGCCGCGCCGCGAGGTCCGGTTGTTCGGCGCACCGTTCCTCGGCATCGACCAGGGCGACGAGGCCGCCGGCTGGCTGTCCGAGGTGCTGGGTGCGCGCAGCCGGCTGGTCCGGGTGCCGCCCGAGCACGACCGGGTGACGGACGGCCTGACGCCGGGCACCTCCGGCTACGCCGACAGCTGCGCCGTGCACCTGCTGTCCCGTTCCACGCTGGACGGCTTCAACGCGGTGTCCGGCGCTCCCGCGCTGTCCGCGGAGCGGTTCCGCCCGAACCTGGTGGTGGACGGCTGGTCGGAGCCGCACACCGAGGACCTGACCCGACGGATCGCGGTGGGCGGCGCCGAGTTGGGTTACGCCAAGCTGGCGATCCGCTGCGCGGTGACGATGGTGGACCAGTCCAGCGGTGCCAAGGTCGGCCCGGAGCCGTTGCGGACGCTGGCCCGGTACCGCAGGGCGGCGGCGGGCGGGGTGGCGTTCGGCAGCAAGTTCGCCGTGCTGCGGCCGGGGAGGCTGCGGGTCGGGGACGAGCTGGTGGTGGAGGCCTGGGGGCCGTCGGAGCTCTGACCGGGGCTGCGCCCGCAACGGCCGGGCGCCTCCGGGGTACGGCCGGGCACGGCGGTGATCCGGCGGGTCATGAGGGGTACGCCGGTGATCCGGCAGCGGCGCCGCGGCGGTGCCACGGTGGCCCCGGCGGGGAAGTGCGCCGGGGCCACCGCCGTACCGGGAGGGTCAGCAGCTCTGGTCGACCAGGTAGAACGTGGCGTAGTGGTCGCCGGTGTAGTAGTCCTCCTGGTAGTTCTGGCCGGTCACGATCCGGCGGGCGCCGCGGGTCGAAGAACCCGGGGTGACGACGGTGTACTCGTGGTAGTACCCGTAGTACTCGCTGGGCAGGACGTGCTCTCTGTTCTGGAAGACCACGCCGTCCTGGGAGTAGGGGAACGGTCCGTCGGAGGCGATCAGGTCGAGGGTGTCGGCGGCCTCGGACGGGAGTGCGGAGAGGCACACCGAACCACTGACGGCGTGCGCGTCGGTGGCGACGGCGACCGGCGCGAGGGTCATCAGGGCGACGGCGGTGACGGCGGCAGCGCGGGACTTCCACGCGCGTAGAGTGCGAGTCATGTCCCCCAGTGTGGCGAGACACCGTCAACTCCGGAAGCCCTCCTTCCAAATGTTTACCAGCGGGTAACTCTCCTTTACCTGCCGCGACTTGGGCCGTACCCCGACCGCATCGACTCCCCTTCGACGTCGTCCACGAACCATCCCGACGGTTCAAGGGTCGACCGCCATCGAACTGGCGTCGAGGCCGCCCCGCCCCGTTCCTCGGGCTCTCGCCGCGCCCGGACCGCGCCGCATAGAGTGACGGATCACGACGGACCGGAACGATCTCTGACGGGGTGGGCATGGCGGCGCACGAGGACGACGACGAGGCGCGGACCACTCCTCCGGCGCCCGCCGCTGCGGCGCAGGCCGCACCGGCGGGACGAACCGCGCCGACCGCGCGCCAGCTGATCGGCCTGCTGGTCGACCCCGGCAGCTTCCGCTCCTGGGACGAACCCCCGCCCGGCCCGCCCGCCGACCCCGACTACCGCGCCTCGCTCGACCGGGCCCGCGGGCGCACCGGCCTGGACGAGGCCGTCCTCACCGGCCGCGGCCTCATCGACGGACGGCCGCTCGCCCTGGTCGCCTCCGAGTTCGGCTTCCTCGGCGGCTCGATCGGCGTCGCGACCGCCGAGCGGATCACCCGGGCCGTCGAACGCGCCACCGCCGAGCACCTGCCGCTGCTCGCCCTGCCGGTCTCCGGCGGCACCCGCATGCAGGAGGGCTCCGCGGCGTTCCTCTGCATGCTGCGGATCACCGCCGCCGTCCAGGCCCACCGCGCGGCGGGCCTGCCCTACCTCACCTATCTGCGCAACCCCACCATGGGCGGGGTCTTCGCCTCCTGGGGCACCCTCGGCCAGCTGGTGTTCGCCGAACCGGGCGCCCGCCTGGGCTTCCTCGGCCCGCGCGTGTACGAGGAGCTGCGCGGCGTGGAGCTGCCGCCGGACGTCCAGCGGGCCGAGACGCTGGCCGCTCGGGGACTGGTGGACGCCGTCGTCCCGCCGCAGGAGCTGCGCGAGCTGGTGCGCCGCACGCTCGCCGTCCTCACCGCGACGCCGCCGCCTCCCCCGGGCGTCCCTTCCACCGGCACCCCTTGTACGGACACCCCTTATACGGACACGGACACCGGCACGGGCACCCCTCCGGCGGAAGCACCCGACGCCGCAGCCGGGCGCCCGGACGCCTGGGACTCCGTCCGCCGCACCCGCCGCCCCGACCGCCCGGGCACCCGCGAGCTGCTGCGGCGCACCGCCGAGGAGCTGGTACTGCTGGATTCCCCGGGTGGCCGCGGCGGCGCCCTGGTCCGCGCGCTCGCCGTCCTCGACGGCCGGCCCGTCCTGGTTGTCGGCCAGCAACGGCAGTCCGCGGAGCACGAGCGCCCGTTCACCGCGGACGATCTTCGGGCCGTCCGCCGTACCGCACGCCTGGCCGAGCAGCTCGGGCTCCCCCTGGTGACCGTGGTCGACACGGCCGGGGCCGAGCTGTCCGCCGAGGCCGAGCGGGACGGCATCGCGGTGGAGATCGCGCACTGCCTGACCACTCTGCTCGCACTGCGCACCCCCGTCCTCGCGGTACTGCTCGGCCAGGGCTCGGGCGGCGGAGCGCTCGCACTGCTCCCGGCCGACCGGGTGCTCGCGGCCGGCCACGCCTGGCTGGCGCCGCTGCCACCGGAGGGCGCCTCGGCGATCGTCCACCGGGACGGCGATCATGCCGCCGAGCTGGCCAGGGCACAGGGGATCGGGGCGCACCACCTCGCGGAGGTCGGGCTCGTGGACGAGGTGGTCCCGGAGCTGCCGGACGCGGCCGACGAGCCGGAGGCCTTCTGCGCCCGGCTCGGACACGCGGTCGGTACGGCGCTCGGCACCCTCGCGGCGTCCACCGAGACGAACCGGCTCGCGGCCCGGGCGGTACGGCACCGGCGGCTGGGCGACCTGCGCTGACCGGGCCCGCTCGGGAGTGGGTGCGACCTGCGGCGATCGCACGCTCCGGGGTGTGGCGCCGGTCTCAGCACCGGGTTGATCGTCTGTACCCAAAGTGCTCCCGCAGGATCCGCGGGTGACGGCTCCCCGGGCTCAAACGGTGAGTGCGCTCACACGGAATCAACGTCCACGACGGACCGTAGTAGACCTGGCCGAACCATCGGCCCGATCGACCCGCCCCCGAGCCCCCCGCGTCGGCACACGTCAGGGCCAGTCCGCGCGCTCCGCGCGACCGGCCCTTCGAATCCACGGCGGCCGCTCCCCTACGACTGTCGGTCGTAACGAGAGGGTCTTGGCGGTGGCCGATCCGGTCTGCCAACAATGGCTCTCGTCGCCAGCCACACCGGCTCCTGTCCCGCCGGTGAATGGCTTGTCGCTGAGTCACGCCCCGCAACCGTTTCGGCCCCTGTCCGGCCGTGGTCCTGGGCGGGGCGTGACTCGGCCCAACCTGATTGAGGTCTTCTTCTTCATGCCCGCTTTCAAGCTCCGTATGCGTACTTCGGCCGCGATTCTTGCCGGCGCCGCCGGTCTGACCGCCCTGGGCGCCGGTGTCCTGCCCGCCACCGCGAACGCCGCCACCGTGTCCCCGAAGACCATCGCCGCCCAGATCGTCCCGGCGAGCCAGCTGGCCTCGTTCAACCAGATCATCTCCCACGAGTCCGGTTGGAACGTGACCGCGACCAACCCGAGCTCGGGCGCCTACGGCCTGGGCCAGGCGCTGCCGGGCTCCAAGATGGCCTCGGCCGGTGCCGACTGGAAGACCAACCCCAAGACCCAGATCAAGTGGGCCTACGACTACATGAACTCCCGCTACGGCAGCCCGAACGCCGCCTGGTCCTTCTGGCAGAACCACCACTGGTACTAAGCCGGACCCCATCGGCCCACTGATTCCCTCCTGCCCCTGACCACTCCCCCTCACCCCGGGGGTCGGACAGGGACCACCGGGGTGCCCGAGAGGGCCCGGACCCGCGCGATCCGCGGGTCCGGGCCCTCTCGTGGTTCCCCGGGCACCCCCGGGCGCGCGGCTACGACCCTTCCGCCACGGCCCGCCCTGCGTTTGGGCCGGAAGCCCGGAGCCCGCCGGGTGTCACGGCTCCCCCGTCAGCCCCAGCAGCTCGCGCATCCGCGCGTACTTGGCGGCCAGCCGCTCGGCGGTCGCCCGGTCCAGCGAGGCCAGCCGGGCCGGGTCGGAGTTGTGGGCCAGATCGGCACGCTTGACCAACAGCGCGCCCGGCGTGGCCAGGATCCGCGCGGTGTACTCCTCCAGCGGCTCCTCCGGGCGCCGGGTGAGCGCGTCCACGATCGTCTTGGTCTCCTCGGACAACGAGGCCGCCGCCAGCCATTCCCGGCTCAACCGGTCGTCCTCGACCGTGTCGTGCAGCCAGCCCGCAGCGATCTGCGCCTCGCTGCCCCCGCGTGCGGCCGTCCCGTGCGCGACCGCCGCGATGTGCTCGCCGTACGGGTGGCCGTTCTTGTCCACCTGCCCCCGGTGGGCACGGCGTGCGATCGCCTCCACCTCGGACAGGCTCAGGTACTGGTCCTCCACGGTTCACCCCTCGCGTCGCCCTCGGCTGCTCGACCATCGTAGGCCCGTGATCGCCGGGCCGGCGGCCACTGGTTTACTGCCCCGGGGGTTCAGCGGCTCAGGGGGTCCACCGGCTCGCGGGTCGAAGCCTCCGGCGGGCGACCCCCGCCGCACCCGGCAGACACGTCCGAGCGATCCGAGGAACCATGCCATCCCTGCATCCGCTGCTGTCCGGCTTCGCCCCGATCTGGGCGCTCACCGCGGTCGGTTACCTCGTCGGCCGCACCGGCCTGCTCGGACCGCACGCCGAGGCGGTGCTCAACCGGTTCGTCTTCCACGTGGCGATGCCGGCCGCGCTCTTCCTGATGATCGCCCGCACCCCGCTGGGGCGCTTCGCCAACCCGTCGATGCTGGCCTTCGCCGCCGGCACCGCCGTCGCGACCGGCCTCGGACTGCTCGCCGGGCACCTGCTCTTCCGGCGCAAGCCCGGCGAACTGGCGATCGGCGCGATGGCCTCGGGGTACGTCAACTCCGCCAACCTGGGCATCCCGGTGGCCGTGCAGGTCGTCGGTGACGCCTCATTCGTGGCGCCCGTGGTGCTGTTCCAGATCCTGCTGGTCACCCCCGCCGTCCTCGCCGTGCTGGACGGCGGCGCGGCCGGCCGCCGGGCCCTGTTGACCCTGCCGGTGCGCAACCCGATCCTGCTCGCCACCGCGCTCGGCGCCGTCGTCTCGGCGACCGGGGTGCACCTGCCCGCCGAGCTGAATCGTTCCTGCGAACTGCTGGGCGGCGCCGGCGTGCCGACCGCCCTGATAGCCCTCGGCATCTCGCTGCACAACCGCCCGCCGGCGGACGGCCGCTCCCGGCGGGCCGAGGTCGGACTGACCGTCGCGATCAAGACCCTGCTCCAACCGCTCGTCGCACTCGCCGTGGCCGGCCCGCTGCTCCACCTGCCCGCCCACCAACTCCTCACCGTCGTCCTGTTCTCCGCACTGCCGACCGCGCAGAACGTGTACACCTACGCCCGCGAGTACGGGCAGGGCACGGTGCTCGCCCGGGACGCGGTGCTCTGGTCGACGCTGGCGTCGATGGCGACGCTGTCGGTGATCAGCTGGACCCTCGGGCCGGCATAGGCCCCGCCTCCCCTGGCGGTCCTGCGCTCACCTGGCTCACATGACCGCCGAGACGGTCCCTACCGGTCCTGGCGGGCAGCGGCGACCACCCCGGTCATGGCCTCCAGGAAGTGCCGGGCCGTGGCCAGTTCCGCCGGGTCGAACCGCCGCATCTCGGCGAGCAGATCGCCGATCAACCCGCCGAAGAAGCCCTGCCCCAGCTCCACCGCCCGCTCCTCCACCAGCAGCCGCACCCTGCGCCGGTCCTGCGGGTCGCGCTCGCGGCGGATCAGCCCGAGCCGCTCCAGCCGGTCCACCAGAGCGGTCGTGCCGGCCGAGTTCAGGTGCAGCGCCTCACCGAGCCTGCCCGGGGTGACCACCTCCCCGGCCCGGGAGGCGTCCAGCAGGTGGATCAGCGCGCGCAGGTCGGTCGGATGCAGACCGTTGCGGGATGCGAACTCGGCCCCGAAAAGGTCGAGTTCGACCGTCAGACCGCGCAGCAGGTGGACCAGCCGCATCGGTTCCTCAGCTCCGGACACCCTGTCGTCCTCCCTCGGGCAGGCCCGTGTCATTATTCTCTCGATCAGCGAGATAGTTGTTGAGCGAGATACTCACTCAGCGAGATACTTGCCGAGCGAGTGGTTCCGCACGCCATCACACCACACCCGCGGAGGCCCGACATTGTCCGCCCGCACCGCCACCTTCCTCGCCGCCTACGACGCCCTGCTGGCCCGCTGGCCCGCCCCGGTCGAGACCCTCACCGTCCGCACCGACCACGGCACCACGCGGATCAACGCCTGCGGACCCCGGGGCGGTCGGCCCCTCGTCCTCCTCCACGGCGGCGGCGCCACCTCCACCATGTGGTTCGCCAACGCGGCCGCCCTGGCCGAAGCCGGGCACCGCGTCCTCGCCGTCGACCTCATCGGCGACCCCGGGCGCAGCGTCCACGACGGCGCCGCACTCGACGGCGTCCCCGGACTCCTCGGCTGGCTGGACGCCGTGCTCGACCGACTCGACGTCCCCGAGGCCGACCTCTGCGGCCACTCGTACGGCGGCTGGATCGCCCTGGAGTACGCCCTGTACGCCCCCGCGCGGGTCGGCCGGCTCGCCCTGCTCGACCCCAACCTGTGCTTCGCCGGCTTCCGCCCCGGCTACCTGCTGCACGCCGTCCCCCTCTTCCTCCCCGGTCGCACGCCGGACCGCGCCCGTTCCTTCCTCGACTGGGAGACCGGCGGCGGTGCCCACCTCGACCCCGACTGGCGCGAGGTCTACGCCCTGGGCTACGCCGACTTCCCCGCCTCCCGTGTCGTCACCGGCCCCCGCCCCACCTCCGCCCGCCTCGGCACCCTCACCACCCCGGTCATCACCCTCCTCGCCGCCCGGAGCCGCACCCACCACTCGGCCCGCGTCGCCGAGACGGCCCGCCGCGCCCTCCCGTCGGCGGAGGTCGCCGTCCTCCCGGACGCCACCCACCACAACCTGCCGATGGCCGCCGCCACCGAGGTCAACCGACGCCTCGTCGACTTCCTCTCCAGGGGCTGACGACCGGCTGCTGTCGCCGGCACCCACCGCACCCTCCCGTCGGCGGCAGCAGCAGGAGCGCCGACCGTGCCTGCCCGGCACCGGACGCCCGGACACGCCGCCGACTCCGGGTCGGAGCCTCCGGTCGACGGGCCCGTCTGCCGACCCCTCACCGAGCGGGCACCAGCGCGGGCCGGTTGAAGATGCGTCACGACCGCCCCGGGCTCGCCTGCGGCGGTCGGGCGTGCTGGCCGGGGCCGGCGCGACGACGCCCGGAGGCGACGCTGCGCTCGACGGCGGACCGGCGCTGCCGCACCCCGTTCCCTACCTGGTGGACAGCCCCCGGTGGGCGAGCCCCGGTGGAGAGCCCCGCCACGCACGCCGCAGCGGGCGGCTCCGGGCGGGGACGGCCGTGGACCGTACGACCGCGCCGCCCGGACCGTGACCGCCGTCGCCGCCAGTAGCTGCCGGCCGTGGCCACCGTCAGTAGATCAGGTACCCCGGACGGTGTCCTTCGTCGTCGATCTCCCCGGTGGCCTGCGCCCGCAGCTTGCGGGACAGTTCCTCCAGGGCGCGGGAGGCCGCGACCTCCTCGCCGATCCTGGCGAGCGGACGGTCGTCGGCGCTCTTCACGGCCTCGCCGTGCGCGCTCAGGCCCGGCGCCCTCGCGCCCGTCAGCCTGGCGTCGCACGCCGTGTGCACGCCGTCCTCGTCGAATGTCAGCTCCACGTCCCACTGGTTGTGCATGCCACACCTCCTGGCGCCGGCCCCCGTCGCGCCTGTCCTGACCGGCACGGACGGTGACCCGTGGCGGCCGCTCACACCAGCGTGCGCCTGCCCCGCCCGTAGCGGCAAGCGCGGCGGACGGCACCGGGCACGGCAGTACCCGCACGCGCCGTGGCACCGCCCGGCCGGCAGTCCGGCCGCCCTCAGCGGCTCGGCCCGGGCCCGGGCGGGCGTTCGGCGCGGCGCCCGCGCGTCGTGTCCGATCGGCCCGGCCGACGCCCCGGCGGTACGCTGACGGAAGCGGGCCGCGACCGCGTATCCGCCTCGAACCCGTCGGCGCGGCGCGGGCAGCGACAACCTGGTGGTCCCCCTGTGGCGGTCTTCCTTCTCGCCCTCAGCGCGGCCTGTTGTCTGGGTCTCGGTTTCGTCCTCCAGCAGCACGCGGCGCAGCGGGCCCCCCGTGCCGACCTCCTGCGGTGGCGGCTGCTGCTCGACCTGATGCGGATGCCCCAATGGCTGCTCGGCACCGGATTCATGGTCAGCGGGCTGATCCTCTCCGCGCTCGCACTCAACCAGGGCGAGGTCTCCCTGGTCGAACCGCTGCTGGCCACCAATCTGCTGTTCGCCATGGCGCTCGCCCGGGTGCTGACCCGTCAGACCCTGGGCCGCTCGGGCTGGGCCGGGGTGTTGCTGCTCGGGCTCGGGGTGACGGCCTTCATCGTGGCCGGGAAGCCGACGGGCGGTGGGGCTCCCGCCGGGGAGCTGCGGCACTGGCTGGTGGTCGGCACGGTGGTCGGACTGGTCGTGCTGTTGGTGTCGATGGCCCGGCGGCTGCCGCTGTTCGAGGAGGCGACGCTGCTGGCACTCGCGGCCGGACTGCTCTACGGCCTCCAGGACGCGCTCACCCGGACCACCACCCAACGCCTCGACCACGAGGGGCTGTCGGCCGTGCTGCGCAGCTGGCAGCCGTACGCGGTGGTCGTGGCGGGCGTGGTCGGTCTGCTGCTGGTGCAGAGCGCCTTCGAGGCCGCGCCGCTGCGGATGTCGCTGCCGGCGCTGACCGCCGCCCAGCCGCTGGCCGGGATCGCCTGCGCGGTCGGCTTCCTCGGCGACCGACTGCGGGTCACTCCGAGCGCCCTGGCCTGGCAGTCGGCCGGGATGCTCGCCATCGTCGTCGGGGTGATCGTGATCGGCCGCCACCCGGCGATGCCCGGCACCGTCCGCGACACCTTGGAGAGCATCGGGGCGGCCCCGGAGACCGGCGCGGAGGCCGATGCGGGGAACGGCGCGGAGGGCGGTTCGGGGAACGGCGCGGAGGGCGGTTCGGGGAACGGTTCGGGCGTGCCTTCCGAGGGCCGGTCGGCGGACGGACCCGACGACACGTCCGGCGATCCCGACAGCGGACCCCCCGGTGGCCCCGACGACGGACACGGGAAGTCCGGCTAGAGGCCTCGATGTGCTGGAGCGCGCAGGCGGACGCCGTGGCCGGTGGGGTGGTCGCGGCGGCCGGGGTGGCGTGTCTGGTCCGCGCCCGTCGGGCGGGCCACCCGGAGCGGTTACTGCTCGCCGCGCTTCCTCTGGTGCTGGGTCTGCACCAGCTGATCGAGGCGCTGGTCTGGCTGGGTACGGACGGTGACCTGTCGCCGGCCCTCGCCGGAGCGGCCCGGACCGCCTGGGCGGTGATCGCCCTTCCGCTGTTGCCCGTGCTCGTCCCGGCCGGGGTGTGGTGCGCGACCACCGGACCACACCGGCGCGTGCTCGCGGCGCTCACCCTCCTGGGCGCGGCCGTGGCCGTCCCGCTCGCCGTTGCTGTCGCCTCCCACCCGGTGGCGGCCACCGCGCACGGCCACACCCTCGTCTACACCGTCGGCATCCCGCACCCGGCCGTCCTCCTGACCGGCTATCTCCTGGCCACGGTCGGTTCCCTCCTCGTGAGCGGCGACCGGCTGCTGCGCCGCCTCGGCCTCGTCATCGCTGTGGGCGCCCTGGTCTGTGCCCTGTTCTGGCGGTTCGCCTTCATCTCCACCTGGTGCGCCCTCGCCGCCCTGGCGGGCGTCCTGCTGTTCCAGTGGGCGGGCCACTCGCCGGTCGCGGAGGGCGCCGAGCGGATCGCCCGACCGATCCGGTGAAACAGACCGCGAACGGCCCCCGAATCGGCCCCGAACGGCCCCGCGAATCCGCCCCGCCAACGGCCCGGTGAACGGCGCCTACGAGTGCGTGGGGAGCGGCTCCCGCGTGTCGTCCGCCACCTGCGTGCTCCCGGTGGCTTCGCCGCCCGAGCCTGTCGAGTGGCCCCGGAGCTTGTCCATCTCTCGCCACTCGGGCCGCAGTCCGGCCAGCGTCGTGGTGGCGAAGTAGAGGGCGCCGGCTCCGAGCAGGCTGGATATCAGGCCGACCAGGGCGACCGCCGCACCGGCGACGAGGCCGCCGAGGGGGATCCCGGCCCAGGCGAGGGAGTCACCGAGGGCGTGGACACGGCCCAGCAGGTGGCGGGGCACCCGCTCGAAGAGCACCGCGCCGAGTATCGGGTTGAGGAAGCCGGAGCCGAAACCACCGATCGCGAAGACGGTGAGCACCACCCACATGGGCGCGCCGAGGGCGAGCACCACGAACCGGGGCGCGCCGCACAGCAGGAAGCCGACGAAGAAGACCGTCCGACGGGGCAGGCGGGAGGCGACGGCCGCCGCGATCAGGCTGCCGACGACGGCCGTGGCGCCCATGGCACCGGTGGTCAGACCGATGGCGGCCGGGCCGTTTCCGGACTCCTGCGCCCAGACCGGGACGAGGACGGTGATGAAGCCCGCGTCGAGGAGGTTGGTGATGCCGACCATCACGGTCACGGCGAGCAACAGCGGCTCGGACCGCAGGAAGGCGAAGCCCTCGCGGAACATCCGCCAGTAGCCGGTGCCCTGCCCGCTCTCCCCCGCCGACCCGGGCGGCCCCGCGGCCGCGCCCGGGAGGGCCGGGCGCCCCATGCCGCGCGGCAGCGCGAGGGCGATGATCAGCGACCCGAGGGCGAAGGTGGCCGCGTTGACCGCCAGCCCGGCCAGCGGGCCCATCAGCGCGACCAGCCCGCCGCCCGCCGCCGGCCCGATCGTGGAGGCCAGCCGCTCGGTGACGCCGGACAGCCCGGTGGCGCGCTCCATGGGCACCCGGGCGCGGTCGGCCGCCTCCGGGACCATGACCGACTTGGCCAAGTCCCCCGGGCCGCGCATCGCGCCGATCACCGCGACCATCACCAGCAGCACCCAGAACGGGAGCAACCCCTGCGCGTGCAGCAGCGGGACCAGCCCGGCCGCGGTGGCGCTCAGCGCGTCCGTCGTCCAGGACACCACCCGCGGCCCGAGCCGGTCGATCACCGGCCCGGTCAGCGCCTTGACCAGCACGTACGGTGCCATCTCGGCGAAGGCGACCAGGCCGGTCATGGTGGCGCTGCCGGTGGTGGCCAGCACGAACCAGGGCAGGGCGATGGCCGAGACGCGCGTGCCCGTCACGGAGACGGCCGTTGCGGTCAGCACCCCGGCCAGCGGCCGGAAGCTGCGCGCGGGCGGATCGACGGTGCCGGCGGTGCCGGCGGTGCCGACGTCGACGGCGGTGGTCATGCCGATTCCCCCTCGGTGGTGGTGCCGCTCGGATCCGGCAGGACGTGGACGATCACGGAGACCTGCTCGCTGCCCTCCGGGAAGGGCCCGGCGGCGTCGATCCGGCGGTAGCGCCCGATCACCTCGGACAGCTCGCCGGTCAGCTGCTCCGCCTCGACGGGAGTGAGCTGCAGGATCAGGTCACTGAGATCCGTCACCCGGCGCCACTCGCGCGGCATGGTCTCGAAGGCGTCCAGGGCGCGCTGGCCGGTCAGGCTGTGCACCGCCAGGACGGACCGCAGGAAGGCGACGGCCGTGTCGGGCTCCTCGTCCGCCATGTCGTCCCCCGTCCAGAGCGTGAGCCGGTGGGCCGAACGCCACCAGCGCTCACGGGCGTTGCCGCGCTCACGGTCCTCCTCGACGAAGCCCGCGGCGGCGAGCTGGCGCAGGTGGTAGCTGGTGGCCCCGGAGTTGAGCCCCAGCTGTGCGGCGAGCCTCGTCGCCGTGGACGGGCCCTGCTTGCGCAGCAGCCCGACCAGCTGCATGCGCACCGGGTGCGCCATCGCCTTCATGCCCCTGGCGGTGATGGCGATGTGCGGGTCGTCGCTGTGCTTCCAGCCGCTGTCCTCGGTCATGGCAGGAGCCTAGAACCACAAAGGATCCTTTGCAAAGGATTTTCTGCGAAGAGTTCTTTGCGGAGAGTCCTTTGCCGGAGGCCCGGGCATCCTGCGGATCCCGGAAGGGCCTGATCACCGGGGGGCGCCCCGCCGGTCGGCGGGTGCCCCACCGGCCGCTCGGCGGGGGCGCGGGCCGGGTTCGCGTCCCGGGGCGGGATTGTCACCCGGGCGGGCGGGGCGCAGGCTGGCAGGAGGGCCGGGGAAGCGGCCCGCCCCGGTCGGCCGCGGAACCGATGACGGCCGCCGGTGAGGCACGAGGGGCAGGGCGATGGCACACGGGAGGCTGTGGGGCTACGTCGCGTCGGGAGCCCGGGCGCTCGCCGCGTTCGGCGGCGCGTCCGGCGCGGGCGGCGCGGGCGGCGCGGGCGGCGCGGGACGCAGGAGCGCCGTCGGACGCGCGGGCGGCCCGGTTGCCGTCGAGGCCGAGGAGGGCCCCGGGCCGTTCCAGTCCGGCACCATGGCCGCGCCCAGGGCGCTCACCCGTGTGGAGCTGGAGCGGCTGCGGTGGACCGGCCGGCAGGCCGGCTGCGAGCCGACGGCCCGGCACGTCCAGGTGGCCGACGTGGTCCGCCGGGTGGTGCGCGGCGGCGGTCGCTCCGCGACCGTCACGGTCCGCATCGCACCCGGGCTGCCGGTGGTGGCCGGGGACGCCCGGCGCCTGGAGGCGGCCCTCGCCGGGCTGGTCGACCACGCGATCCGGCGCAGCCCCATGGGCGGCCGGGTGCTGGTCCGCGCCGAGGTGGCGGGCGGCGGGCGGCGTCCCGGCCCGACGGCCTCGACCCGGGACCGGGACCGGGAGCACGACCCGGACCGCGAGCGCGGCCGGGGCCGGAACCGCGCTCGGGACGGCGCCCGCGACCGCGCCCGGGACGGCGGCCCGTACGGCGGCGGGGGACGCGGCCGGGTGGAGATCCGGATCTCGGACCGGGGCGCCCACGAGCCGCCCGGTGCCCGCGAGGGGCTGCTCGTGGGCGTGCGGCCCGGCGGCCCGGTGGGCCCGGCCCTGCACAGCCTGGTGCTTGCGGCGGGCGGCCGGCTCGCGGTCGAGTCCACCCCGGGCGGCGGACTGACCGTGGTCCTGCTGCTGACCGTCGCGCACGACTGACGGCGCGCCCGGCGCACCCGCCCCGACGGCCCCGCGACGCCCTCCCCCGGGCGACGCCCCACACGCGGCGAACCCGCCCCGCCGAACCTAGACTTGCCCCATGCCCCGGCTCAACGACCAGGTCAGGGAGCTGCTCCAGGAGTACGCCGACCTGATCAACATCACCGGCGGGGACGCCTTCCGGGCCCGCGCCTACGAGAAGGCCGCCCGAGCGGTCGGCGGCCACCCGGAGGACCTCGCGGGCCTGGACGTCAAGGGTCTGCAGCAGATCCCGGGCGTCGGCAAGTCCACCGCCGAGAAGATCGCCGAGTACCTCGACTCGGGCAGGATCACCGCCCTGGAGAACCTGCGCGCCGAGATCCCGGCCGGCGTGCGGGAGATGATGGCCGTCCCCAGTGTCGGCCCGAAGCGCGCGCTGGCCCTCTACCGCGACCTCGGCATCGCCTCGGTGGACGAACTCGCCGAGGCGGTCCGCGCCGACAAGCTGTCCGACCTGGCCGGCTTCGGCGAGCGCAGCGGCGAGAAGATCCTGCACGGCATCGAGCTGATGCGGCAGTCCGGTGGCCGGACCATGCTCGACACCGCCACCGAGCTGGCCGAACAGCTGGTCGCCGCACTCTCCGCCGTCCCCGGCTGCACCCGCTGCGCGTACGCGGGCTCGCTGCGCCGGATGCGTGAGACGGTGGGCGACATCGACGTGCTCGCGACCGCCGAGGACTCCGCGCCGCTGATGGCCGCGCTCACCGAACTCCCGTACGTGGCCGAGGTGATCGGGAGCGGGACGACCAAGACCTCGGTGCGCACCACCCAGGGCGTCCAGGTGGACCTGCGGGTCGTGCCGGAGGAGGACTGGGGCGCGGCGCTCGTCTACTTCACCGGCTCGAAGGCGCACAACATCAAGCTGCGCACGATGGCCGTGCGGGCCGGGCTGAAGCTCTCCGAGTACGGGCTGTTCGAGGTGGACGGCGGCGCCAAGGTGGTCTCGGAGACCGAGGACGAGGTGTACGCGGCGCTCGGCCTGCCGTGGATCGCCCCGACGCTGCGCGAGGACCGGGGCGAGATCGAGGCCGCCCTGAACGGTGAACTCCCCGACCTGGTCCAGGAGTCCGACCTGCGCGGCGACCTGCACACGCACACCGACCTGACCGACGGGCTGGCCACCCTGGAGGAGATGGTGGACACCGCCGCCGCCCGCGGCTACTCCTACTTCGCCGTCACCGACCACGCGCCGAACCTGGTCATGCAGCGGATGACCGACGAGAAGATGCTCGCGCAGCGCGAGCAGGTGCGCCGACTGGCCGACCGGCACAAGAAGTTGAGGCTGCTGCACGGCACCGAGCTGAACATCGACCCGGACGGCGGGGTGGACTGGCCGCCCGAGTTCCTGGCCGGCTTCGACGTCTGCGTGGCCTCCGTGCACTCGCACTTCACCCTCGACCGCGCCGCCCAGACCCGTCGGCTGATCCGGGCCTGCGAGAACCCGTACGTGCACGTCATCGGCCACCTCACCACCCGGCGGATCGGCAGCCGCGGCCCGATCGACGTCGACCTGGACGCGGTGTTCGAGGCCGCCGCGCGCACCGGCACCGCGATCGAGATCAACAGCTCCCCGCAGCGGCTCGACCTCCGGGACGAGGACATCCTGCGGGCCAGGCGGCACGGCGTCCGGTTCAGCATCGACAGCGACGCCCACGCCACCCCGCACCTGGCCTACCCGCGGTTCGGCATCGGCACGGCGCAGCGCGGCTGGCTCACCGCCGAGGACGTGGTCAACACCTGGACGTGGCAACGGTTGAAGCACTTCCTCCGCAAGGACGCACTGCGCTGAAACCGTCGGCCGACGCCCACCCTGGCGGCACCCACCCGGCCGTCGCGCACCCCGCCGACACCCGCCCGCCGTCGAACGCCCCGGGGCCCCCGGGCGGCCCCGGAACGCCGGAGCCGCCCGGAGGCCCGCCCGCCGTCACCCCTCGTCGCAGGAGGCCCCGGGTGACGCCAGCACCCGGGCCGCGCTGCGGTGCCCGAGCCCGGCCGCGTGCCGCAGGTCCCCGGTCTCCAGGAACCCGGCCAGGAACCCCGCCGCGAAGGCGTCCCCGGCGCCGGTGAGGTCGCGCACCACCGCCACCGGCGGTACCGGCACCGTGAACAGCCCCTCGCCCGGCACGTCGACGGTGGTCGGTGCGGGGCCCGCCTTGGTGACCACCGTGGTCTCCGCCAACCGGGACCGGTCGGGCCCGGGCAGCCCCTCCACCAGCAGGCCGAGGAAGGCGGACTCCGAGCGGTCGGCGAACACGAAGGTGGGTGCCGACTCGGCCAGCAGGGCGAGGAACCGCTCCCGTCCGAACCGCTCCAGCATGCCGGTCGAGGAGGCGTCCACCGAGGTGGTGCCGCCCGCCTGCCGGACCCGTGCGAGGGCGTCCACCGCCGTGGCGCCGACCGGCTCGCCGTCGAAGGAGTAGGCCGGCACGTGCAGGTGGGTCAGACCGGCCAGCCACTCGTCCGGGACGCGTTCCAGCAGCGTGGCGGCGCCCCGGTCGGGCAGCATGGTCCGCTCGCCGTCCCGGTCGATCAGCACCACGACGGTGCCGGTCCGGCCGCGCCGGGACACCCGTACGTCGACGCCGTGGCCGCGCAGTTCGGCGACCACGGCGTCGCCGACCGCGTCCTCGCCGACGCAGCCGAGGAAGCGCGCCGGGCACTGCCCGGCGGCGAAGCGGGCGACGTTGGCCGCGCTGCCTCCGCGCCGCCGGAAGACCCGGGCGCCGGAGTCGGTTCCGTGCCGCAGCGGGCCGTCGACCCACACCACGACGTCCTCGACGAGGTCGCCGAGCACCCCCAGCACGGCTCAGGCCCCGGTCTGCGCGGCCGGAGCGGTCGGGGCGGCCGGCGCCTCCGACTCCCCCGAAGCGGCCGAGTCGGCAGAGGCGGCAGACGCGGTCGGGGCGGCAGACGCGGCCAGGGCGGCAGACGCGGCCAGGGCGGTGGCGATCTCGCCGCCCAGCCTGACGTTGCCCCGGTACACCTCGACGTTGACCTCCAGACTGCGGCCGCCGGTGTCGCGCCGGATCTGGTCCAGCAGGAAGGGGGTGGAGGCGTTGCCGGTGATGCCCAGGCGGTCGGCCTCGGCCCGGGCGCGGGCCAGGATGCCGTCCAGTTCCTCCGGCGGCAACTGCTTGGCCGGGTCGACCGGATTGGCGATCAGGACGGCCTGCGGCAGGCCGAGCCGGTCGCGAGCGTCGATGACCTTCGCGGCCTCCTCGGGCGATCCGACGCTGAAGTTGACCTCGTGGCCGGAGTCGGTGACGTAGAAGCCGGGGTACTTGCGGGTGCGGTAACCGATGACCGGGATGTTGAGGGTCTCGAAGCGCTCCAGGGTGGCCCGGATGTCGAGGATCGACTTCACTCCGGCGCTGACCACGGTGACCGGGGTGGCGGCCAGGGTGGTGAGGTCGGCCGACTCGTCGAAGCTCTCGGAGGCGCCGAAGTGGACGCCGCCGAGACCGCCGGTGGAGAAGACCCGGATGCCCGCGCGGTGGGCGAGGAAGGCGGTGGCGGCGACGGTGGTGCCGCCGTGCCGGCCGAGCGCGGCGACCACCGGGAGGTCGCGCAGGCTGACCTTGTCCAGGCCGTCGGCGGCGGAGAGTTCGGTGATCTGATCGGCGCTCAGACCGACCGTGGGAACCCCGGCGTGCACCCCGACGGTCGCCGGGACGACTCCCGCCTCCCGCAGCTGCCGTTCCGCCTCCAGGGCGACGGCCAGGTTGCGGGGGCGCGGCAGGCCGTGCGTGAAGATGGTCGACTCCAGGGCGACCACGGGCCGGCCGTCGGCGAGGGCCCTCGCCACCTCCCCGGCGACATGGACGGCGGGGGTGCTGGGCGGAAGTCCGGTCATGATGCGCACTCTCTGTGAGATGCCGCCGCGGTGGGGCGGCACGGTTTTCGGCGTACGGACGGGCACCACCCCGTCCACCACCCTTGGCCCTACCCCGTCCGCCGCCCTTGACGCTGGCATGCCACCGCCGGAAGGATGCCGGATCATCCCTCCGGCCCGCGGCAGCGCCACGGGCCGCCCGACCCCGGGGAACCGCCTTGGCCCTGCGCCCGCTGCTCCGCCGCGCCGCCGGCTTACTCGGTGCCGCCGTGCTCACCCTCGCCGGCACCCTCACCACCGCCGGCCCCGCCCGCGCCGACTTCGGCACCGACTACCACGACCCGGTCACCGCCACCAAGCCCCTCACCCGGCCCGACACCCGCTCCTGCACCGTCGAGGCGATGCACCGGCGCGAGTTCCGCAACGGCTACGGCAACCCGCCCGACACCCCGTACACCGCCACCCTCACCCCGCCCGCCGACTGCGCGGGCCCGTGGTCGGCGGTGGTGCTGGACCTCCACGGGCAGGTCGCGGGGCGACAGTTCGACCGGATCTTCAGCGTCCGCGTCGGCGGCGTCCAGGTGATGCTCTCCTCCACCCCGGAACCGTCCAAGGACGGCATCGAGTGGAACGTCGAACACGACCTCACCCGCTACGCCCCGCTGTTCGCCGCCGGTCCGCAGGAGTTCGACTTCGACCTCGCCAACGTCACCGACGCCACCTACACCGGTGTCTTCACGATCAGCGCGAGCCTGACCTTCTACACCGCGGACAACCACTGGCCGGCCGCCCGCAGCGCCGACCGACTGCTCACCACCGGCCCCTTCGCGCTCACCCAGGCCGCCCCCGCCGCCGGGCGCGAACTCGCCTTCCCGCAGAACCTGGAGCGCCTCACCGCCGAGGTCTACACCCGGGGCGGCGGCGCCTGCGAGGAGTTCGCGTACGCCTCCGCGCCCGACGCCTTCGTCGCCGCCAACCCGGGCCTCGGCCTCTGCGGCAAGGGCCCGTTCCGCGAACTGCGGCTCACCGTGGACGGCCGGGTGGCCGGCGCGGTCTGGCCGTACCCGGTGATCTACACCGGCGGCTGGGACCCGCTGCTCTGGCGGCCCGTCCCCGGCGTCTTCGCCTTCGACCTGCCCGCCTACCGGCTCGACCTGACGCCGTACGTGGGCCTGCTGCTCGACGGCCGCCCGCACACCGTCGGCGTCACGGTGAACGCGGCCGAGGCGCAGAGCAACGACGTCTGGACCGGCCAGGTCAACCTCTTCGCCGAGGTCGACCACGGCGCCGCCCGCACCAGCGGGCAGCTCACCGACCACCGGGTCGCCCCGGAGGCCACCGCCGGCACCGCGCTCGCCGACCACGGCGGCGGCAGCGGTGACTGGACGGTCACCGCCGCCCGGCACGACGTCGCCCGGGGCTGGGTGCAGACCTCGCACGGCCGGATCACCACCGAGGTCCGCGACGACCTGACCTTCCGATCCGGCCAGCAACTTCGCGACAGCGGCAACGACGTGACCCTGCACAACGGCACCGACCTCATCCGCTCCACCTCGACCTGGGGCGGCGGGCCGCACCGCACCACCACCGTCCACGAGGGCGAACCGCTGGACGTCACCTACAAGGTGAGCCACGACGCGGCGGGCAACACCGACCAGACCACCGCGATGGACCTCGGCTACCACCGCGAGGCCACCACGGCGACCGGCGGCCACGTCACCGAGCGCGCCACCGTCGACCACACCCTGCGCCCGACCGCCCGGCGTCACGACGGCGACCGCACCGTGCGCACCGGCAGCAGCACGGAGGACTACCGCAGCACCGGGCCCGAGGGGCCGTACCACCGGACGCTGAGCTTCGTGGACGGGTGGCCGCGGCCCTGAGCCCACCCGGTGATGGGCCCGAGTCCACCCCGGTGATCGATTTGCGAAAATTGCCCGGATTCATGCCGTTCACCCCTGGTGCACACGGCGTGCGAGGCGCATGATGAGAGGTGGACCTGCGAGGTAGCTGAAGGAAGTTCGACCGCAGGAGGCAGTGGCGACAGATCGAGACGGATCAGGGTCTGCCGTTGTTCTACCTCGGTCGACGATCGAACTACCGGCCGGAGGACGTGACGTCCGGAGGCCACCCCCACCTCGTGGGTTCCGCGCGTCCACGGGACAATCCCCTCGGTCCCGTGGACGCGCTGTCCATGTCGCCCCTCGGCACTGTCCGGGCGGGCCACCGGGGTCGACACCGGGACCCGCACCCGCACCGGCGCCCGGTCCACTGCGGCCGGTCCGCTACGGCCGGTCCGGTACGGCGTAGCCCATCTCCCACGCGTGGACGGCGATCCCGACCCGGTTCGCCACCCCGAGCTTGCGCTGGATGCTCGCGACGTGGGTCTTCACCGTGCCCGGCGAGATGAACAGTTCCGCGGCGATGTCCGCGTTGGTGCGGCCCGCCGCGACCTGCCCGGCGATCTCCACCTCCCGCTCGGTCAACGGCACCACGGCCGCGGGCCCCCGGCCCTTCGCCCGACGCTCCGGCCGGCGCGGCGCCGTCACGTGCTGCAGCAGCCGGACCGTGACCGACGGGCTGATCAGACTCTCCCCGTCGGCCGCCGCCCGCACCGCCTCGGCCAGCAGCGACGGGCCGGAACGCTTCAGCAGGAACCCCGAAGCACCGTGCTGCAGCGCCGGGTAGACGTACTCGTCCAGGTCGAAGGTGGTCAGCACCACCACCCGCACCGGCTCGGCCACCCCCGGACCGGCCAGCCGGCGGGTCAGCTCAAGCCCGTCCATCCGCGGCATCCGGATGTCCACCAGCGCGACGTCCGGCCGCAGTTCGGCCGCCAGCTCCAGCGCGGCCAGCCCGTCCGCGGCCTCCCCCACCACCTCGATGTCCGGCTGGGCGTCCAGGAGGCGCCGCACACCGCGCCGCACGGCCTCCTGGTCGTCCGCGATCAGGGTGCGGATCACCCGCGGGCTCTCACCGTTCGCACGCGTCACGCCCAGCAGTCTGCCACGAGCCGTGCCCCGCACCGGCCGGCGGGAAAGTTCACGTGCCGGCCCGGGCGCGGTTCACCTCCGTGCGGTGAGCTGACCGCCATGATGAACGCTTCCAGTGGACGTCTCCCCGTCAGCCGGCGCGGACTCCTGGCCGGCGCCTCCGGCCTCGGCCTCGGCGGCGCCGTGTCCCTCTCCGGCCTCGCCGCCACCCCCGCCGCCGCTGCCCCGGCCGCCTCCGCCGACTCGCCGCTGCTGTGGCAGCGGCCCGGGCGCTCCGGTGCCCCGCGGGTGGCCGGTCTGCACCTCCAGTTCGGCTCGGACGCCTCGCGCGAGGTGGTGGTGTCCTGGCACACCACCAGGTCAGTCGCCAATCCCCTGGTGATGTACGGGACTTCGAACGGAGGCTTCGGCCGCACCGTGCAGGCCGCGACCCGCACCTACCGGGACGCCGCCTCCGGCACCGAGGTCCAGGCGCACCACGCCCGGCTGACCGGCCTGCACCCCGACACCGACTACGTCTACGCCGCCGTCCACGACGGCACCACCCCCGAGCTCGGCACCGTCCGCACCGCCCCGCGCGGCCGCTCCGCCTTCACCTTCACCAGCTTCGGCGACCAGGGCACCCCCACCCTCGGCCGCAAGACCGCCAACGGCTACGTCAACGACAACCTCGGCAGCCCCGCCGCCGGCGACACCACCGCCGGGGTCGAGCGGATCGCCCCGCTGTTCCACCTGCTCAACGGCGACCTCTGCTACGCGAACATCGCCACCGACCGGATCCGCACCTGGTCCGACTGGTTCGAGAACAACACCCGCTCCGCCCGGCACCGCCCCTGGATGCCCGCGGCCGGCAACCACGAGAACGAGAAGGGCAACGGCCCGATCGGCTACGGCGCCTACCAGGCCTACTTCGACCTGCCCGGCTCCGGCTCCGACGAGGAACTGCGCGGCCTGTGGTACTCGTTCACCGCCGGCTCGGTGCGCGTCATCAGCCTCAACAACGACGACGTGGCCTACCAGGACGGCGGCAACTCCTACGTCCACGGCTACTCCGGCGGCGCCCAGCAGCGCTGGCTGGAGCGGGAGTTGGCGGCGGCGAACGCGGACCCTGGGATCGACTGGATCGTGGTCTGCATGCACCAGGTGGTGATCTCCACCGCCGACAAGTTCAACGGCGCCGACCTCGGCATCCGCGAGGCCTGGGTACCGCTGTTCGACAGGTACGGCGTGGACCTGGTGGTCTGCGGCCACGAGCACCACTACGAGCGCTCGCACCCGATCCGCGGCCAGCAGCCGACCGACACCCGCACCCCGGTCCCGGTCGCCACCGGCACCCGGACCATCGACACCACCAAGGGCACCGTCCACATGGTGATCGGCGGCGGCGGCACCTCGGCCCCGTCCAACCAGCTCTTCTTCGACCCGCCGAAGGCCCGGGTCATCACCGGCGTCGGCGCCGTCGACCCGGCCACCGGCAAGCGCCCGCCGGTGTACGTGATCGAGGACGCCCCGTGGTCCGCCTTCCGCGACGCCGACAACCCGTACGGCTTCGCGGCCTTCGACGTCGACCCGGGTGAGCGCGGCGGGCAGACCACCATCGACGTCACCTACTACTCCGTCAGCGGCCCGTACGGCGACCTCGTCCCCGTCGACCGCTTCACCCTGACCCGCCCGCGCGGGGCCCGCGGCGGCGGCCGGGATCGCTGACCCGACGGCCTGCCGACTTGCCGACCCTCCGGTACGACGCCCGGAGGGTCGGCATGCACCGCGGCGGCGCCGGTCCGCGCTACCGCCCCGGCAGGGTGCAGGTGACCCGCCAGCCCGCGGGCTCGACCGGGCCCGCGCTCAGCGAGCCGCCGTGCGCGGCAGCGCGGGCCGTGAGGCCGGCCAGTCCGGTCCCGCCGGAGCCGGGGCGGCGGCGCAGCAGCGGCTTGCGGGTGGGGCCGCCGTTGTCGGTGACGGTCACCCGGACGGCGCCGTCCGGAGCGGGGGCCGCCCGGACGGCGACCTCGGTGGCCTGCGGCGCGTGGCGGCGGATGTTGGTGAGAGCCTCCAGGACGACGGCGTAGGCGGTGGCCTGGGTCTCGGCGGGGAGCAGGTCGGCGGCGCCGGGGTCGAGGTCGGTGCCGGCGTGCAGGCCGCCGGTCGCGCCGAAGCGGGTGACAAGTTCGGGGAGGTCGGCCAGGCCCAGGCGGCGCGTGGTCGCCCCGGCGGCCCGCTCGCTCCGCCCGTCCTGCCGGGCCGCCCCGTCCGCTTCGCTCCGGCCGTCCCGCCTGCCCGGCGCGTCCGGGCCGCCGCCCTGCGGATCGCGCAGGGCCCCCACCATCTCGTCCATCGAGTCCAACGCCCGCAGTCCGGCCTCCTCCAGCCGGCGCAGCAGCGCGGCGGTCTCCGCCGGCTCCTGGCCCGGGAGTTGACCGGCCTGGGCCTCCAGCACGATGCCGGTGATCTCGTGGGCGACGAAGTCGTGCAGTCCCCGGGCCACTTCGAGCCGCTGCTCGCGCCGGGCCCGTACGACGGCCCGCTCCCGGCGGGCGTCCAGGACGCGCAGGTAGAGCGCGGCTCCCGCGACCGCGAGCGTCGGCAGCAGGGAGAACAGCACGCCGATCACCGGGCCGGCCGCACCGCCCTGGGGAGTCCGGAGGGCGAACCGCAGTGGCAGCAGGACGGCCGCGAGCCCGACCAGGCCGCCGACCGGCCCCGCCCACCGGTCGGGCAGCCGGCGAACGACCCGGAACAGCAGCCCGAGCAGCGCCGTCCACTCGAAGGGCAGCCAGAACGCGGGCAGCCGGTACGGCCCCGAGTAGAGCAGGTCGAGCAGCAGCGAGGCACCGGCCACCGCCGCGGCGGCCGCTGCTGCCGTGCTCCGCCCGGCGGGCCACGGCAGCAGCGCCACCACCGCGACGAGCGCGGCCGTCACGGCGAGCAGCGCGGCCGCTCCGTGCTCGCCCGCGTGGGCGAGCACGACGGGCACCGCCAGGGCCAGGACGGCGACGACGGCGAGCCGGCGCCGCAGCCGGGCCGAGCGCGGCCGGGCGGGGCGGGGCGGGGATTCGGTGCGCACCCGGCCGAGCCTACGGGCAGCTCTCCAGGGGGAGGCGGGCCTCCTCCGCGGGAGGGAGGGGCGCACCGTCGAACTCCCCTCCGCAGCGTGAGGTGCCGCCGGGCCTGCTGCAGCAGACTCGTCGTCGCCGGAGCACCCGTCCCGAAGGAGAACGAACCGTCATGAACCGTCGACTCGCGACCGCTGCGACCTCGGTCCTCCTGCTGGTCGCGGCGGTGACCGCCACCGTGCCGGCCTCCGCCGCGGAACCGGCCTCGGCCGCGGACGACGCCCGGGCCGGGGCGGTGAGCGTGCGCGGCACCGGGGACACCGTCCTCACCTCCGCGTTCGGCGGCTTCGCGGGCGACCCGGTCCGGATCTCGGTCGACGCCCGCGCCACCGGCAACACGGACCCCGGCGCCACCCGCGGCCACTTCCACGTCCGTCACGTGCACAACGACGGCCGGCTGGTCGCCGACTTCGAGGGGGACATCACCTGCCTGGGCGTCGGCGGACGGGAGGCGATCGCCACCGGCGTGATCACCAAGGGCGAGGCTCCGTGGTTCCCGGGCCTGGGGGTGGTCGGCCAGAAGGTCTCGATCTCGGTGGAGGACAACGGCCGTCACGGGGACCGGCTCGGCTGGGTCTGGGGCGCGCTGGGCCAGCCGGTGGCGGACTGCCAGGGCACGGTACCGTTCATCCGCACGACCGCCGGCGACCTCACCGTGCGCGGCTGACACCCGCCCGGCCAGGGCCTTCCGGGCCTCCCGGGACCTCCGGGCCCACCGTCCGTCCGTACGGGCCCGTACGCCGCCGGCCGGTCGCTGCCGCCCCGAGCACCCGGACACCCTGGAGGCCCCGATGTCGCCCGACCGCCCGACCGCACCCGGGCCGCCCGAAGCCGGCGCGGGGTTCAACGACCCCACAGGGGAGGGCCGTTGAACCCCGCGCCCGGGCCGACCGGCCCGCTCGGCCCGGTGCCCGGATCGCCGGTCCCCGCGCCCGGACCAGCGGTCCCCGACTACGGCCGACTCGCCGCCGTCGGCCCGTACTTCGCGCTGGACACCTCCTCCGGAACGCCGCCCGAGGGCTTCCGCCCGCTGCCCGAGCTGTACGGCACCGGCCCGGACGCACCGCTGGCCGACCGCCTGCGGGTGGTGGCCCGGCGGCTCGGCGCCGACGAACCCCGGGTCGCCGCCTCGATCCTGCACCTGGGGCTGGCCGCCCGGTTCTGGTCGGTGGGCCTCGGTTCGGCCGTCCTGCTCGGGACGGTCCCGACGCTGGAGCACGCCTGGGTGCGGATCCCGGACCAGGGCCCGCTCGACCTCTGGACGCCGCCGGAGCCCGACCGGCCGGAGGCCGGAACGCTCGCCGACCGGCTCCACGCCGCCGTGCTGACGGGCCAGTTGGAGCCGTTGGCGGCGGCCGTCCGGGCCGCCGCGCCGCTCTCGCCGCGCCTGCTGCTCGGCAACGCCGCCTCCGCCCTGGCCGGCACGTTGCGGGTGCTGGACCCCCATGCGCCGGGCGCCGCACGGGCGTTGGTCGCGGAGCTGCTGGACCGTCCGCCGCTGGCGGGAACGGGCACGCTGCGCACGGGCCCGCGCGGCACGGCGTTCCGACGGAACAGCTGCTGCCTCTACTACCGGGTCGGACCTGGTGCCGGGCTCTGCGGGGACTGCTGCTTCACCGCACCGCCCACGCGGCGGGAAGCCGGCCGGAACGGGTAGTGGAAACGGGAGCGGGAGCGGGAGCGGAGCACCCGATACCTTTACAAATGAATGTCATACTCGGCGCCGCACCGGTACCGCCCCGCGCCGGCCGTCACAACTGCACCACCACCCAGTCCACCGCCTCCGACGGCACCCGCACCCGCTCGACCGTAGGACCACCTACCGGCTCACCCGCCGGACCGCCGAGCAGCGCCCGCGCCAGCGAACCGACCGGCAGCACCGGGGTGGTGGCGGCCAGCACCCGCCCCTCGCCGTCGAGCAGTGCGGCCTCGCCGGGCAGCGCGCGCAGCGGCTGCACCACCAGCCGCTCCAGCGCGGCCAGCGGGACGTCCCCGGCGACCACCCCGACGAAGCCCGCACCCGGAACCGCCACCGGCCTGGCGCAGCAGAGGACGTAGCGGTCCGCGCAGAGCAGGTCGACCTGCGGCCCGGCGACCGCCGCGCACCCCTCGTCGCGGGGCCGGGCGAACCAGGGCAGCGTCCGGTAGTCGTAGAACTCGGCGTCCCCCGGGTCCAGCGGGAGCCGCAACCGCCGCTCCCCGGCGCCCCGCCCGCCGCGGTACCACCACTCCGCGTGCAGCTCGGCATCGGCGAGCGCGCCGGGCGCCACGACGGCGCCGCAGCCGAACCAGCGCGAGCCCGGCCGGGCCAGCAGCTCGCGCACCGGCCCTTGCAGCACGGCGAGTTCGGCCGCGACGGGCCGTCGCCCCGCGGCGGCCGTCCGGTCCCAGCACTCGGCGGTGGCCGCCCGCAGGCCGTCCAGGTCGGCGAGCACCGCGTCGACGGCGGCGGCGACCTGCCGAGCACAGGCCGCGGCGGTGGCGGGCAGGGTGACCGTGCTGGTCATGACGGCTCCGGCGGGCGGGTGGGGTTCCGGGTGCGACGGCACGACGCCCGGTCAGCCGTCGTCCGCCAACTCCAGGTGCCCCCGGACCAGGTGGTGCACGCATCCGATGACGTGCGCCTCGGCTGCGGCGCGGGCGCCGGCCGCGTCGCCGGCCAGGACGGCGACCAGGATCTCCCGGTGCTGCTCGGCCAGGCGCTCCTGGTCGGGGCCGTACGGGGCGGGCAGCCAGAGCAGCGGGCCGAGTTCGGCCTGCAGCCGGACGGCGAGCTGGGTGAGGCGCACCGACTGGGCGGCAACGGCGAGTTCGATGTGGAAGCGGGCGTCGGCACGGCGCTGCTCGGCGGGCCCGGCGGCGTCGCGCAGCTCGTGCACCAGGCGGGTGAGCCGGGGGCCGAGGTCGGCTGGGGCGCGTTCGGCGGCGAGCCGGGCGGCGGTGCCGAACACGGCAAGCTCCTCGTCCCCCAGGTCGCGCAGGTCCACCGTGGCGGTGTCCCGCAACCGGGCGAGCTGGAGGGGCGCGGAGCCCTCGACGGGGGTGCGGACGAAGCTGCCGCCGTTGCGGCCGCGCCGGGTCTCGATCAGGCCGGCCTCGCGGAGCAGCGCGAGCGCTTCCCGGACGGTGCCGTTGGCGACGCCGAGTTGGTCGGACAGGTCGTTCTCGCTGGGCAGTTGGTCCCCGTCCGCGACCAGACCGAGGGCGATCGCCTCGGTGATCCGGCGGGCCACGGCGTCGGCGCGCCCGAGGTCGGTGAGCGGCGCGAGCACGGCGCTGAGCAGCGGGGTCGCACTGCCGATGATCGTCATGCCGTACCCCCTCCTCGATCGCCGCCGCCGGTACACCGCCCGGCTTCCGGCAGGGTACCGCCGGTCGGCGCGCACCCTTGCCGCTAGAAACCCAATCTCGTATGTTTTCCCGCAGCCTCGGCCCGAGCGCCGACCCCGCTCGGCCCTGCTGCACGACACCGCACCACCGCACCTCACGGCACCGCACCGCACCGCACCGCACCGCACCGCACCGCACCGCCGAACAGCATTCCCCCGACGCACGCCCGCAACGCACTCCCCCGACGCACGCCCGCAACGCACTCCCCCGACGCATCACGACACGTTCCCAGGAGCAGGTCATGACCGATGCCAGTGCACGTGCCACCGCCGCCGGTCCACCCGGCGACGCCCCCGACGCGGACGCCGAACGGCTGGCCGCCCTCGGGTACACCTCCGAGTTCAAACGCGACATGAGCCTCTGGGCGAACTTCTCCCTCGGCTTCACCTGTCTCTCCCCCGTCGTCGGCGTGTACACGCTCTTCGCCTCCTCCCTCAAGACCGCCGGCCCGCCGATGGTCTGGAGCTTCCTGATCGCGGGTGTCGGCCAGCTGCTGGTCGCACTGGTGTTCAGCGAGGTGGTCGCCCAGTTCCCGGTCGCCGGCGGGGTGTACCCGTGGGCGCGCCGGCTCTGGGGCCGCACCTGGGGCTGGCTGACCGGCTGGGTCTACCTGCTGGCGCTGATGTCCACCATCGCGGCCGTCGCAGACTTCCGGCTCGGGCGCTGGGGGCTCGCGGTGAACGTCGGCGCATTGGTCTACGGCGTCGCCGCGATCGTCAACATCTGCTGGGGCCGCACCCCGGACGCCGCCTGGTACGACGACTACCTCGTGCTGCTCTCGGCGGTGATCGTGCTCGCGGCCGGCGGGCTCTACCTCCTCCTGGCCCGCCCCCACCTGCGCGGCGACGCCCCCTCCGGCGACGCGACGGGCCTCGCAATGGGCCCCGAGACGGACTCCGCGGCAGGCCCCGAGACGAGCCCCGCGACAGGCTCCGCGGCGGCCGCCAACAGCGCCGCCGCCAACAGCCCCGCCGCCGACCGGGGACCGGTCACATGACCGGGCTCCCCCTCGACGGCGTCCTGGTCGCCGACTTCGGCCGCGTCCTCGCCGCGCCCTACCTCACCATGCTGCTGGCCGACCTCGGCGCCGACGTGATCAAGGTCGAGAAGCCCGGCACCGGCGACGACACCCGCGCCTGGGGCCCGCCCCACGCCCGGGGCGAGGCCACCTACTTCCTCTCCGTCAACCGCAACAAGCGCTCCCTCACCCTCGACCTGCACGACCCGGCCGATCTCGCCCGCGCCGTCGAACTCGTCCGCCGCGCCGACGTGTTGGTGGAGAACTTCCGTCCCGGCACGATGGCGCGGCACGGCCTCGACCCCGCCCGGGCACAGGCCCTCAACCCCCGGCTCGTCTACTGCTCGATCACCGGCTTCGGCTCCGGCAAGGGCGCCGGACTCCCCGGCTACGACCTGCTGGTGCAGGCGGTCGGCGGCCTGATGTCGGTGACCGGCCCGGCGCCCGGCGAGCCGGTGAAGGCCGGGGTCGCACTGGTGGACGTGCTCACCGGGCTGCACGCGGCGGTCGGCGTGCTGGCGGCGCTGCGCGAGCGCGAGAGCACCGGGCGGGGCCAGCTTGTGGAGCTGAACCTGCTGTCCACCCTGCTCTCCGGTCTGGTCAACCAGTCCGCCGGCTACACCCTGGCCGGCGCCGTGCCCGGCATCCTCGGCAACCGCCACCCCTCGATCGCCCCGTACGAGGTGTTCACTGCCGCCGACCGCCCGCTGGTCGTCGCGGTCGGCAACGACCGCCAGTTCGCCGCCCTCTGCCGGGGTGTCGGTGCGCCCGAGCTGGCCGACGATCCGCGGTTCGCCGGCAACTCCGAGCGGGTCGCGCACGTGTCCGTGCTCGCCCGCGAGCTCACGGCCCGGCTCGAACGCCGCACCGCCGCCGAGTGGTTCGCGGTGCTCACCCCGCTCGGCGTGCCCTGCGGCCCGGTCAACGACGTGGCCGAGGCCTTCGCCCTGGCCGACTCGCTCGGCTTGGATCCGCGTGCCCCGCTGCCCGGCCCGGACGGCCGCCCGCTGGACCTGGTCGCCAACCCGATCGGCCTGTCCCGCACCCCTCCGCGCTACCAGCTGCCCCCGCCCCGGCTCGGCGAGCACACGGCCGAGCTCACCGCCTGGCTGGACGCCCCCGTGACCCCCGCACCACCCGGGGGCCGGATGCCCCGGAGGCCCCGGAGGCCCTGAAGGCCCCCAAGGCCCCGCGGACCCCGGGGAACCGGTCTGAGCACGGCCCGCGCGTCGGCCCGCGTCCGGCTTGTCCAGGGCCGGGCGCGGGCCGCGAATCCCCACCCGGTGCCGATGCCCTGGCGCCGGGTGAAGCCTTCCGGGGGCGGGGTCAGACCGCGACCGCTTCCGCCATCTCCTCCTCGGCCTCCGCCGGCGTCTCCACCGGGAGGCGACCGCGTCGCTCGTACGCCGCCGCGGCCACCAGGGCGGCCCCGCCCAGCAGCAGCCAGACCAGCAGGGTCACGACGTGGCCGCCGAGTCCCGCGCCGCCGTCGAAGTACAGGATGCTGCGCGCGCCCTCCAGGAAGCCGGCGCCGGTCCAGAAGCCGTGCAGGGCACCGAAGAAGCCGTTCTGCAGCTCGGGCCGGTAGATGCCGCCCGAGGACGTGAAGTTGAGCATCACGAACAGCACCATCAGTGCCAGGGTGGTCCACTTCTTCAGGAAGCCGTGCAGGCCGATGCCGACCAGCACGATGCCGGCCGAGTAGAGCCAGCCCAACGCCCAGACCGCGGCGACGTCGTGGTCGACGACGTGGAACACCGGCCCGGCGGTGACGATCCCGATGACGCTGACCACCAGCGAGACCGCCACCCCGACGAGCGCCCGGACCGCCATGCCCAGCCCGGCCCCGGCGGCGCCGATCACCGCCACGCTCGCGTACGAGCCGATGCTCAGCGCGACCAGCAGGAAGAACAGGCCCTGGCCGGTCGGGTCACCCTCGGCCGGGGTGGTGAGGTCGGTGACGTGCAGCGGGACGCCCTGCCGGTCGGTGACGTTCGTGAACACCGCCGTGGCGGCGACCACCGAGGTGTCCGAGTTCCCCTTGGCCACGATCAGCTCGGGGCTCCTGGCGTCCGGGACGAAGGCGCCGACCAGGTCGCGGTCGCGCAGCTGCCGCTCAGCGGCGGACCGGTCGTCGACGGTGCGGACGTCGAGCGCGTCACCGGCCTTCTCCCGGATCGTCTGCGCCAGGCCGTGCGCCTGCTCGGTGGTGCCGACGACGGCGACCTTGAGGTGGTGCGGCTCGGGTTGGTGGAACGCGCTCTGGTAGGCGAGCGCCATGCCGAGGCACATCAGCAGCGGGGTGATCAGATGGACGGCCAGGTGCTTGAGCGAGTGCCCCGGGGTGGGCGCCGCGGCGGGGTTCTGGGGTGTGCTCATGGCGTTCGTACCGTCCTCCGGTGGTGTCTCGCACGGGGCAAGAGAGTGGTAAATGCAACCAATGCAGGTGGCAAATGCAACTATCTATGGATGCAGCTTACAACCATCCGACATCGGACGGAAGCCGACCCCGGGTCGGCCCCGAGGGCGAGCCCCCGGGACCGGCCCCCGCCGCCCGCGATCAGCCCAGGTCGAACACCCCGTAGGAGAACCCGTCCGCCCGCAGCTCCCCGTCCGCCAGCCGCACGCCCTGCACCTGCAACGGCCGGACGGCCGCCGGCACCACGCCCCGCAGCTGCTCCGGCAGCACGTCCGACAGCCGTACGGCCCCCGGCTCCCGGCGCGGGTTGACCGCCACCAGGTACCGCCCGGCCCGGGTGTACACCAGCGGGTAGCCGGCCTGCCGGACCTCCACCCCACCGGCCGAGCCCAGCCCCGGGTGCGCCCGGCGCAGCGCGATCAGCCGCCGGACGGTGTGCAGCAGCGAGGTCGGGTCGGCGCGCTGGGAGAGCACGTCCGGGCGGTGCGGGTCCGGGTCCACCGGCAGGTACAGCCGCTCCGCCTGCGCACCGGAGAAGCCCGCAGTGGGGCCGGGCGTCCACTGCATCGGGGTGCGCGAGCCGGCCCGGTTGAAGCGCGGCCCGAGCACGCTGCCCTCGGTGTCGGGCAGGCCGGCCAGGTAGCGCATGCCGATCTCGTCGCCGTAGTAGACGGCCGGGAGGGTGGGCCAGGTGAGCAGGAAGGCGAAGGCGGGCGCGAGCTGCTCGGCGGTGCGGTGGCCGGCGGCCAGCCGCGAGAAGTCGTGGTTGGCGGTCGGCAGCACGATGTGCCCGTTGCCCTCGGTGAGTTCGGCGGCGGAGCGCCAGGCGTCCAGGAAGGGCTGCGGGGTGCCGCGGCCCTCGGCCTCGAAGTAGCAGGCCTCCTGCTGCCAGAACTCCTCGACCGTGCCGCCGTTGTTGTTCCACAGGGAGCGCAGCGGCAGGCCGTGGTCCTCGCCGCCGAAGTGCAGGAAGAAGTCCGCGTGGAAGCCGGCCGCGACGGCGGCGGCCGGCTCGCCCCACTCGGCGAGCAGGGCGGCCCGGGGGTGGGCGCGGTCCAGCCAGTCCCGCAGCTCGGTCCAGAGTTTGGCGGTCTCGGCCTTGCCCGGGTCGTCCTTGACCAGCGAGTACGCCATGTCCACCCGGAAGCCGGACACGCCGAGGCCGAGCCAGTGCGCCATGATGTCGCGCAGCGCCGCCCGGTTGGCGCGCGGCCCCTCGGCGTCCACCGGCTGACGCCAGGGCTCGGCCGGACTGCTGCGCGCGTAGCCGAAGTTGAGGGCGGGCTGGCAGTCGAAGAAGTTCGGCCGGTACCAGCCCGGGCGGCTGCCGGGCGAGGCCACGAAGCCGTCCACCGGCCGGTCGGACCAGATGTAGCGGTGGTCGGACGCGTCCTCGGCGGCGGCCAGGAACCAGGGGTGGCGGTCGGAGGTGTGCCCGGCGACCAGGTCCAGCAGGATCCTGATGCCGCGGCGGCGGGCGGCCTCGACCAGCCCGACCAGGTCCTCGGTGCTGCCGTAGCGCGGGGCCGGGGCGAGGTAGTCGGTGATGTCGTAGCCGGCGTCGCGGAACGGCGAGGCGAAGCAGGGGTTGAGCCACACGGTGTCGACGCCGAGCCAGGCGAGGTGGTCGAGGTGCTCCGCGATGCCGGCGAAGTCGCCGATGCCGTCGCCGTCGGAGTCGGCGAAGGTCTGCGGGTAGATCTGGTAGAGGACGGCGTCGGCGAGCCAGTCGGGGCCGGGGCGGGTCGAGGTCATGGGTGGGTTCCTCCTACCGGGTCCGGGGCCCGGGGTGCACCGGGCGGGGCTGAGCCGGGCCGGACTCGGCCGGGGGCCGAACCGGGTGCCACCGATTCTCGTCCGTTCCCGGCCGTCCCGACAGTCCGCCTCGCCCCGCCACCGCCGCTCCCGGCCCCCGTGCCTCCCGGCGTGTCTCCGCTGCGCGTCGCGGCCCGTCTCCCGGCACACCTCCCGGCGTCCCTCCGCGCCCCTCCGCCGCGGTGTACCGCCGCGCGTGGCGGCAGCGCCGCTACGCCTCGCCGCACGCTTCCGTGAACGCCCGGGCCCGCCGGGTGATCTCCGTCCAGTCCCCCGCCGCGACCGCCTCCGGCGGCACCACGTCCGTCCCCGCGCAGACCGCGAGCGCGCCCTGCCCCAGGAACTCGGCGGCGTTGCCCGCGTT
Organism: Kitasatospora sp. NPDC038210; assembly: GCF_055600605.1. Lineage (NCBI taxonomy): Bacteria > Bacillati > Actinomycetota > Actinomycetes > Kitasatosporales > Streptomycetaceae > Kitasatospora > Kitasatospora sp. NPDC038210. The sequence continues at coordinate 48,680 of NZ_JBVJYK010000007.1, read as the reverse complement.
CACCCCGCCCGAGGCCACCAGCGGCACGCCCGGGTACGGGCCGCGGAGGTCCTTGAAATAGCCGGGCCCGAACGCCCGGGCCGGGAAGATCTTGACGGCGGCGGCACCCAGGTCCACCGCGCGGGCCACCTCGGTCGGGGTGAGCGCCCCGAGCACCACCGGCACCCCGGCGCCCTTCGCCGCCGCCGCGACCTCGGGGCGGCAGCCGGGCGTCACCAGGAAGGAGGCGCCGGCCGCGACCCCGCGCTCGGCCTGCTCGGCGGTCAGCACGGTGCCGACGCCGACCCGGTGCCCGGCCTGCGCGGCGTGCCGCAGATGCGTCGTCACATCCGGCGTGGTGTAGGTGAACTCCGTCCACCGGATGCCCCCGGCGGCGAGTGCGGCGCACAGCGCGGGAGCGTCCGGGATGTCCGGTGCGCGGACCACCGCGATCACCCGGTCGGTCTGCAGGGAGGCGAGGGGTGTCATGCGGCTCGGGTTCCTCGGTCGGTGCGGCGCAGGGCGCGCCCGGGGCGGGCCCCGGTGGTGCGACCCTGCCGGACGACGGCGGTGCCGTTGACGTACACGGACTCGATGCCCTCCGCGGGCCGCCGGGGGTGCTCGAAGGTCGCGGTGTCCCGGACCCGTTCGGGGTCGAGGAGCACCAGGTCGGCGTGGTGGCCGGGGGCGATCCGGCCACGCCGGTGCAGGCCCAGCCGGGCGGCGGGCCGGCCGGTCATCCGGGCGACGGCCTCCTCCAGCGTCAGCACGCCCGACTCCCGGCTGTAGTGGCCGAGGTAGCGCGGGAAGGTGCCCCAGGCCCGCGGGTGCGGCCGGGCGCCGACCAGCAGCCCGTCGCTGCCGACGGTGTGTACCCGGTGGCGCATGATCGCCCGGACGTTCTCCTCGTGCCCGACGTGCTGGAGGATCGTGGTGGCCAACTCGTCCCGGCGCAGCAGGTCGAGGAACACCTCGGTGCCCGTGCGTCGCTCCTCGTCGGCGATCTCGGCGACGGTCCGGCCGACGGCCGGGGCCAGCTCTGCCGACCGGACGCCGGAGACCTGGATCGTCGCCCAGTCGGTGACCACGCCGTGGCAGCCGTCGCTGCCCTTCTCCTCCACCTCGTACCGGATCCGGGCGCACTGCGCCGGGTCGGTCAGTCTGGCCAGTGTCGCCTCCGGTCCGCCCTCGGTGGCCCAGCTCGGCAGCAGGGCCGCGAGGGTGGTGGATCCGGGGAGGTAGGGGTAGCTGTCCAGGGTGAGGTCGACGCCGTCGGCGAGCGCTCGGTCGACCAGCTCCAGCAGCTCGCCGGCCCGGCCCCGGTTGACGCCGAAGTTCATCGTGGCGTGGGTCAGGTGCAGCCCGCAGCCGCTCCGCCGGGAGATCTCCACCATCTCCGCATAGCCATCCAACGCCCCCTCGCCGTAGGAGCGTTGGTGCGGAGCGTGGAAGCCCCCGTAGGCCGCGACGATGGTGCACAGCTCCACCAGTTCGGCGGTGTCCGCGTACGAGCCCGGGGTGTAGCTGAGGCCGCTGGACATGCCGACCGCGCCGTCCAGCAGGCTCTTCGCCAACACCTGGCGCATCCGGTCGAGTTCGGCCGGGTTGGGCGGCCGGTCGGCCCAGCCCATGGCGAGGGTGCGCAGTGTGCCGTGCGGGACGAGGTAGCAGGCATTGACGGCGACGCCGGTCCGGTCGATCCGGTCGAGGTAGCCGGCGACGTCGCGCCAGTCCCAGTCGAGGCCGGCCGGATCGCCGTTCCAGCCCGCGAGTTGGCGGCGCAGCGCGGGCAGTGTGGTGTCGTCCACCGGCGCGTAGGACAGGCCGTCCTGGCCGAGGACCTCGCAGGTGACGCCCTGGGTGACCTTGGCCGGGTGCTCGGGTTCGAGCAGCAGGGCGAGGTCGGAGTGGGCGTGCATGTCGATGAAGCCGGGGGTCAGGACCAGCCCGTCGGCATCCACCACCTCGGGTGCGTCGAGGCGGTCGCCGACGTCGGTGATCAGGCCGTCGGCGATCCGTACGTCCGCGCGGTAGCGGTCCGCACCGGTGCCGTCCACGACGATGGCGCCCCGGAAGACGGTCGGGCCCACCGGGTTCGCCCGGTTCGCCGCCCTCACGCTGCTCGTCGCGCTCTCCCCGACCGCCCCTGCCGCTCCCTCCCCGGCCATCAGAAGAACGTCCTGACCAGCCCGGTGACCTTCGGCTCGGCCACGTCCGCGGAGTCCAGCACGGGGATCGCCGTCCATTTGTCGAAGGCGGTGCACGGGTGCGACACGCCCAGGCGCAGCACCGCGCCGATCGGCGCGAGGTCGCCCGCGTCCCGCAGGAAGGCGTGCTGGTCGTTGAGCGCGCTGATCCGGGCCGCCGTCCCCGTCAACTCGGCTCCTCCGCGCACCCGTTGCGGCTCGGGCAGGCCCTCGTCGAAGGGCAGGTCGCGCTTTCCGGCGTCCAGCAGGGCGAGTTGCGGTTCGGGCCGGGAGATCACCCTGGCCCAGCCGTGCAGCGCGCCGCGGAACGGCGTCCCGCCGTCGGCCCGGGCGAGCGGCGAGACGCCGCGGTAGAAGCCGTCGTCGTGGGCGACGTACGCACCCGAGCGCAGGACGACCAGGGCGTCCGGCAGACCGGTCGTCTCCTCGGCCACCAGGTCGAAGTAGGCGCTGCCGCCGGCCGTGACCACCGGTGGCGCGTCGTCCGGGTAGGCGCGCGCGAGCCGGCCGTGGAGCCCGGCCAGGGCCCGGAGGTAGCCGCGGACGGCGGCCAGTCCGGCGGCCGAGGCGTCGTGCGCGAGCGCGCCCTCGTACCCGCCGACGCCGGCGAGGCGCAGGGTGGGGGCGCGCAGCACTGCGGCGGCGACCTCGACGGCGGCGTCCTCCCCGCGGGCGCCGGAGCGCCCGCCGGGGCCGCCGAGTTCGACCAGCACCTCGACCTTCCGCTCGGCCCCGGCGGCGCGCAGGGCCGCGTCCATCAGCCGCACGCTCTCGGCGGAGTCGACCCAGGAGAGGAAGGCGAAGTCCGGGTCGGCGGCCAGTTCGTCGGCGAGCCAGGCCAGTCCGGCCGGGTCGAGCAGGGTGTTGGCGAGCAGGATCCGCTGCACCCCGAAGGCCCGGGCGACCCGCACCTGGGGCAGGTTGGCGAGGGTGATGCCGTGGGCCCCGGCGTCGAGCTGGGCCTGCCACAGGGCGGGGGCCATGGTGGTCTTGCCGTGCGGGGCGAGCGCGACGCCCGCCTTGGCGCACCAGTCGGCCATGGTGCGGACGTTGTGCGCGAGTGCGGCGCCGTCGAGGGTGAGCAGCGGGGTGCCGAGCGAGGAGAGGGTCGGGCCGCCGGTCAGCCACTCCCGCACGGCGCGGCTCCCGGTGGCGGCCCCCGGCCGCCGGTCGGAGTGGGAGTCCGGCGGGGCGGCCTTGAACCGCCAGTCCAGCGGCTCGTCGGCCAGCGCCGCCACCGCGTCGCGGGCGATGCCCGGCCCGGTGCCGCTGCTTGCGAAGGTCTGCTGCACGCTCCTCCTCCATCCGCCAGGTTGCAACATGTGCAACGCGGGTTGCGCATGCTGGCAGCACGGTTCTAGCATCGGCGCCGGATCACGGTCAACGGAACTGACTCACGTTCAACGGACCAGGCCCGCACCCGACCAGGCGGACGGTCGATCGACGGCGTGGGCCCGCTCTCGACGCAACGGCCACAGACGAGGAGCCCCGCACATGCCGCGACAGGACACCCCGGGCCCGGCCCGCCCGGGCCCTCCTCCGACGGCCGTGTGCGTGGGCGAGTCGATGGCCGTCCTGCTCCCGGACCGCCCCGGCCCGCTGGAGTCGGTGGAGACCTTCCGGCTCTCCGTCGGCGGCGCCGAGTCCAACACGGCCGGCGTGCTGGCCGCACTCGGCGTGCCGACCGCCTGGATCAGCCGGGTCGGCGCCGACGGCTTCGGCCGGCGGCTGCTGGCCGAGCTCGCCGCCCGCGGCGTGGACGTCTCGGCGGTCGCGGTCGACCCGCACCGCCCGACCGGCCTCTACCTCAAGGAGGTCGGCGGCTCCACCGGCCACGACCACGACCTCGGCCCCGGGCGCAGCCGGCTGCACTACCACCGGCGCGGTTCCGCGGCCGCCGCACTGTCCCCCGCACTGCTCGCCGACCCGGACACCGCCCGGCTGCTGGCCGACGCCCGACTGCTGCACCTGTCCGGCATCACCGCCGCGCTCTCCGACGACTGCCTCGCCCTGCTGCGTGACCTCGTCGTCGAGCGCCGCCACACCACGGGGGCCCGGCCGGCCGGGGGCCGGGGGCTGGTCAGCTTCGACCTCAACTGGCGCCCCTCGCTGTGGCGGGACCGCGACCCGGCCGTGCTGCCCCCGCTGCTGGACGCCGCCGACCTGCTGCTGCTCGGCACGGACGAGGCGCAGGCCGCGTTCGGCACCGGCGACCCGGCCGCCCTGCGCCGTCGCTTCCCGTCCCCCGCGACCGTCGTCGTCAAGGACTCCGCCCGGCACGTCACCGCCCTGGGGCGCGACGGCACGGCGGTCACCGAACCGGCCCTCGCCGTCGAGGTGGTCGAGGCCACCGGCGCGGGCGACGCCTTCGCGGCCGGTTACCTGGCCGGCACCGTCCGGGGCCTGGACCAGCGCCGCCGCCTGCGGCTCGGCCACCTGAGCGCCGCCTGCGCCCTGACCGCCCACGGCGACCAGGCCGAGCCGCCGCCCGCCGCCGTGGTGGCGGCGCTGCTCGACGCCTCGCCCGCGGACTGGGCCGCCACCCGGGTCACCGCGGACGGCATCACCGGCCCCGCCCTGCCCGCCGACCGCACGCGCCCCACCGGCCCGACCGGCCCCACCGATCCGGCCGGCCCCACCGGCCTCGCCGACCACGTCCCGCCCGCCGACCGCACCCGGGCACAATGAGCAGCAACCCCGGCCCTCGAAGCGGAGCACGATGAGCCAGACCGTCACCCGCGCCCTGCGCATCCTCGCCCAGCTCGGCGAGGGCGAACGTTCCCTCGACCAGCTCGCCGAGGTGCTCGGCGTCCACAAGACGACCGTTCTCCGGCTGCTCCAGAGCCTCGAAGAGGAACGATTCGTCTATCGCGACGCGGCCTACCGCTACCACCTGGGCGCCGGCCTCTTCGCCCTCTCCGGCCTGGCCCTGGAGCAGCGCGGCATCCGCCGGATCGCCGCCCCGCACCTGGCCGAGCTGAACGCCGCCACCGGCCAGACCGTGCACCTGGCCGCGTACGAGGGCGGCGAGGTGGTCTACATCGACAAGTTCGACTCCCGTCACCCGGTCCGGATGTACTCCCGCATCGGCCTGCGCGCCGCGCTGCACAGCGCCGCCGTCTCCAAGGTGCTGCTGGCCGACCTCCCGCTGCCCGAGCGGCGCCGGGTGGTGGCCGGGATCGACTTCACCCCGCACACCGAACGCACCCTCACCACGCCCGAGGCGCTGCTCGCGGAACTGGAGAAGGTCGCCGCCCAGGGCTGGGCGCAGGACCACGCCGAGCACGAGTCCTTCATCAACTGCGTGGCCGCGCCCGTCCGGGACGCCAGCGGCCGGGTCGTCGCCGCGGCCTCCATCTCCGTCCCGGACGTCGTCCTGCCGTACGAGCAGGTGCTGGACCTCCTCCCGCACCTGCTCGCCACCGCCCGCGCCGTCTCGGCCGACTGCGGCCGCCCCGGCCAGAACTGACGATCCGTCACCTCACGTACTTCACGCCAAGGAGCCCCATGCCCGCCGAGCGCCCCCAGCCCGCCGAGACCGCCCAGGCCGCCGAGAAGGTCGAGATCCGCACCGACGGCGCCCCCGCCCCGGCCTGGACGTTCTCCCAGGGCGTCCGCAAGGGTCCCATCCTGCAGGTCTCCGGCCAGGGCCCGCAGGACCCGGCGACCGGCGAGTACCTCCACCACGGCGACGTGAAGGCGCAGACCCGGCGCACCCTGGAGAACGTCAAGGCCGTCGTCGAGGCCGGCGGCGCGACCATCGAGGACGTGGTGATGTTCCGCGTCTACCTCACCAAGCGCGCCGACTTCCCGCTGATGAACGAGGTCTACGCCGAGTTCATCGAGGAGAACGTCAAGCCCGGCGGGGTGAAGCCCTGCCGCACCACCGTCTTCGTCGAGCTCCCGCAGGAGCCGATGCTGGTCGAGATCGACGCCCAGGCCGTCGTCGCCTGACGCTCCCGCCCCCGACTGCACCCACGGCAGGGCCCGGACGCCTCCCGCGCGTCCGGGCCCTGCGGCGCTTGCCACACCCGGGCAGCAACATTAGGTTAGGCTCACCTAACTAACTGGAGGTCCGTCCATGAGCCTGCCCACCGGCGACACCGAGGTCCCCGAGCCCACCACCGCCGAACGGATCCTGAGCCTGCTCGGCACGACCTCCTCGCTCGCCGTCCGCGCGCTGGGCGAGCACCACGACCTGGACACCCCGGTCTCCGTCCACGGTTCCCGCCTGCGACTGCGCGCCCCGCTGGACGCCCCGCTCACCGCGGCCGCCACCCGGGCCACCGACGGCCTCGCCGTCGTCCTCGACGTCACCGACGTCTCCCCCGTCGCCGTCCGCGACCGCGTCCGCGCCCGCCTCACCCTGGCCGGCCGGCTCCGGCTGGCCCACCTCGCCGACGACGGCCTCAGCGTCCACCTGCGCGTGGACGTGGCACACGCCGTCCTCGCCACCCCGTACGGCACCGGCGCGGTCACCGCCGCCGGCCTCGCCCACGCCACCCCCGACCCGATGGCCCGCCACGAGGCCGCGATGCTCACCCACTTCGCCGACGACCACGCCGACGCGCTCGACGTCCTCACCCGCCTGCTCGACCCGGTGCTGCTCGCCCGGAACCCGGACGTCCGCCCGCTCGCCCTGGACCGCCACGGCCTGGTGCTGCGCCTGGACCACCCCGACGGCCATCGCGACGTCCGCCTGGTCTTCCCCGAACCGGCCCGCGACGTCGAGGACTTCGGCCACCGGATGCAGGACCTGCTGACCGCCGCCCGGTACGGCCAGCCCGCCCACCGCGCCTGACTCCCGATCCCCTTCAGCGCGTTCAGCAGGCGGACCGTGCGAACGGATCGACCCACCGGCCGGCCGCACCAACCACGCCGGAGCGAACCCCCGTGCCGCACCGGCCCCGGAAATGGCAGCGGCCGGCCCGGCTCGCGAGGGAGGTGGGTCCCGCGAGCCGGGCCGGCCTGGGCGTGTCCCGCGCCCATGTCCACTGTGCGGCGATCACCCGGTCGAGCGGTCACCCGACATGACCATCCCGGAGGATCGATTCGCTCCGCAGCAGCGGTGGTTCCTGAAACCCCGGAAGGGTCAGAGCGCGACGCCGTGCGCGCGCAGGTAGGTGACCGGGTTGATGTCCGAGCCGTACTCCGGGGTGGTGCGGATCTCGAAGTGCAGGTGCGGGCCGGTCACGTTGCCGGTGGCGCCGGAGAGGCCGAGCTGCTGGCCGGCGGTGACGGTCTGACCGATCTTCACGCCGATCGACGAGAGGTGCGCGTACTGCGCGTACTTGCCGTCGGCGAGCTTGATCTCGACCTCGTTGCCGTAGGCGCCGCCGTTGCCGGCCTTGACCACGACACCGTTGGCGACGGCGCGCAGCGGGGTACCGGTGGAGCAGACGAAGTCCTGGCCGGTGTGGTGGCCGGAGGCCCACATCGAGCCGGCGACACCGTAGGCCTCGCCCAGGACCGGGTTGGCCAGCGGCGCGACGTAGCCGGCGGTGGCGGCGACCGGAGCGGCGGTCACGGCCGGGGCCGGAGCGGCGGTCTGAACCTGGGTCTGCACCGGGGCGGCCGGCTTCGCGGCCTCGGTCTTGGCCTGGACCTTGACCTGCGGCTTGGCCGGAGCGGCGGGCTTGGCCGGAGCGGCCGGCTTCGCCGGGGCGGCGTCGGCGGACGGCGCGGCGGCGTGACCCGCGATGGTGAGCTGCTGGCCCGGGAAGATCAGGTTCGGGTTGGCGCCGACGACCGAGCGGTTCTGCTCGTACAGCGCGTGCCAGCCGCCCTCGACGTTCTTGACGTCGGCGATCTTGGACAGGGTGTCACCGCTGACGACGCGGTAGCTCTCGTGCGCGGCAGCCGGAGCGGCCGGCTTGGCGTCGGCGGCGGGGGCGGCAGCAGCGGCAGCAGCGGGGGCGGCAGCAGCGGCGGGGGCGGCCGGGGCGGTGTGGGCCTGGGCGCTGATCGCGGTCACGAGCGGAAGGGCGAAGGCGGCGCCGGTGACGGCAGTGGCGATGCCGATGCGGGCGGCGCGGGGCAGGGCGATACGACGAGCCTGAGCAGGCATGGAAGTTTCCTCTCCGACGCCTGCGAGGTGAGCTGTCGGGTTCGGGCTGGAGTTGCCCGGCCGCATGCGCGGCTTCACCCCAAGCCGGCCCTGGACGCCCGCGCCCTGAGGCGCGAACTCCGGTCCGGCGACTTACCTGTGGGTCCCCCGCTCCTGCCGTACAGAGTTCAGTTCGAACCACCCGGGCAGCGGCAGGACTCGGCGTTCCACCCGGTGGATCCGTCCGGGCTGGCCGGGCGGTCGCTGAACTAAAACCCATCCGTTCGGGTGAAGCAATGTCGATCTCTTGAATCCGCGACGACCCCCGGGGATCCGGTCACCCTCCGAATGATCCGCGGCACGGTGTGTACACCATCCATTCACCCCGTGCCACTGATCCACGACCCTGCGCCGACGACGACGGCACTGCGCAGTCGTCCGCTCACGCACCGGCAGCCTCCAACACACCCACCGGTGAGCCTTGTCACGTACGCCCCACGGGGCCAGGATCGGGCCGTGGCCACCTCCGAAGCAGGCACCCTGCGCCTGGGCACCGCGCAGGGTCGCTGGGTACTCCTGGCAACGGTGCTCGGATCCAGCATGGCGATGCTCGACGGCACCGTGGTGAACGTCGCCCTGCCCCGCATCGGCGCCGACCTGGGCGCCTCACTGGCGTCCCTGCAATGGACGCTGAACGCCTATCTGCTCACCCTGGCGGGCCTGATCCTGCTCGGCGGCGCGCTCGGCGACCGGTACGGCAGACGCCGGGTCTTCCTGATCGGCGTGGTCTGGTTCGCCGTCGCCTCCGCGGCCTGCGCCGCCGCGCCGAACATCCAGGTGCTGATCGCCGCCCGCGCCGTCCAGGGCATCGGCGGGGCGCTGCTCACGCCCGGCTCGCTCGCCATGCTCCAGGCCGTCTTCCACCCTGACGACCGCTCGGCGGCGGTCGGCCTGTGGTCCGGCCTCGGCGGGGTGTCGGCCGCGGTCGGCCCCTTCCTCGGCGGCTGGCTGGTGGACGGCCCCGGCTGGCGCTGGATCTTCCTGCTGAACCTGCCGCTCGCGGCCGCCGTCATCGCGGTCACCACCCGGTCCGTACCGGAGAGCCGGGACGAGAGCGCCACCGGCCGCTTCGACGTGCCGGGCGCGGTGCTCGCCGCGCTCGCGCTCGGCGCGATCACCTACGCGCTGACCGCGGCCGGCGAGGGCGTGTCCCCCGCGGTCTGGGTCAGCGGCGTGATCGGCGTGGTGCTCGGCGTCGCCTTCGTCACCGTCGAGCGCCGCGCGCCCGAACCGATGCTGCCGCTCGGCCTCTTCTCCTCCCGGCTGTTCACCGCCGTGAACCTGGTGACCCTCTGCGTGTACGCGGCCTTCAGCGGCGTGTTCTTCCTGCTGGTGGTGCAGCTGCAGATCGTCGCCGGGTTCTCACCGCTGGTCTCGGGCTTCGCGCTGGTGCCGATCACCATCCTGATGCTGCTGCTGTCGGCCCGCGCCGGCCGGCTCGGCAAGCGGATCGGCCCGCGGATCCCGCTCACCGTCGGCCCCCTGATCTGCGCCGCCGGGGTACTGCTGATGCTCCGCATCGGCTCCGACTCGTCGTACTGGACGGACGTGCTGCCCGCCGTCACGGTGATGGGCTGCGGGATGACCCTGCTGGTGGCGCCGCTGACGGCGACGGTGCTGGCCGCTGTCGAGGTCCGGCACGCGGGCATCGCCAGCGGGGTCAACAACGCCGCCGCCCGCGCGGCCGGCCTGCTCGCGGTGGCCGCCCTGCCGGCCCTGGCCGGGCTGAGCGGCAACGCCTACCAGGTGCCCTCCGAGGTCGACTCCGCCTTCCACACGGCGATGCTGATCTGCGCGGGCCTGCTGGCCACCGGCGGGCTGATCGCGTTCGCCACCATCCGGGGCAACGTGCTGGCGCCCGAGGAGAAGCCGGTCGCCGAGCCGAACTGCGACTGGCCCTGCGGCACCACCACGCCGCCCTTCGACCCGGGCCACGTCCACACGCGCGTGGACCCCGCCACCGGTCCGGCGGCGGGGCCCACGCCCGAGAGCTGACGCGACGTCACCTCACCGGGACGTCACGGGACATCGACCTCAGAGGATGTCACCCGGCGAGTACTTGGCGGCCTCCGGGTAGGCGGCCGCGACGGCCTCCACCCGGCGGACCACCTCGGCTACCTGGGCGCCGGCCGCACCGGTGAAGGAGAGCTTGTCGGCCAGCAGCGCGTCCAGCGCGGCGCGGTCCAACGGGATCCGCTCGTCGGCGGCCAGACGGTCCAGCAGCTCGTTCTCCCGGGCGCCCGCGCGCATCGCCAGTGCCGAGGCGACGGCGTGCTCCTTGATGACCTCGTGCCCGGTCTCCCGGCCGACGCCCGCGCGCACCGCGCCCATCAGCACCTTGGTGGTGGCGAGGAACGGCAGGTAGCGGTCCAGCTCGGTCTCGATCACGGCGGGGAAGGCGCCGAACTCGTCGAGAACGGTCAGGAAGGTCTCCAGCAGGCCGTCGAAGGCGAAGAAGGCGTCCGGCAGCGCGACCCGGCGCACCACCGAGCAGGAGACGTCGCCCTCGTTCCACTGGTCGCCGGCCAGCTCGCCGGTCATCGAGGCGTAGCCGCGCAGGATGACGGCCAGGCCGTTGACGCGCTCGCAGGAGCGGGTGTTCATCTTGTGCGGCATCGCCGAGGAGCCGACCTGGCCCTCCTTGAAGCCCTCCGTGACGAGCTCGTGGCCGGCCATCAGGCGGATGGTCTTGGCCAGGCTGGACGGCGCGGCGGACAGCTGGACGAGGGCGGTGAGCACCTCGAAGTCCAGCGAGCGCGGGTAGACCTGGCCGACGCTGGTCAGCACGTTGTCGAAGCCGAGGTGCCCGGCGACCCGGCGCTCCAGCTCGGCGAGCTTCTCGGTGTCCCCGCCGAGCAGGTCCAGCATGTCCTGGGCGGTGCCGACCGGGCCCTTGATCCCGCGCAGCGGGTAGCGGGCGATCAGCTCCTCCAGGCGGCGGAAGGCGACCAGCAGCTCGTCGGTGATCGACGCGAAGCGCTTGCCCAGGGTGGTGGCCTGCGCGGCCACGTTGTGCGAGCGACCGGCCATGACCAGCTCGGAGTGCTGGGCGGCCAGCTTGGCCAGGCGGACCAGCACGGCCACCGTGCGGTCGCGCACGTGCTCCAGCGACTGGCGGATCTGCAGCTGCTCGACGTTCTCGGTCAGATCCCGCGAGGTCATGCCCTTGTGGATCTGCTCGTGGCCGGCGAGCTCGCTGAACTCCTCGATCCGGGCCTTCACGTCGTGGCGGGTGATCCGCTCACGGGCGGCGATCGAGCCGAGGTCGACCTGGTCGATCACCCGCTCGTAGTCGGCGACGGCGTTCGCCGGCACCTCGACACCGAGGTCCTGCTGGGCCTTCAGGACGGCCAGCCACAGGTGGCGCTCAAGGACCACCTTGTGCTCGGGGGACCACAGCTGGGCCAGGGTCGCCGAGGCGTACCGGGAGGCCAGGACATTGGGGATCTGGGGCTTCGCGCTCACGCTTCGCAAGAGTAACAGCCGAGGTCACGCCGGGCGTCGGCGGATGGGGTGGGCTGGGTCGCGGCGCTGCTCTGACGACGGCGGGTCCGCCCGGCGCCGGCGGCGCGCGCAACACGAGCGGCACTCCGGCACCGGCAGGAACGGCGCTGGCGGCGCGGGACCTACTGCGCGCCGCCCGTCCGGCCGGCCAGCACCGGCAGGACCTGCGAGCAGATCGAGTGCAGGGCGATCCGCTGCTCGTCGGTCATCTCCTGGAAGGCCTGGTGCGTACGGGCCATCTCGCCGCGGATGCGGGCCAGGATCTCCCGCCCCTCGTCCGTGATCACCACGATCTTCACCCGGCGGTCACCGGCCGCCGCCGCCCGGTTGGCCAGGCCCAGCGACTCCAGCCGGTCCACGATCCCGGTGACGTTCGACGCGTCGCAGCCCAGCCGCCCGGCCAGCGCGCGCATCGGCACCGGCTCCTGCACCGCACCCAGTGCCTTGGCCTGCGAGGAGGAGAGCCCGTGCCGGGCCGCGGCCGCCGCGAAGTCCTGGAAGTAGGCGGCACCGACGGCGGCCAACACCTCCATCAGCTCGGCGTTGGTCGGTACGGTCGTCGTCGCTGTCGAACCCATGGGGTCAGGGTACGACCAGGTGCTTCAGCAACTCAAGCTTTGACCAGGGCAACCGTCCGCGAGCCGGCTCACGCCGCCGCCCGTCGGCCCCCCGGTCCTGCCCGTCGGGCAGGCCGGCCCCGCCCGCCGGGCAGGCGCGCAGCAGCGCCGCTCAGAGCACCAGCTGGTCGAACAGCCGCCGCAGCTCCGCGTCCGGGTTCGCGGTCAGCCCCGTGTGCACCGGCCCCGGCTGGACGATCGCACTGCGCGGCGCGGTCAGCCAGCGGAACCGCTGCCCCGGGCTGTCCCCCGCCGCCGGACCGGCCTGCGGCCCGCCCAGGCAGACCGCCTCGATGCCGTGCAGCGCCCGCCGCACGCCCTGCACGTCCGCCACCGGGTCCAGCGCCAGCAGCCGCGCCTGGTCCAGGTGGGTGCGCGCCGCCAGGTGCGAACTCTGCCGGCAGTACAGCAGCACCCCCACGTTCACGCACTCGCCCCGCTCCACCCGCGGCACCGCGCGGATCACGGCGTACTCGTAGTCGTGCAACTCGACGATGGCCGGCAGCGCGGACGTCGACGACCCGGTCATGCGGGCACCTCCGGGAGCCAGTCACGCGGACCGGCCAGTCGCTCGGTCAGCTGGGCGCGGTACGCGGCGCGCACCTCGTCGGGCGAGTCGAAGCCGAACTCGTCCGTCAGCCAGGTCTCGGGGATCTCCGCGACGGCCGCCTCGATCGCCGCCTCCGCGAGCGGCGCGAGCGCCTTGTCCGCCGCCTCCAGATCCGGCCGGGCGCCCAGCAGCGCATGGTCGGACGCGTCGTACGGGCGGCGCACCCAGGCGGCGGCGCCGGGCCAGTTGTGGTGGAAGATCAGGCTCGCGCCGTGGTCGATCAGCCGCAGCCCGCCGGTCGCCACCAGCAGGTTGGGGTTGCGCCAGGACCGGTCCACATTGCCGATCAGCGCGTCGAACCAGAGCACCTGGCCCGCGAGTTCCGGATCCACCTCGAAGCAGAGCGGATCGAAGTTGAGCGCACCGCTGACGAAGGCCATCCCGAGGTTGGTCCCGCCGCTGGCCCGCATCTGGTCCTGGATCTGGTGGTCCGGCTCACTGCGCGCGAGCACCGGGTCCAGGTCGACGGTCACCAGCTCCGGCACCGGCAGCCCCAGCCGCCGCCCCAGCTCCCCGGCGAGCACCTCCGCGACCAGCGCCTTGCGCCCCTGCGCCGCACCGACCCATTTCAGCGCGTAGAGCCGCCGATCATCGGCCTCGACCAGGCCCGGCATCGAGCCGCCTTCTCGCAGTGGCGTCACGTACCGGATCGCCGTCACCTCGGGTAGCACGCCTCCCACCCTATCGGTGCCACCACCCCCGCACCCGCCGCCCCCAGCCGCACGGCCCCTCCCACCCCACCTCCCCCGTCCACCCCACCCCAGTGGCAGCCCCCGCTGCTCCGTGCGAGTGTGGCGGACAGTAACGGGGACCTTCACGGCAAAGGGATGAGCGATGGAACGACCTCGGATCCTGATCGTGGGCGGTGGCTTCGCCGGCCTGGAGTGCGCCCGCCGTCTCGAACACAAGCTGTCACCGTCGGAGGCCGAGATCTCGCTGGTCACGCCGTTCAGCTACCAGCTCTACCTCCCCCTCCTCCCCCATGTCGCCGCCGGCGTCCTCACCCCGCAGTCCGTGGCCGTCTCCCTGCGCCGTTCGCTGCGCCGCACCCACATCGTCCCCGGCGGCGCCATCGGCGTGGACCCGGCCTCCAAGGTGTGCGTCGTCCGCAAGATCACCGACGAGGTGATCGCGCAGCGGTACGACATCCTGGTGCTCGCCCCGGGCAGCGTCACCCGCACCTTCGACATCCCCGGCCTGACCGACTACGCCCGCGGCATGAAGACGCTCGCCGAGGCGGCCTACGTCCGCGACCACGTGATCGCCCAACTCGACCTCGCCTCGACCTCCCTGGACCAGCGGGAGCGCGAGTCCCGACTGCAGTTCGTGGTCGTCGGCGGCGGCTACGCGGGCACCGAGACGGCCGCCTGCCTGCAGCGTCTGACCACCGCGGCCTCGCACCGCTACCCGCGGCTGGACGCCCGGCAGATCAAGTGGCACCTGATCGACATCGCTCCGAAGCTGATGCCCGAGCTCGGCGACCCGCTCGGCGAGGCCGCCCTGGAGGTGCTGCGGGCGCGCGGCATCGAGGTGTCACTGGGTGTGTCGGTGGCCGAGGTCGGCGCCGAGTCGGTCAAGTTCACCGACGGACGGGTGCTCCCCTGCCGGACGCTGATCTGGACCGCCGGCGTGGCCGCGAGCCCGCTGATCGGCACCCTGGACGCCGAGACCGTCCGCGGACGGCTGGCGGTGACGGCGGAGATGCGGGTGCCGCAGTTCGAGGGCGTGTTCGCGCTCGGTGACGCCGCCGCCGTTCCCGACCTCGCGAAGGGCGACGGCGCGGTCTGCCCGCCGACCGCCCAGCACTCCGCCCGCCAGGGCCGCGTGGTGGCGAACAACGTGATCGCCTCGCTCCGCAACCAGCCCCTGGAGCCTTACTACCACAAGGACCTGGGCCTGGTGGTGGACCTCGGCGGCAAGGACGCGGTCTCCAAGCCCCTCGGGGTGGAGCTGCGCGGCGTACCGGCCCAACTGGTGGCGCGCGGTTACCACTTGATGGCGATGCGCACCAATGTGGCCAAGTTCCGGGTGGGTGCCAACTGGCTGCTCAACGCGACCGCCGGGGACGACTTCGTCCGCACCGGATTCCTGGCCCGCCAGCCCGCCCGGCTGCGCGACTTCGAGTACACCGACGCCTATCTGACGAAGGATCAGGTACGCGCCCACGCCCAGTCCTTGCTCGCCAAGGGCTGAGCGAGCCGACGCCGGTGCCCCCGCGGTCAGGTCCGCGGGGGCACCGGAGCGGTGCGGCCGGTCAGCACGCGACCGGCGCGCTGCGGTCAGCGCGCGGTCAGGTACATCCCGCTCGCGTCCTGCCCGGCCGTGTTGTGGCACGAGTAGTCACCGCTCGGACGGCCCCACAGCAGCGTCAGGCAGCGCCCGACCGCCTGCTGGCCGTAGTAGTTGGGGTGCATCGACTCCTGCAGCGCGCCCTGCGTGGAGTTGAGCCCGCCGTCCAGGAAGCGCGCCCACTCGCTGGTGGTCGCGGACGGGCCGGAGCTCGCGGTCGGCTGCTTGGTGGCCGTCGAGCAGACCTCGCGGCCCTGCAGCATGTCCGACAGGTCCAGGAACTGCGCGCCCTTGGACGCGGCGACGCCCGCCAGCGCCTGGGAGATCTGCGGCACCATCGAGTCGCGGGCCCAGTCGGCGTCCCCGTCCCAGAACGGGCAGCCACCGGTGTTGGATCGGGTCCATCCGCTCTCCGGGTACCGCATCTCGGCGCTGCGCGGGATCGGCGACGGGTAGGACTGCAGCACCAGCCGGTAGTCCGACTGCGCGTAGCCCGCACCCGCCATCACGGCGCGGATCTCGTCGATCGCCTTGCCGACGCCGGCCATCGCGGTGGGCATCTTGTCGTCGATCTGGGACTGCGCGGAATCGTGGCAGTACGAGTACCAGATCAGGTAGTCCTGGACGCAGCTGGAGATGACGTCCGCGAAGCCCAGGTCGTTGCCGCCGATCGACAGGGTGATCAGCTTGACGTTGTTCTGCCGTGCCACGGTGGCGAGTTGGTCGGCCTGCGGGGCCTCGCCCTTGTACGACTGGCCGCCGTTGGAGGCACGGAAGACGTTGTCGGTGACGGCGCCGGAACAGGCCAGGTTGATCTCGTTCTGGGCGCCGGTCGAGGCGCTGAGCACCTCGGCGACGTCGGAACGGTCGCAGCCGCTGGACGCCGTGGCGCCGTAGACCCGCGAGGGGTCGTACGAACTGCCGGTCCAGGCACGGTCGGAGCCGTTGCGACTGCCGCTGGTGCCGGCGGAGTTGCCCTTCCAGCGACCGGCCTCGCCGGAGATGTAGCTGTCGCCGAGCGTGACGCTGGCGGTGGGCCCGGAGGGCACGGCGGTCAGCGCGGACGGGGCGGCGTAGGCCGGTGCGGCGACGGCCAGGCCTGCGACGGCGAGCGGGAGGGCGAGGGCTGCGGTGAGCAGCCGTCGGCCGAGTCGAGGCGTGCTGCGGGTGATGCTCGAACGGATTTCGGGCACTGCGGAACTCCTGCGGCTCGGTCTCCCCGTGGCATGGGGAACGGGAAGACGCGTAAGTGAGGGTGGGCCGCCGGCCGGTGGCGCGATGAAGATGACATGCCCTCTCCCGTTACCGCTAGGTATCTGCAGCAGGTTTCCGCTTTTGTTACCGGCGGGTTCAGACCAGACCGGCAACGACGTCCGGATGCCGCCTGCGATTCACACCCGCCGCACCCACCCCGCCCGTCCCACGGACCGCCCCTCCGACGACCCCTCCGACCGCCCTCCGCGCCACGCCGACGGTCACACCAGCCGCGAGCCGCCCCCGCCCGTCCCCAGCACCGCCGCCAGGTCCTCCGCCAGGCCCCTGGCCTGCGCCGCTTCCAGCCGGGCCGTCGTGAAGCGCAGCCCGGGCGGCGACTGGATCCGGTACCGCGCGCCGGGCGCCGCGACCCATCCGCGCTGCACCAGCGCCGCCAGCGCCGAGGTCTCGTCCGGCACCGGCACCCAGACGTTCAGCCCGCTCTGCCCGTGCGCCTCGATCCCGCGCGCCGCCAGCTCGTCCAGCAGCACGTCCCGCCGGGCCCGGTAGGTCGCGGCCACCCGCGCGACCGGCGCGGCGTCGGTGCGCCACAGTTCGGCCACGGTGCGCTGCAGCAGGTGGCTGACCCAGCCGGCGCCCAGCCGCAGCCGCCCGACGACCCGTCCGATCGTCTCCGCGTCGCCGACCGCCACCGACACCCGCAGGTCCGGCCCGTACGCCTTGGCCGCCGAGCGGACCACCGCCCAGTGCCGCGAGCCGAAGCCGGCCAGCGGGTGGTACGGCTGGTCGACCATGCCGTGCCCGTGGTCGTCCTCGATCAGCAGCACTCCCGGGTGCCCGGCCAGGACGGCCCTCAGCTCCTCGGCCCGGCGGGCGGTGAGCGCCGCGCCGGTCGGGTTCTGCGCCCGGCTGGTGACCACCACCGCCCGGGCGCCCTCGGCCAGCGCCGCCGCGAGCGCGTCGGGCAGCGGACCTTCGTCGTCCAGCCGGACGGGCAGGTGCTTCAGTCCCATCGCGGGCAGCAGGTCGAGCAGGCTCCCCCAGCCCGGGTCCTCGACGGCCACCGCGTCGCCGGGGCGCAGCCGGGCGCCGAGGATGCGCTCGATGGTGTCGAGCGAGCCGGAGGCGACGGCGATCGGGCCGCCGGGCAGGCCGTCGGCCTCGAAGGAGGCGCGGGCGAGCGCGAGCAACTGCGGGTCGGCGGCCGGGTGTCCGTACAGGACCGGTTCGGCGCGCGCGGCCTCGGCGGCGGCCGCGAGGGCGGGGCCGAGGTCGGGCAGCAGCGCCGGGTCGGGGTTGCCGGTGGACAGGTCCCGCGCGTGCGGCGGGACGGGGATGCGGATCTGGTCCCGCGGGGTGAGGGCGGGCCTGGGGAGGATCCGGCTGCCCTTGCGGCCGGCCGTCTCGATCACGCCGCGGTCGCGCAGCAGTCGGTAGGCGGCGGCGACGGTGTTGGCGTTGACGCCCAGTTCGGCGGCGAGGTCGCGCAGCGGGGGCAGCGCGGTTCCGGGGGCGAGCAGTCCGCTGCTCACGCCCTGCTCGATGTGCGCCGCGATTTCGCTGGCGCGTCGCCCTTTCAGCGGATAGTCTCCTAGCACAAACAAAATTATGCACTAGTACATAGAGGTTGTCATGTCAGACAGCACGGAAGGCTCGCCGACCTACTCCCGCACCCCCAGGACCACCCCCACCCGCTACAAGGACCGGGCCACCTGGGAACAGGAGGCGATCCACGCCATCCTCGACAGCGCCTACATCTGCCACCTCGGCTTCGTCGCCGACGGCGCGCCCGTGGTCCTGCCGACGATCTACGCCCGGGTCGGCAGCCGGCTCTACGTCCACGGCTCGACCGGCAGCCGTCCGATGCGCGGCGCCTCCGGCGAGCAGGGCATGCCGGTCTGCGTCACCGTCACCCAGGTGGACGCGCTGGTGCTGACCAAGTCCGCGTTCAACCACTCGGTGAACTTCCGCTCGGTCGTCGCCCACGGCACCGCCCACCAGGTCACCGACCCCGAGGAGCTGGACGTCGCACTGGCCGCCCTGGTCGACCACGCGATCCCCGGCCGTTCCGCCGAGGTCCGCCCGGCCAACGCGAAGGAGCTCGCCGCGACCGCCGTCCTGCGGCTGGAGCTGGACGAGGTCTCGGCCAAGACCCGCGACGACGACGCCGGCGACGACCCGGCGGACGTTGACCTCCCGTACTGGTCCGGCCTGATACCGGTCACCACCGTGCACGGCACGCCCGTTCCGCACGACGACCGCACCATCCCGCTCCCCGCGCACCTGCGCGGCTACCCCCGCTGACGAGGAACACCCGATGCTGATCAGGTCCTGGGACCGCGGCGACGAAGACGAGTGGCGCGCCTGGCTGGCCGAGGGCCGCGACTTCGGCCTGCTCGCCGCCAACGGCGGCCCGGGCGAGGGCCCGGTGCTCGTCCCGACACACTTCCTGCTGGACGCCGAACGCGGCGAGATCCTGCTCCACCTCGCCGCGCCCAACCCGCTGCTCGCCGCCGTCCGAGCCGACCCGCAGGTCACCCTCGCGGTCACCGACGGCTACGCCTTCGCCCCGGGCCACTGGCGCGGCGCCCCCGGCACACCGACCAGCTACTACGCCTCGGTGCACTTCCACTGCACCGCCGAGGTCGTGGAGTCCGCCGCCGGCAAGGCGGAGATCCTCAACCGCCAGCTGGCGCACTTCCAGCCCGAGACGCCGGAGGTCCGGGTGGTGCCCGGCGACGGCGAGCTGGCCCGGCAACTGCCCGGTCTGCGCGCGCTCCGGCTGACCGTGAACGAGGTGCGGGCCAAGTTCAAGTACGACGACAAGAAGGCCGCCGAGACGCAGCACGCGATGGCCGACCGGCTCGCCGAGCGGGCGGAAGGCGGCGGGCGCGGCCGCGACCAGTACGCCGCCGCCCGCGTCCAGCTGCTCCGCCGTCACCAGCGGCGCACCACCGCGCCGCGCAGCGTCGGCCCGCGCACCGCCGCAGCGCGCACCACCCCGCCGCGCACCACCGCTCCGAGCACCACCACACCGGGCACCACCGCGCCGCGCACCACCACACCGGGCACCACCACACCGGGGACCGACGACTGACTGCGCGTCACCCGTTCGGCCCCGCAAGACGGGCGGCACGGCCCCGGCACTGCTGCAATGTGACACGAGCCCTGCCCACTCCGCGTCAGAGCGGGCCCGTCCACCCCGGGGAGCGCGCGTGTCCACAGCCAACGGCCAACGGGCGGCCGGCGAGGCCCATCTAGGCCACGTGGTGTTCATCTCGGCGGCCGCCGCCATGGGCGGCTTCCTGTTCGGCTACGACAGCGCAGTGATCAACGGTGCGGTGACGGGCATCCAGAAGCACTTCGCGGTGGGTCACGGCACCACCGCCTTCGTGGTGGCGATCGCGCTGCTGGGCTCGGCGGCCGGTGCGGTGATCGCCGGCCGGCTCGCCGACCACATGGGCCGGGTGCGCACGATGCTGCTGGCCGCCGTGCTCTTCGCGGCCAGCGGCATCGGCTCGATGTTCCCGCCGAACATCGAGGTGCTCGCCATGTGGCGCGTGATCGGCGGCGTCGCGATCGGCATCGCCTCCGTGATCGCGCCCACCTACATCGCCGAGGTGGCGCCCACCGCCTACCGCGGCCGGCTCGCCTCCTTCCAGCAGATGGCGATCGTGCTCGGCATCACCGTCTCGCAGCTCGCCAACTGGGCGCTCAACCAGGCCGCCGGCGGCGAGTCCACCAACCACCTCGGCGGTATCCAGGCCTGGCAGTGGATGCTCGGCGTCGAGGCCATCCCGGCCCTGGTCTACGGGCTGATGGCGCTCGCCATCCCGGAGTCGCCGCGCTTCCTGATCGCCGACCACCGCGAGGAGCAGGCCCGCAAGGTGCTGGTCGAGGTCGAGGGCGAGGGCGTCGACCTCGACTTCCGGGTGACCGAGATCCGCGCGGTGCTGGAGTCCGCCCACAAGCCGCGACTCAAGGACCTGCTCGGCGGCCGCTTCGGCCTGCTGCCGATCGTCTGGGTCGGCATCGGCGCCTCGGTGTTCCAGCAGTTCGTCGGCATCAACGTGATCTTCTACTACTCCTCCCTGCTCTGGCAGTCGGTCGGCATCAACGAGGCCAACTCGCTGCTGATCAGCCTCTCCACCTCGATCGTCAACGTGATCGGCACGGTGGTCGCGATGGTGCTGGTGGACCGGATCGGCCGCAAACCGCTCGCGCTGGCCGGCTCGGTCGGGATGGCCGCCTCGCTCGGCACCGCCGCCTGGGCGTTCTCCTACCGGCACGGCACCGGCGACAGCGCCACGCTGGACAACACCCACGCCGTCGTCGCCCTGGTCGCGGCGCACGTCTTCGTGTTCTGCTTCGCCTTCTCCTGGGGCGTCGTGGTCTGGGTCCTGCTCGGCGAGATGTTCCCGAACCGGATCCGCGCGCTCGCGCTGTCCGTCGCCGCCTCGGCCCAGTGGATCGCCAACTGGGCGATCACCGTCAGCTTCCCGGACCTCGCCGACTGGAACCTCTCGGCGACGTACGTCATCTACGCGTGTTTCGCGCTGCTCTCCATCCCGTTCGTGGCCTTCTGCATCAAGGAGACCAAGGGCCGCGCCCTGGAGGAGATGGGCTGACCCGTCCCGCCCCACCGAATCCCCGCCGCACGCGGCCCGACCCAGCGAGAGGAAGCCATGTCCGACCAGGACGGCTCCCGGCAGAACGTCACCTTCCCGAGCAACGGCCGCACGGCGCACGGGTACCTGGCCCGCCCTCCGCTGGGCGCCGGGCCGGGCCTGGTGGTGGTGCAGGAGTGGTGGGGGCTCACCTCGCACGTCGCCACCATGGCCGACCGCTTCGCCGCCGAGGGGTTCACCGTCCTCGCCCCCGACCTCTTCGGCGGCGCGACCACCCACGACAGCGCCGAGGCGGCCCGGCTCAAGCGCGAACTCCCGGTCGAGCGGGCCGTCGAGGACCTCTCCGGGGCGGTCGACCACCTGCTCTCGCTGGACGGCGTGGTCGGCGACGCCGTCGGGGTGGTCGGATTCTGCATGGGCGGCGGCTTCGCCCTGCTGCTGGCATCCCGGGCCGGTGACCGGGTGGCCGCCGCGGTGCCCTTCTACGGCCTCCCGCCCGACCCGGACTTCGACTACCGCGGCCTGACCGCCCACGTCCTCGGCCACTTCGGCGAGTCGGACCGCTCGGTCCCGATGGCCGCCGTGGACGAGGCCGCGATCCGGATCGGCGAGGCCACCGACATCCGCCCCGAGATCCACTTCTACCCGGCCGGGCACGCCTTCATGAACGACGAGAACCCGCTCGGCACCTACGACCCCCTCCAGGCCCGGATCGCCTGGGGCCGCACGATCACCTTCCTCCAGGGTCACCTCGGCTGATTCCGCCCCACCCCTCGCCCCGGCCGATCCCCCCGACCCTCGCCCCGGCCGACCGGGCCGTCCCGGCAGGTGCAGAAACCCGATGGACACCTGTCCGAAGTCCGGCGATAGTCGCCAGGTGCCGACCCGACCGCCACGCCCCCGCCGCTTCGCCTGGGCGAGCCGCGACTTCCGCATCCAGACCGCCGCCACCGTGATCAGCGGCCTGGGCAACGCCGGCGCCCCCATCGCCACCGCCTTCGCCGTCCTCGGCAACGGCGGCACGACCACCGAGGTCGGCTACGTCACGGCCGCCCGCCTGCTGCCGACCGTACTGCTCCTGGTGCTGGGCGGCGCCCTCGCCGACCGCATGCCGCGACACCGGATCATGGTCGCCGCCAACGTCTTCAGCGGTGCCTCCCAGACCGTGCTGGCCGCGCTGGTCCTGGTGGGAGACGCGCAACTCTGGCAGCTCCTGCTGCTCTCCGCCGCCGGCGGCGCCGGCTACGCGCTCTACTCCCCCGCCTCCGGCGGCATGATCATGCAGGCCGTCCCCCAGGAGCACGCGGCCCGCGCCTTCTCGGTCTTCCGGATGGGCCAGAGCGCCGCCCAGATCGGCGGCGCCGCCCTCGGCGGAGCCCTCACCGCCGCCCTCGGCCCGGGCTGGGTGCTCGCCCTGGACGCCCTCTGCTTCCTGATCGCCGCCGTGCTGCGCTTCTTCCTGGAGCCGGAGCAGGCCCCCGCCCCCGCGGGCAGCAGCATGCTGCGCGACCTGCGGGAGGGCTGGCGGGAGTTCGTCTCCCGGCGCTGGCTCTGGGTGGTCGTCCTGCAGTTCTCCGTCCTGGTCGCCTGCGTCGGCGCGGTCGAGTCGGTCTACGGGCCCGCCATCGCCAGGGAGCGGCTCGGCGGCGCGGGCGCCTGGGGCCTGGCGATGTCCGCCTACGGCGTCGGCCTGGTCGCCACCGGCCTGCTGATGGCACGCTGGCGGCCGCGGCGGATCCTGCTGGTCGGCAACTGGGGGGTGTTCCTGTTCGGCGTGCCCGCGCTGGCCCTCGCCGCCGCCGCGCCGCTGCCCCTGCTGGTCGCCGCGATGTTCCTCTCCGGCGTCGGCGTCACCGTCTTCGGCGTCAACTGGATGGTCGCGCTCCGGCAGGAGATCCCGGAGGAGATGTTCTCCCGGGTCTCCGCGTACGACGAGCTCGGCTCCTACTCGCTGGCCCCGGTCGGAACCGCACTGGCCGGCCCGGCCGCCGTGGTGCTCGGCCTGAGCGGCGCGCTCTGGACCTGCGCCGTCATCTGCCTGGTCCTCAGTGCGGCGGTCCTGCTGGAGCCGCAGGTGCGCCGGCTGACCCGCCGGGGCACCACCGACGCACCGGTGCCCGCCACCGAGCCCGTACCCGCGTCCTGAGCGCCCCGTGCGCCGTGCGTGCGCCCACCCGGTCGCAACCGGTGGGACGGACGGGTCGTCCGAGCGGGTAGGAGACACGACTGCCCTGGGGGCCCACCGGTGCCGAAGCCACTGCTGTTCCTGGACGTCGACGGCGTCCTGAACCCGGTCTGCCCGCATCCGGACGCCGGGTTCGACACCCACGCCCTGTTCGGCCACGCCGTGCTGCTGTCCACCCGGCACGGCGCGTGGCTGCGCGAACTCGCCGGCACGTACGAGCTGGTCTGGGCCACCACCTGGGAGGACCACGCCAACACCCACATCGCCCCGGTGATCGGGCTCGACCCGCTCCCGGTGGTCCGCTTCAGCGGCTACGTCCCGCAGCCCGGCGACCCGCGCGTCCCGCTGATGGAGCTGTTCTCGGCCGCCAAGTGGGCCCCGCTGCTGCGCTACGCCGGGAGCCGCCCGTTCGCCTGGGTGGACGACGTCATCCCGTCCCGGCTGGTCCGCCGGTCCCGCTGGCGCCGCGGGCGCCTGCTGCTGCCGATCGACCCCGGCCGGGGCCTGGAACGCCGGCACGTCGACCGGCTGCTCGCCCGGCCGCCGCGCGGCCGGGCGAGCAGGGCGCTCAGGGGGTCGGCAGCCAGCTGACGTGCCCGGCGAGCAGCGCGTACCCGACGAAGGCCACGGTGTCGATCAGCGCGTGCGCCACCACCAGCGGCATCACCCGCCCCCAGCGCCGGTACAGCAGGCAGAACACCGCCCCCATCACCATGTTGCCGACCAGCCCGCCGACCCCCTGGTACAGGTGGTACGAGCCGCGCAGCACCGAACTCGCCACCACCGCAGCCGGCCAGGACCAGCCCAGCTGCCCCAACCGGCGCAGCAGGTAGCCGAGGACGACGACCTCCTCCAGGATGGCGTTCTGCCAGGCCGACAGCACCAGCACCGGCACCCGCCACCAGACGTCCGGCAGCCCCGAGGGCGCCACCGTCAGGTTGTACCCGGCCGCCTGCGAGGCCAGGTACAGCGCCAGCCCCGAACCGCCGATCGCCGCGGCGACGGCCGCGCCCCGGCCGAGGTCGCGCAGCTTCTGCCCGAGGTCGAAGCCCAGCACCCGCAGCGTGACACCCTCGCGCACCAGCAGGTACCCGACCAGCACCACCGGCATCAGGCCGCGCCCGATGTAGTACAGCTGCCACACCAGGTCCAGCCAGGGCCGGCCGGGCGCCCGCGACCCGTTCAGCGTGGCGACCTGCTGGCCGAGCTTGATCGGTTCGGCGAGCGAGCCGGCGAAACTGATCAGCGCGCTGATCCCGCTGGCCCCGAGCGAGAGGCCGAGGACGATCAGCAGCTCCGCCCCGAGCAGGCGGCGGGTGGGCTGCTCGGTCTCCGGCGCGGTCGGGCGGGTCGTCACGGGCGCTCCAGCGGACGGGCGGTCGCTCCGGCCGTCGGCCGACCGCCGGAGCGATCATCCTGACACAGCGGCCCGGTCGGCCGACCGGCCAGGTGCGCCTCCGTCACCGGCTCCGCCTACACACCGGGTGCGCACCGGCAGGCGGGTGTGCTCCGGCGGCCCGGTGCGCTCCGGCTAGCCGACCGGCCAGGTGTGGACCGGCTCCCCGCCGCGCATGTACTCGGCGTAGCGCCGGGTCATCGCGGCGAGCGCCGTCGGCCGGTCCATCCCGTACTGCTCGCGCAGCCGGTGGAAGGTCGCGCTCTGCCAGGCCGCGCCGTTGGTGCGGCGCAGGCAGCGCTGCTCGATGATGCCCAGGTAGCGGTCGCGGTCGGCGGGCTCCACGCCCCACTCGTCAAGGCCCTGGTGGGCCATCGGCAGCAGCTCGCCCAGCACGAGGTCGACCGCGGACACCGTCTGCAGCCCGCCCCCGCGCCCGGCCCGTCCGGGGCGCGGCCACTGGAACACCGCGTCGATGCCGTACCGGGCGCCCTGCCGGAAGTTCTCGTCCGCCCGCTCGAACGGCAGCCGGGTCCAGACCGGCCGGGGCTGCTCGGCGAGCACCCGCACCAACCCGTAGTAGAAGGCGGCGTTGGCCAGCGTGTCGGCCACCGTCGGCCCGGCCGGCAGCGCCCGGTTCTCCACCCGCAGGTGCGCCACCCCGCCCGAGACGTCGTAGATCGGCCGGTTCCAGCGGTAGATGGTGCCGTTGTGCAGCCGCATCTCGGCGAGCTTGGGGGCGCCGCCGGAGGCCAGCACCTTCAGCGGGTCCTCGTCGTCGCAGATCGGCAGCAGCGCGGGGAAGTACCGCAGGTTCTCCTCGAACAGGTCGTACGCCGAGTCCACCCAGCGCTCGCCGAACCAGGTGATGGGGCGCACGCCCTGCGCCTTGAGCTCGGCCGAACGGGTGTCGCAGGCCTGCTGGAAGAGCACCGGCCGGGTCTCCCGCCACAGCTCCCGCCCGAACAGGAAGGGGGAGTTCGCGCCGATCGCGAGCTGCGGCCCGCAGAGCGCCTGGGCCGCGTTCCACACCGAGGAGAACCGCTCGGGGGTCACCTGCAGGTGCAGCTGCAGGGAGGTCGCGGCGGCCTCGGCGACCATGGTGATGGACTCCAGCTGGAGGTGCTCCACGCCCTCGATGTCGAGCGTGATCTCCTCTCCCCGCGCGGCCAGGATCTGGTCGCTGAGCAGGCTGTACCGCTGGTTGTGGCTCATCGCGTCGAGCCCGGTGTGGGCGTGCTCCAGGGTCGGCAGGATGCCCACCATGACGATCCGGGCGCCCGCCTCGGCGGCCCGCCGGTCGGCGTAGCGCAGCCCGGTGTCGATCTCCTCGCGCAGCTCCTCGAAGACGTGGCCGCAGAGCCGGTGCGGCGTGATGTTGACCTCGATGTTGAACCTGCCCAGTTCGGTCTGGAAGTCGCTGGAGCCGATCTCGCTCAGCACCTGGGCGTTGTTCATGGCCGGCAGGCCCTGCTCGTCGGCCAGGTTGAGCTCGATCTCCAGCCCCATCACGGCCCGCGGCCGGTCGAAGCGGTCCTCCCGCAGCATCCGCCCCAGTGCCTCCTGACAGGCCTGGAGCTTGCGCCGGTACAGCTGCCGGTCCGCCAGATCCGCCCGAGTCGCCACGACCTTCTCGCCCACGGTCCCCTCCTTCTGAGACACCCCGTTGAGCCACCCGGCCGACCGACCGTGGAAGCATCATGCCCACCTCGAAGATCGATACCCGAATGCTTGTACTGGCTTGCAATGCAAGGCAACTGACGGAATATCAGACCATCTGCAGACTTGCCCGGCGCCACCGCCTGTGATAAACAGATCACCCTGCGCTTCTGTTCGATGGAATTCGCACAGCCCTCCGGCCGGTCGGCTCCCGCCTCGGAACCCCTCGTCGACGGCGGCGACCGCGCCGGCACCGCGATCCTGCACAACCGGACACGGCCAGGCCCCGTCACCGATGACGCGCCGCGCCATGCCGGTATGCCGCACTCGCACGCCGATCTCGCTTGGAGAGGCGGACCCCGCCATGACTCTGCAGACCCCCCAGCCCCCGCCGAGCGCCCTGCGCGCGGTCCTGGGCGCACTCGACTCGGAGACCGCGCTGCGCCAGCCCGCCGCCGCAGCGCTGCGTCATCCGGCCGGCCCCCTGGTCCCCGCGCATCCGCTCGCGGTGCACGTCCTGGACGGCCCGCGCCCCGAACTCCCCGCCGCCCGCCGCACCGGGTGGCGCTTCCTGATCAAGGACGGCGCCGACGTGGCCGCCGCCGCCGAGGTGGTGCAGGCCGTCGAGGGCCACACCTTCTCCCACTTCACCGCCGGCCCCTACCTCGACTCCACGGTCCGGGCGCTGCGCGAGGCCTGGCAGCTCGCCCAGAGCTCCCGGATCCGCCAGCAGCCCCGGTTGCTGACCTTCCCCGGCCAGTACGCGACGGCGCTCTGGCTGCACAGCCCCGACACCGGCCCGGCCGCCGACCTGCTGATCCCGCTCGCCCCGGCCCCGCTCGGCGTCACCGCCCACCGCGCCTACCCCGCCGCCGAACTCCTGCCGCTGCTCGCCCGGGCCCCGCTCGTCAGGCCGCTGCTGCTCGGCTCCCCCTGAAGCACCCGCATCCGTACGGGCCGCCGGACCACCCGCCCGGCGGCCCTCCGCCGCGTCCGCGCGCCGGCCGGTCCTCCCCGTGCCCGCGCGCCGGCCCGCCCTCCCCCGCCGCCGACGGCCCCGACGACCCTCCGCCGCGCGCCCACGTCCGCGCCCGCAGCCGGGGTCGGAACACGTCACCCGAACGGGCTGCCCACCGGACGCCAGCCGGGCGCCACCCGAACGGGGCACCCGCCATGGCCCGATCGGGCCATCCGCCACCTGATCCACCGGTGCGCGATTTCCCGTCGGCCCCACCTGAACGGGTGATCTCTGCCCGGGAGTTGTGGCGCGTGTCACGAAATGCCTGCGAGCACGTCCGCAGATGCCGACACTGGGAACCAGCGTGGAAGGACCACCTGTCCTACCCACTTGAGCGCCGGTCAACACCTGGTCGGCGTGCGGACAGGATCCGACTACCGCGGCGGCCTCCGGACGGTACGACCTCCGGCGACCGCACCACGGGGAGGATCGCAGAGCGAAGCGAGGGTACGCGTATGTGCCAGCACCGTCCTGAGTGCCCATCGGCCGAGTCCGAGGACCGCGAAGCGGCCGTGTCGGTGGCCTGCCACCCGGAGCAGGGCTGGAGCCTGCTCTGCAACGGCGTCGTCCTGTTCGAGGACACCGGAGAGCTGCTGCCGGACGGCCGGGTGATCGCCCCGCGCCGCCCCGTCGCCCACGCGGCCTGACCGCGCGGTCCGACCGTACGGCGGGCGCGGCCGCCGGATCGATCGCAGTACGGGCAGGGCCCCGGCGGAGAGTTCCGCCGGGGCCCTGCCGTGCGTCCGGCCGCCGTGGCGGCCGGGTGCGTCAGACGCCGTACTCGTCCAGCGGCGGGCAGGAGCAGACCAGGTTGCGGTCGCCGTACGCGCCGTCGATCCGGCTCACCGGCGGCCAGTACTTGTCCGCCGGGTTCACGCCCGCCGGGAAGACCGCGTCCTGCCGCGAGTAGCCGTGCGCCCAGTCGCCGGCCAGCTCGGCGGCGGTGTGCGGGGCATTGCGCAGCGGGTTGTCGTCGGCCGCCCACTCGCCCGAGCCGACCTTGTCGATCTCGCCCCGGATCTCGATCATCGCGTCGCAGAAACGGTCGATCTCGTGCAGGTCCTCGGACTCGGTCGGCTCGATCATCAGCGTGCCGGCCACCGGGAAGGACATCGTCGGCGCGTGGAAGCCGTAGTCGATCAGGCGCTTGGCGATGTCGTCCACCGTCACGCCCGTCTCCTTGGTCAGCGGGCGCAGGTCGATGATGCACTCGTGCGCGACCAGCCCGCCCGGGCCGGTGTAGAGCACCGGGAAGTGCGGCGCCAGGCGCTTGGCGATGTAGTTGGCGTTCAGCACCGCGACCTGGGTGGCGTGCTTGAGGCCCTCGCCGCCCATCAGCCGGACGTACGCCCAGGAGATCGGCAGGATCGCCGCCGAGCCCCACGGCGCGGCCGAGATCGGACCGACACCGGTGGCCGGGCCGGCCTCCGCCTGCAGCGGGTGGTTCGGCAGGTACGGCGCCAGGTGGGCGCGCACCGCGACCGGGCCGACGCCCGGACCGCCACCGCCGTGCGGGATGCAGAAGGTCTTGTGCAGGTTCAGGTGCGAGACGTCCGCGCCGAACTTGCCCGGCTTGGCCAGACCGACCAGGGCGTTCAGGTTGGCGCCGTCCACGTAGACCTGGCCGCCGGCCTCGTGGACCATCGCGCAGATCTGGGTGATCTCGGTCTCGTACACGCCGTGGGTCGACGGGTAGGTGACCATCAGCACCGACAGGTTGTCGCGGTGCTGCTCGATCTTGGCCTTCAGGTCCTCGACGTCCACGTCGCCGTCGACCAGGGTCTTCACCACGACCACGCGCATGCCGGCCATCACCGCGGAGGCCGCGTTGGTGCCGTGCGCCGAGGACGGGATCAGGCAGACGTCACGCTGGGTGTCGCCGTTGGCGTGGTGGTAGGCGCGGACGGCCAGCAGGCCGGCCAGCTCGCCCTGGGAGCCCGCGTTCGGCTGGATCGAGACCGCGTCGTAGCCGGTCACCTCGACCAGCTGCTGCTCCAGCTGGCGGATCAGGGTCAGGTAGCCCTGGGCCTGGTCGATCGGCGCGAAGGGGTGGAGCTGGCCGAACTCCGGCCAGGTCACGGCCTCCATCTCGGTGGTCGCGTTGAGCTTCATGGTGCAGGAGCCCAGCGGGATCATGCCGCGGTCCAGCGCGTAGTCCCGGTCCGACAGGCGGCGCAGGTAGCGCAGCATGGCGGTCTCCGAGCGGTGGCTGTGGAAGACCGGGTGGGTCAGGTACTCGTCCTCGCGCAGCAGCGCGCCCGGCAGCGCGTCGGCGGCCTCGGCGACCTCGACCGCCTCGACGCCGAACGCGGCCCAGACGCCGGCCAGGTGCTCGCGGGTGGTGGTCTCGTCGGTGGAGATCGAGATCCGGTCCGCGCCGTCCTGGTGGACGTTGATGCCGTTGGCGCGGGCGGCGGCGGCGATCTCGGCGGCGCGGCCCGGGACGACGGCGGTGACGGTGTCGAAGAACTCGCCGTGCAGCAGCTCGACGCCGCCGGCCCGCAGGCCCTCGGCGAGGGCCGCGGCGTAGCGGTGGGTGCGGCGGGCGATGTCGGCGAGGCCGTCCGGGCCGTGGTAGACGGCGTACATCGAGGCCATGACGGCGAGCAGCACCTGGGCGGTGCAGATGTTGCTGGTGGCCT
This sequence comes from Kitasatospora sp. NPDC038210, assembly GCF_055600605.1. Lineage (NCBI taxonomy): Bacteria > Bacillati > Actinomycetota > Actinomycetes > Kitasatosporales > Streptomycetaceae > Kitasatospora > Kitasatospora sp. NPDC038210. The sequence continues at coordinate 18,625 of NZ_JBVJYK010000007.1, read as the reverse complement.
TCTCGCGGCGGATGTGCTGCTCGCGGGTCTGCAGCGCCAGGCGGTAGGCGCGGTTGCCGTCGGAGTCGACGGAGACGCCGACCAGGCGGCCGGGCAGCGAGCGGGCGTACTCGGCGCGCACCGAGAGGTAGCCGGCGTGCGGGCCGCCGAAGCCCATCGGCACGCCGAAGCGCTGCGAGGTGCCGCAGGCGATGTCGGCGCCCAGCGAGCCGGGGGACTTGAGCAGGGTCAGCGCCAGCAGGTCGGCGGCGACGGCGACGATCGCGCCCAGGCCGTGCGCCTGCTCGATCACCGGGGTGAGGTCGCGGACCACACCGGTGGCGCCCGGGTACTGCAGCAGCACGCCGAAGACGCCGCGCTCGGCGATCTCGGCCGGGATGCCCTCGGACAGGTCGGCGACGACGACCTCGACACCGGTCGGCACCGCGCGGGTGTTGATCACCGCGATGGTCTGCGGCAGGGTCTCGGCGTCGACCAGGAAGACGCCGCCCTTGACCTTGGTGACGCGGCGGGCCAGCGCCATAGCCTCGGCGGCCGCGGTGCCCTCGTCCAGCAGCGAGGAGCCGGAGGTCGGCAGGCCCGTCAGGTCGGAGACCAGGGTCTGGAAGTTGAGCAGCGCCTCCAGGCGGCCCTGGGAGATCTCCGGCTGGTACGGGGTGTAGGCGGTGTACCAGGCCGGGTTCTCCATGACGTTGCGCAGGATCACCGGCGGGGTGAAGGTGCCGTAGTAGCCCAGGCCGATCATCGGCTGGAGCACCTGGTTGCGGCCGGCCAGCTCGCGCAGCTCGGCGAGGACCTGCGCCTCGGACCGGCCGGCGGGCAGGTCCAGGCCGGTGATGGAGCGGATCGCCTCGGGCACGGCCGTGGCGGCGAGCTCGTCCAGCGAGCCGTAGCCGACGGACGCCAGCATCTTCTCCTGCGCGGCGGCGTCGGGGCCGATGTGGCGGTTCTCGAAGGGGCTGGCCAGCTCAAGCTCGGTGAGGGTCGGGGCGCCGGTGGGGCGTCCCGCGTTCGGCTGGGCGTTCATGTGGTCGAGGCCTCCTGGTCACGGACCGGCGGGGGTACGCACGCCGGCCGACCTTCCCGCTGCGGACAGCGAACTCAGCCGTGGCGGGCGAACCCGACAGGCCTCCCCCTCTGTCATCGGGACCTGAGAGCTTCGCCCGCACGGAGCGCGCTGTGAGCGCTCCGTCGGCTTGCACCGTCGGTGAGGGTGGTGGTCGCCGGCTTCCGTGCCGACACTCCTGCCCTGCTTTCCAGAGTGACCTACCCCACACGGTACGGATGCCTGAGAGATTCCGGGGAGGAGTTGCTCCTTCGGCGCCCCGACCAGCGGTTTTCGCGGCGGAGACTCTCCCGAGCGGGCTCTGCGGTCGCCGCCCAGGGTACCAGCGGGAGGCCTTCCGATCACGGGTGCTTCAGGTCACGCCGGGTCTACGCGCGTCCCCCGGACGGCGCAGCACGCAGCCCGTCCGGCGCACCCCGGTCGCGCCCGTCCGATTCATGGCATTTGGTGTGAAGTGGCGGACGGAACGGGTGCTCCGGCCGCCTTCCTGCGGGGGTTCCGCAGGCCCAGCGCCCTGGAGGAATGAGTGCAGACCGACATCGACCCCCGGGACCTCATCGGCCACAAGGCGGTCGACCGCAACGGAGACAAGATCGGCACGGTCGACGAGGTCTATCTGGACGATGCCACCGGACGGCCCGAGTGGGCCGCCGTCCGGACCGGCATCTTCGGCCGGGACGCCTTCGTCCCGCTCACCACGAGCGACTTCTCCGGCGAAGAGCTCCGGGTCCCGTACGACAAGTCGCTGGTCAAGGAGTCCCCGGACTTCGGTGTGGGCCAGCACCTGTCCCCCGCCCAGGAACTCCAGCTCTACCGCTACTACGGCCTCGACACCCCGGGGAGCGACGACCCGGCCGGCGAGAGCGGCGGCCACGCCGCGCAGTCCGACCTCGACTTCGGCACCGCCCCGGCCGCCGCACCCGCGACGGCTGCGGCGGCTGTGGCCACGGCCACCACCACCAAGCCGCTCGCCCGCCACTCGCCCGAGCCCGCCCCGACCGACACCAGCACCGCCCCGGAGGCCCACGTGCGCACCCTCAGTGCCCCCGCACCCGCCCACGCTCCCGCTCCCGCTCCCGCCGTCACGCCTCCCGTCGAGCCCAAGCCGCAACCGCAGCCTCAATCGCACCCGCAGTCGCAGCCCGCCGAGAGCACCGTGGGCGCCGCCGCCCCCGCCCCCACCGACCCGATCGAGATCACCTGCCGCGAGGAGCGGCTGGACGTCACCACCGAGTGGCACACCGTGGGCACCGCCAAGCTGCGCAAGTACGTGACGACCGAGCAGATCGAGCGCCGCGTCCCGGTGGTCCGCGAGCGCGTCCGGGTCGAGCGGATTCCGGTCGGCGAGGCCGAGCGCGCCTCCCTCACCGAGAAGGAGATCGCCGAGGCCGTCGAGGAGGTCACCCTCCGCGAGGAGCGTCCGGTGGTGCACAAGTACCTCGCCCCCGTCGAGCGCGTCCGCCTCGTCGTCGAGCGCTACACCGCCGAGGAGGTGATCCGGGACGAAGTCCGCCGCGAACACGTCGAGGTCCACGACGACACCCCCGCCGAGATCGCCGAGGGCCCGCACCCGTCGCCGGCCGCTCCCGCCCCGGAGACCTCCCGCCCCGCCGTCATGCGTCCCCTCGTCTGACCGGTACCCCACCAAGGGCCCCGACCACCCGGCCGGGGCCCTTCCCCGTGCCCGGGCACCCGCTGCGACGGCCACCCCAAGCCCGCCACAGGCGCCCGACGGGCGCCCGGCGCTCCGCCTTTGCCAAAGCTTAACCACTCGATATTTGACACTCTGAAGTATCTCCCTGCATGGTTACTTCAGTTCATTCACTATGTACGGGAGGAAGCAACCGTGAGTGAGGCACCCCAGCCCACCACCGCGGCCGAGAAGCAGAGCAGCGCCCGGGTCCTGCCGGCCCTCATCCTGGCGATGCTGTCGTTCAGCGTGGTGCAGACCGCGGTCGTCCCGATCCTGCCCTCGCTGGCCAAGGAACTGAGCGTCTCGGCCTCCAGCATCACCTGGCTGATGACCGCCAACCTGCTCTCCGCCGCAGTGCTGACTCCCCTTCTCGGCCGCTTCGGCGACCTCCGGGGCCGTAAGCCGATGCTGCTGATCTCGCTGGCCGGTCTGGTCGCCGGCTCGGCGCTGGCGGTCACCACCCACTCCTTCACGTGGCTGGTCGTCGCCCGCGTCCTGCAGGGCGCCGGCGGTGGCGTGATGCCGCTGGCGATCAGCATCGTCCGCGACGAGCTGCCCAAGCAGAAGGTGACCGGCGGCGTCGCCGCCATCAGCGCCTCGATGGGCGTCGGCTCCGGCCTCGGCCTGGTCGCGACCGGTCTCCTGCTGGAGCACTGGAACTACAAGTCGATCTTCTGGATGGGCCTGGTCTTCGGCCTGATCGCCGTCGCCCTGGTCGCCTTCCGCGTCCCGTCCGACCCGGTCACCGACAAGGAGGGCGGCGCCGACCCGCTCGGCGCGATCACCCTGGCCGGCTGGCTCTCCGCACTGCTCGTCGCGGTCAGCCAGGGCAACCACTGGGGCTGGACCTCCACCAAGACCCTCGGCCTCTTCGCCGTCGCCGCCGTCGTCGCCCTGGTCTGGGGCATCATCGAGACCAAGGTCAAGCACCCGCTCGTGGACATGAAGATGATGTCCCGCCCGGCCGTCGCCTTCACCAACACCGCGGGCCTGCTGATCGGCTTCGGCATGTACGGCTCCTTCATGGTCATCAGCAACTTCGCCCAGACCCCGGAGAAGCTGACCCACTACGGCTTCACCGCCACCGTCCTGCACGCCGGTGTCATGCTGCTGCCGTCCGCGATCGGCTCGATGGTGGCCGCCCCGCTCGGCGCGGTGCTGATCGCCCGTCGCGGTCCGCGTCTGCCGCTGGTCCTCGGTGGTGTCCTCGGCGCCATCGCGATGGCCTACCTGGCCCTGCGGCACAGCCACGAGGGCGACATCTACACCGCCTCGGCGATCTTCGGCCTGGGCGTCGGCCTCGCGTTCGCCGCGATGCCGGCCTACATCAACGGCGCCGTGCCGGTCGAGCAGAGCGGCATCGCCAACGGCATGAACTCGGTGCTGCGCACCGTCGGTGGCGCGATCGGCACCGCCGTGATGGCCGCCATCCTGACCGGCGACACCATGAAGCTGCCGCCGCAGATCCCGCTGACGCTGCCCACCCTGGACGCCTACAAGCACGCGTTCTGGACGGCGGCCGTGGTCTGCGTCGTCGCCGGTGTCGTCCCGTTCCTGATCCGCACCGTCAAGCCGGCCGCTCCCCTGACCGTCGTCGAGGGCTCGGCCCAGCAGGACTCCAGCGACAAGCTGGTGAAGACCGACGCCTGACGAGGCGTCCGGCCCCGCGCTCAGGGACAGGGCGCGGGGCCCCGGTCCCCGTACGTCGCGAGGGCATCACGAACGTACGGAGTCCGGCACGGTGATGCGGCTCCACCCGGTACTCCCCCACCGGGTGGGGCCGTTTTCGTGTTCCGGCCCCGTCCGCGGGCGCCCGCCCTCCCGGCCGGCGCCCGCGCCCCCTCTCAGTCCCGCTCGCCCGCCCCGCCGTCCGCGCTCGCGTCCGGGTCCCGGCCCGCGCCCCCACCGGGCTCCACGCCCGGATCCACGCCCCCGACAGGGCCCGCGTCCGGATCCACGTCCGCGCCCCGGCGCAGCGGCAGCGGCCGGGCCGGCTCCAGCGCCGGGTCGTCCACCCCGAAGGTCCGCACCCGCCCCGGCCCGCTCCACGGCGTCTCGAACCGTACGGTGACCCTCCCGACGCCGCTGCCCTGCACCCAGCCCGGCCCGAACTCCGCGTGTCGGACGTCCTGTCCGGGCATCCAGCGCCGGACCACGACCGCCTCCGGCTCCTCCTCGGCCTGCTCGGCCTCGGCCGCCGCCTCCGCGTGCTCCGCCGCCTCCTCCCGCAGGGCCTGGGCGAACAGGTCCTCCTGGGTGTAGTCGGCGAGTTGGGCGACGCCCACACCGAGCAGCCGGACCCCGCCGGTGATGTCCACCTGCTCGGCCAGTCGCCGCGCGGTCGCGGTGATCACCGCCTCGTCGTCCGTGGGCCCGCCGAGCGTTTCCGAGCGGGTCAGCGTGGAGAAGTCGAACCGGCGGACCTTGAGCACCACGGTCCGGCCCGAGCGCCCGGCCGCCCGCAGCCGCCGCACGCACCGCGCGGCCAGCGCCTCCACCTCCCGAAGCACCCGGTCCCGGTCGGCCAGGTCCACCTCGTAGGTGTCCTCCACCGAGACGGACTTGGCGTCCTGGTCGGCCACCACGGGCCGCTCGTCCAGCCCTATCGACATGTGGTGGATCCCGGCGCCGTGCGCCCGCCCGAGCAGCTGCACCAGCTCCGCCTCGCCGGCCTCCGCGAGGTCGGCCACGGTGTTCAGCCCGGCCCGCCGCAGCACCTGCTCGGTGGCCGGCCCGATCCCCGGCAGCGCCCGGACGGGCATCGGCCCGAGCACCGCGCGCTCCTGCCCGGGTTCGATCAGCACCAGGCCGTCCGGCTTGGCCTGCTCGGACGCGATCTTGGCCATCAGCTTGGACCCCGCCGCCCCCACCGAGCCGGTCAGCCCGGTGAGCCGCTCGATGTCCGCCCGCAGGTCCTCCGCCAGCGCGAGCACCAGCCGCTCGCCGGTCTCGTGGTCCGTGTCCGCCAGCACCGCTCCGTACGGACCGGCCTCCAGGTCCACGAAGGCCTCGTCCAGGCTGAGCGGCTGCACCAGCGGCGACAGCTCCCGCAGGAGGCCCATCACGATCTCGCTGACCTGCCGGTAGGCCTCGAAACGGCCCGACAGGAAGGCCGCGTTGGGGCAGAGCCGCCGCGCCTGCGCCATCGGCATCGCCGAGTGCACCCCGAACTTCCGCGCCTCGTACGAGGCCGTGGAGACCACCCCGCGCCCGCCGAGCCCGCCGACGATCACCGGCTTGCCGCGCAGGCTCGGCTTGGCCGCCTGCTCCACCGCCGCGAAGAAGGCGTCCATGTCGAGGTGGATGATGCTCGGCAGTGATCGCACCCGCCGATCATCGCGCACGGGTCCGACAGTGCGTGCGAACCCGGCCGCGCCCCGGCGGGCGACCGCCTACGGCTGCGTCCTCGCCGCGTCCGCGAGCGCCTTGGGAATGCCGTCCTCCTTGGGCCCGAGGAACACCGGGTCCGGTCGCAGCCACGCGTTGACCGCCGCCTTGCCCGCCCCGGCCACCTCCCGCGCCCCGCCGTACAGCCAGGTCACGTCGTGCAGCTCCGGCACCCCGACCGCGTACGAGCGGATGCCCGCCGCCTCGCACAGCGCCAGCGCCCGCCGGACGTGGAAGTCCTGGCTGACCAGCACCGCCCGGTCCACCCCGAAGATCCGGTGCGCCCGGGTGCAGGAGTCCCAGGTGTCGAAGCCCGCGTAGTCCCGCACCACCCGCTCCGCGGGCACCCCGTGCGTGGTCAGGTACGTGAACATCGCGTCGGGCTCGTCGTACTCGGTCCGCCCGTTGTCCCCGGTCACCAGGATCGCCTGCACCTTGCCCTCCCGGTACAGGTCCACCGCCGCCACGAGCCGGTGCTCCAGGTACGGCGAGGGCTTGCCCTGGTCCAGCCCGGCGCCGAAGACCACCGCGACCGGCGCGGACGGAGCGCTCTCCACCGTGCCCACCCGGTCACCCGCGGAGAACCACACCCAGGCGCTCGGCGCCAGTGCCAGCGAGCAGAGCAGCGCCCCGACCTGGAAGACCCTGCGCTGCGTCCTGCGCTGCCGCAGCCGTGCCCACGACAGAACGGCCCTGCGCCGCAGCAGCTCCGCCATCCCCGTGCCGACCCCCACGTGCCCTCCCTCGATCGTTTCGCCAGGCAACACGACGGGGCCGCGGGCCCGAACGGTTCCCCGTCCGGGCCCGCGGCCCCGTCGAATCGTTGCTCAGACCGCCCGGTTGCGCCGTTGGGCCAGTTCGTCGCCCGGGTCCTGCCCGACCACGGTCTCGCCGGTGTCCGTGCGCTCCGCGTGCAGCCGCCCGAGGGTCAGCTCCAGCTCCCGCCAGACCGCTCCCACCGCGATGCCGAAGACCCCCTGACCGCCCTTCAGCAGGTCCACCACCTGCTGCGGCGTCGTGCACTCGTACACCGTCGCGCCGTCGCACATCAGCGTCATCCCGGCGAGGCCGCCCTGGTCGGCGGCCTGCAGGTGGGCGACGGCCACCCGGATGTTCTGCAGCGAGACACCCGCGTCGAGCAGCCGCTTCACGATCTTCAGCAGCAGGACGTCGCGGAAGCTGTAGAGCCGCTGGCTGGTCGCCGGGTAGGCCGTCCGGACGCTGGGCTCCAGCAGCCCCGTGCGGGCCCAGTAGTCCAGCTGGCGGTAGGTGATGCCGGCTGCCGCACAGGCCGTCGGGCCGCGGAAGCCGATCAGTTCCGACGTCGGGGCCAGCCGCTCGATGGCCGGCTGCCCCGGCTGTACGGCGGGGAACCTGCTCACCCGGGGAAGGTCCGTGACGGTGCGGGCGGTGCGCGGCACGTGCACGGCGCACAGGCCTCCCACGGCGTCATCGCCGGTGCTGCTCATGCCTGCCTCCGTCCACTTGTGCTGCGGGCAACCCGACTGCGGGCATCGGCCACCCGGACAGCCACTCCTGACGGTAGGCAGTCCCCTATGACCCGTCAACGATCGCCACGCCGGGCCAGACAAACCACATCACTCAGGAGAGTGGTTTTTCGTGCCCCTAGTCTGGGTAGGTCGACGGTTTTTGGCAAAACGATAAGCCGAATGCCCGCTCAGCCGGTCCCCACTACTGCGGGCCGCCGCCCCCGAAGTCCTCGGGCGACACCTGGTCGAGGAACTCCCGGAACTTCTCGACCTCGTCCTCCTGCTCGTCCGGGATCGCGATGCCCGCCTCGGCGAGCACCTCCTCGCTCCCGTAGATCGGCGTACCGGTCCGCAGCGCCAGCGCTATCGCGTCGGACGGCCGGGCGCTCACCTCGACCCCACCGGCGAACACCAGCTCGGCGTAGAACACGCCCTCCCGCAGATCGGTGATCCGCACCTCGGTGAGCTGCTGGCCGAGCGCCTCCAGGACGTCCTTGAAGAGGTCGTGCGTCAGCGGGCGCACCGGCGTCATGCCCTGCTGGGCGAAGGCGATCGCGGTCGCTTCGCCGGGGCCGATCCAGATCGGCAGGTAGCGATCTCCCCCGACCTCCCGCAGCAGCACGATCGGCTGGTTGGAAGGCATCTCCACTCGGACACCCACGACGTCGAGCTCATTCACACAGGCAACCCTATGGCTCCGGTCCCGGATATGAAAGCGCAGAGCGGACGCCGCTGGTCAGCGCGGTGCCACCGCTGCCCGGAGGCCGCCCGGGAGGCTACCCGCGGGTCCGCAGACCGGCCTGGACCATTGCCGCGTGCAGGCGGACGGAAAGCGTCGCGAGCTCCCGCGCGGTGGCCTCGGCATGGGCCCTGGTCTGCGGGTTCCGGTGCCGGCGCAGCGGCGCCACCACCTGCTCCACCAGCGCGATCTCGCGGTCGGCCGCCGCCTTCATGGCTCTCAGGTGCCGCGGCTCCAGGCCGTACCGACCGAGCTCCGCGACCAGCCGGGCCACCTGCAGCGCCTCGCCGTCGTACCCGCCGTCCTGGCCCGGTGCGACCAGCCCGTAGGACTCCCACTCGGCGAGCTCCCGCTCCCCGGCCTCGGCGGCGGCGAGCAGCTCGGCACGGCCCAGCCGGACCCCGGAGGGGACCTCGGCGGAGGCCACCAGCTCGCGGTCCGCCTCCTCCAACGGCCCGGGCCGGCTGTCGGCCGGGGCGGGCAGCGCCGGCGGGCTCTCGCCGCGCTCGATGGCGTCCAGGTGCTCGCGGATCACCCGCAGCGGAAGGTAGTGGTCCCGCTGCATCCGCAGGACGTAGGCCAGCCGCTCGACGTCGGCCGGGCTGAACTTGCGGTACCCCGAGGGCGTGCGCTGCGGCTCGACCAGTCCCTCCGCCTCCAGGAAGCGGATCTTGGAGATGGTGACCTCGGGGAAGTCGTCGCGCAGGAAGGCCAGCACAGCGCCGATGCTCAGCAGTTCGTCACCGCCGCGCCGCCGGCCGGCGGGCCGGTCCGCGCGGACCGGCTGCCTGGGGCCCGCGACCACCCCGCGCCCGCCGCGGTCCGCCTGCGGACCGGACGGAGCTGGGGTGGCCGCCCCGAGAGAAGAGGAAGGGGTATTCGTATTCACTCGGGCTCCTGCCGACGTTGGTTTCAGTACCCCCGGTTGTGGCCGGCGAAGAACACCAGCCGGTACTTCCCGATCTGGACCTCGTCGCCGTTGTTCAGCGACACCTCGTCGATCCGCTCCCGGTTCACGTAGGTGCCGTTCAGGCTGCCCACGTCCGCGACGCTGAAGCCGGCCGGGGTGCGGCGGAACTCCACGTGGCGGCGCGAGACCGTCACGTCGTCCAGGAAGATGTCACCCTGCGGGTGGCGCCCCGCCGTGGTGACGTCCGAGTCCAGCAGGAAACGGCTGCCCGAGTTCGGGCCGCGCTGCACGATCAGCAGCGCCGAGCCCGGCGGCAGGGCGTCGATCGCCGACAGCACCTCGGCCGACAGGGCCGGCGTGGCGCCGGTGCCGGTCGTGGTGTTGGGGTCGTACGACTCCAGGCCGGAGATGGAGATGGTCGACGTGGTCTCCGCCGCCCCCTCCGGCAGCAGACCGCCGCGCAGCGCCGTACCGCAGTTGGAGCAGAACCGGGCCGCGGCCGGGTTCTGGTTGCCGCACCTGGGGCACGGAGAGGGGCCAGCCATGTTCACAGCCTCCTGGCGCGGCACACCCGACGGGTTGTGCCCGGCGTACGGGTCCGGGGCAAACCCTCCACCAGAGGTTGAGGGTGCTGACGGGAAACCTATGCGCGGGTCACCGGAGGGGTCAACCGACGCGCCGTAGCCCGCCGGATTCCCGGCGTACTGGGCGGCGCCGCCGTCCCGGAACAGCTGCTGACCGGCGTACGGCGCGGCCTCGGGGGCGGGTCGCATGCCCGGCACGGCGGGCTCGTCCTCCGGCCGGCGGTGCCGCGCGGTCGGCGCCTCAACGGCGGCCGCGTCGTTGTCCTTGTTGCGACCGAACAACTTCGAGAAGAAACTCACGGGCGAATCCCCTTGCGTGTGACAGACCCGCCCGCGGGGCAGGGTGAGAACCTCGGACAGGCTGCGAGCCCGGTTGCGGCTCGGGCCCGCTTGAGTGGTACTCCGACAGTTGGTGCTGCGGTTCTTGATCCGGAGCGTACTGGTGCGAACCAGTCTCGCCCACGTGGCGGCGGCGCCCCGCACCGGGGGCCGCCGGCCCGTGACGGGCCGTTCGTCGGACGCCTCGTCACTTCGAAGCCGGCTTGGCGTACTGCGGCGTCTTCGGATCCACGAGGGCGTCCACGACAACCTTCTGCTGCTGGGTGATCGTCGCCCGCGCCTGGTGGCTCTCCAGGGTGCGGACGACCCCTCCCGGGATGTTCAGCGCGGGTGTCAGATCCTGCGGGTTCCCCACGACGGTGAACCGATAGGGCTGCGAGACCTTCTTCCCGTCGATCTGCACCCCACCGCCCGAGAGGTCGGTGAAGTAGGTGTTGACCACCACGCGCACATCGTTGATCTGAATCGCCTCCGCCCCCGCCGCTCGAAGTTCCTGCAGGGTGTCCAGCAGCATATCTGCCTTCACCTGCCCTTGGGGATCATCGACCGTGAGTACGATGCCCGGACCAGTGGCTCTGACGGTACCGGCGAGCACGCCGAGTTCCGTCACCTTCTTCCTGGTCTGTTCCTGGGCCTCCTTGGCCTGGTTGGAGCTGTTCTCCAACTTCGCCAGGGACTGCTCCAGCTCCGCCTTCTCCTGCTGGAGACGCTGCTGACGGCTGTCCAGTTCGTCGAGGATCCGGACCAGGTCCTCCTGCCGGGCGCCGCGCAGCTGGCTGTGGTGGTCGTTGGTCGACCGCACCTGGATGGCCAGCGCCAGACCGAGCGAGAACAGCAGCAGTGCCACCACCAGCTGCCCGCGGGACAGTCGCGGCGGCCACAGCGCCGCCTTCAGACGCCGCCGGCCGGCGCTCCCGTCCACGGCGGGCGCCTGCTCGCCGGGCTCCGCCGCTGCGGGGCCGGGCTCACCCTCAGGCTCCCGTTCGGACTCCGGCTCGGCCTGCGGCGCCGGGATCGCCTTCGGCGTCGGGGCGGCAGGCGGCGCCGGCTCGGCCTTCGGCTCCGGCCGGACCGGCTTCACCAGCCGCAGCGTGGGCTCCGGCAGCGAGTCGGCCTCAAGCTCAGCCTCAGCGTCAGGCTTCTCCTCGGTCGCGTCCTCCGCCGGCTTCTCCGCGGCATCCCCGACCGGCTCGGCCCGCGCGGCCGGGACGGCTGCTCCGGCCGCCTCAGCAGCCTCGTCCGGCTCCGCCGCCCCGTCCGGCCCGGCCTCTCCGCCCGACTCCGGCTCGGGCGCCTCGGCGGCTTCCACGACGGACTCCTCGGCCGTCCTGCCGTCCGACTCCGCGGTCGGCTTCGCGGCCGGCCCGGCGACGGTCCGCACAGCGGCCCGCTCGGCCACCGCCGCGTCCCGCTGCTCCTGTGCCGCCTCCTCGCGGCCCTGCTCAGGCACGGAAGACATGGCGCCGGATCGCAGCCGCGTTGGAGAAGATGCGGATGCCGAGGACGACGACCACACCCGTGGACAGCTGCGAGCCGACGCCCAGCTGGTCACCGAGGAAGACGATCAGGGCCGCGACCACCACGTTCGACAGGAACGAGACGATGAAGACCTTGTCGTTGAAGATCCCGTCGAGCATCGCCCGGACGCCGCCGAACACCGCGTCCAGGGCCGCGACCACCGCGATCGGCAGGTAGGGCACGACGGCGTCCGGCACCTCGGGTTGGACGAACAGGCCGACGACCACCCCGATCACAAGACCCAGTACGGCAATCACGGTCTGGCTGCTCCTGTCCCTGTCGTGGTCTTGGCGGATCCGGTCGACGGGCGCCGCTTGGGGTTCTGACCACCGCTGGTCGCGGATGGTGAAGGGCTCGATGAGGCCGACGGTGAGACGGACGCTCCCGGGCCCTCCGGGGTTCCTGGGCCGGGCGAGGCCGTTCCGCTCGCCGTGGCCGTGGCCGACGGTGTCGCCGGCGGCGAGGGCTCGGGCGTGACCGGCTGCGCGGTCCGCAGCGTCACCCCCACCGCCGCCGGAAGCGTCAGGCTCTTCTGCGTGGAGAGCGTCGACTTGATGGCGTACTTCTCCTGGAGCAGCCGCAGGTACTGCCCGGCCATGTCGTTCTCGAAGGCGGTGAGGAGCTTCGGCCCGTCCCCGATCGCCTGGATGGTGTACGGGGGCACCAGCGGCCGGTTGTCCACCAGCACCGCCTCGCCGGCGGCCCGGATCGCGGAGAGCGCGGTGAGCCGCTGGCCGTTGATCGCGAGGGCTTCGGCGCCGGATCCCCAGAGGCCGTTCACCACCAGTTGCAGGTCGCGGTCCCGCAGCCGGCCGCTGTTGGAGAAGCCCTGCCCCGCCCGCGGGTCGACGTTGCCGCCCAGGCCCGTCCCCGCGGCGTCCTCCAGGACCAGCTTCACTCCCGGCCCGGTGACCTCGCCCAGGCCCACGGCGCCGCTCAGACCCCCCGTGTCACCGTCCCCCGAGGCGAGCGCCTGTTGCTGCGTGTTGTCGACCTTCCGCCGCAGCTCCTGCACCTGCTTCTGCAGCTGGTCGGCCGAGGTGTTGCTGTCGTTGATCCGGTGGATCAGCGCGTCCCGCTCCTTGGCCAGTGTCGGCTCGGCCTTGTGCGCGTTCACCGCGCCGACCGTCACCACCGCTCCGACCAGCGCCAGACCGGCGCCCAGCGTGAGCAGGCCCTGGAGCGTCCCGGGTATCCGGCTGTCGCGGGCGCCACCGCGGGCCGCGGCCGCCTCGGCGTAGCCCTCGTCCAGGCTGTGGTCCATCACGTTGGTCAGCAGGGACATCGAGGCGTCCGGGCGGTTGTACCGCCCGTTCGGGGTACTCGGTGTCGGCGTCGCTGGCATGGGGACCATCGTCCCATGACGGCGAGGGGGTCCGTGCACGGCCCCTGAGCTGCACACACGCTGCACACAAGGCGGAAGTGACGAATTGTTCCGATTGATGTGAAAACGGACAGCGGGGCGCACGAACGATGCCGTGCGCCCCGCCGATCGGGGTCGTTCCGTCCTCGGGCCCCTTCGGTCCTCAGACCCGGTCCGTCACCGCCCGGCGCCCTCCACCACCGCCGCCCACTCGTCCAGCAGCGCCTCGGTGGCCTCGTCGTCCGGGCCCTCCGCCCAGAGGTGGGTGATCGCCTCGGCCGGGTCCGGCAGCACGAGCGTCCAGCGCCCGTCCGCCTCGACCACCCGGACGCCGTCGGTGGTGTCCAGCCGCCGGCTGCCGGCCGCCTCCACCACCGAGCGCATGACCATGCCCTTCGCCGCCCACGGCGTCGCGATGTCGCGGCGCCGGATGTGCGCCTGCGGGATCCGCGCGTCGATCTGGCTCAGCGTGAGCTGGGTCCGCGCGACCAGGCCGACCAGCCGGACGAAGGCCGCGGCGCCGTCCAGCACTCCGCTGAACTCGGGCACCACGAAGCCGCCGCGTCCGTCCCCGCCGAACACCGTGCCCTCCGCGGAGGCCGCCTTCGCGAGGTCGTCCGGCGTCGTCGTGGTCCAGATGACCTGGGTGCCGTGGTACGCGGCGACCTGCTCGGCGATCCTGGTCGTGGTCACCGGCAGCGCCACCTGCCCGCTGCGGCGCTCGGCCGCCACCAGGTCCAGCAGCACCAGCAGCGCCCGGTCGTCGTCGATCACCCGGCCCAGCTCGTCCACGAACGCGACGCGCTCGCCTACCGGGTCGAAGCGGACCCCGAAGGCCGCCCGCGAGGAGGCCACCAGCTCACCGAGTCTGGCCAGCCCCGCCCGCCGCGTCTCCGCGTCCTCCGTCGGCCGCGCCTCGTCGAGCCCGCTGGAGACGGTAAGCGCCTCCACCCCGAGCCGCCCGAGGATGCTCGGCAGGACCAGGCCCGCGCTGCCGTGCGCGGTGTCCACCACCACCTTCAGCCCGGCCTCCCGGACCCCGGTGGTGTCCACCGTCCGCAGCAGGTTGCCCGCGTAGGAGTCGAAGACGCTGGACGGGAAGGTCAGGTCCCCGATCTCGCCGGGGAAGGCCCGCCGGTACTCCTGGCGCGCGTACACGCGGTCCAGCTTGCGCTGCCCGCCCTGCGACAGGTCCGCACCGCGCTCGTCGAAGAAGAGGATGTCCAGCGAGTCCGGCACCCCCGGCGTGGTCCGCAGGAAGATCCCGCCCGCACTCCCCCGGGCCGTGTGCTGCCGCGCCACCGGCATCGGCACGTTCTCCAGGTCGCGGACGTCGATCGCCGAGGTCTGCAGCGCCGAGATCATCGCCCGTTTGAGCGCACGCGCACCACGCGAGTGGTCACGCGCAATGGTGACGGTCGCCCCCTTCTTCAGCGTCGTCGCGTACGCCCCGGCCAACCGGACGGCGAGTTCCGGGGTGATCTCGACGTTCAGGATCCCCGAGACGCCACGGACGCCGAAGAGGTGCTCCTGACCGCGCGACTCCCAGATCACCGAGGTGTTGACGACGGCGCCGGCCTCGATGGTCTTGAACGGGTAGACCCGGACGTTCGCCCCGATGATCGACTCTTCGCCGACCAGGCACTCGTCCCCGATCACCGCCCCGTCCTCGATCCGCGCGGCCCGCATCACGTCGGTGTTCTTGCCGATCACGCAGCCCCGCAGATTGCTCTGCGGCCCGACGTACACGTTGTCGTGCACCACGGCCTTGTGCAGGAACGCACCGCGCTTGACGACGACGTTGCTGCCCAGCACGGTGTGCTCGCGGATCTCGACACCGGCCTCGACCTTGGCGTAGTCCCCGATGTACAACGGCCCGCGGAGCACCGCTTCGGGGTCCACCTCGGCCCCCTCGGCGACCCACACGCCGGGCGAGATCTCGAACCCGTCCAACTCGACCTCGACCTTGCCCTCCAGGACGTCCGCCTGGGCCTTGCCGTAGCTCTCGTGCGTGCCCACGTCCTCCCAGTAGCCCTCGGCGACGTAGCCGTAGACCCGCTTGCCCTCCTTCAGGAGCTGCGGGAAGACGTCACTCGACCAGTCGACGGACTCACCCGCTGCGACGTAGTCGAAGACCGCGGGTTCCATCACGTAGATACCGGTGTTCACCGTGTCGGAGAAGACCTGCCCCCAGGTCGGCTTCTCCAGGAATCGCTCGACCCGTCCGTCGTCATCCGTGATGGTGATACCGAACTCCAGTGGATTCGGCACCCTGGTGAGACAGACGGTGACCAGAGCATCCTTGCTGCGATGAAAGTCGATCAATTCGGAGAGATTGAAGTCGGTCAACGCGTCACCGGAGATCACCAGGAACGAGTCGTCCTTGAGTGCGTCCTCGGCGTTCTTGACACTCCCCGCAGTGCCCAGTGGTGTCTCCTCGTGGGCATAGGTCAGATGCATGCCCAGCTCTTCGCCGTCACCGAAGTAGTTCTTGACCAGTGACGCAAGGAACTGCACGGTGACGACGGTGTCGGAGAGACCGTGCCGCTTCAGCAGCCGAAGCACGTGCTCCATGATCGGCCTGTTGGCGACCGGAAGCAGCGGCTTCGGCATGCTGGAGGTCATCGGGCGGAGTCGAGTCCCCTCGCCCCCTGCCATTACAACGGCTTTCATTACGGGTGCGTCCTCCTTCGCGGTGGTGGACCAGCAGGTCCATCAAACCGTTCCAGAGGGTTCTCTACCCGGAAGGTATCGTCCGACGCACCGATGAGGCGTGGGGCTTCTCTCAGATCACGTCTCAGACTGCGGACGCCGAGCCCGCGGGACGCCCCTTGACGATCTGCCGCGCCTGCACCGCGTAAAGAATGGCGGCCCACCAGTACAGCGTGGTCCCCCACCAGATGAAGGCCCAGCTCACCACCTCGGCCGGCCGCGCGATCCAGCTGTCCACGCTGCCGAGCAACAGGAGCGGGAAAGCGTACATCAGATTGAAGGTCGCCGCCTTCCCCAGGAAACTCACCTGCAGCGGACCGTACCCGTGCTTGTTCAGAATGGGCAGCAGCGCGGCGATGAAAAGCTCCCGGGCCAGCAGAATCGCCGTCAGCCACCAGGGCAGAATCTCACGCCAGGTCAATCCGACCAGCGTGGACAGCACATAGAGCCGGTCGGCCAGCGGGTCCAGCAACTGCCCCACCCGGCTGATCTGCCCCCACCGCCGGGCGAGCTTTCCGTCCAGGTAGTCGCTGACACCACTCAGCGCCAGGATCAGCAGCGCCCAGCCGTCATTGTTGGGCCCGCCGAAGACCGGCCACAGAATGAGCCAGAGAAAAAGCGGGACGCCGACCAGCCGGCCCATGCTCAGCAGGTTGGGGATGGTGAGGACGCGATCGGTCTGGACCCGCGTCTCCTGGACCTCCACCCGGGGGCCTCCTGTCCGTCGTGACGACAATGCACATTGACCTTACAACAGAGAAGCCCCCGTCCGGTTCACCCGGCGGGGGCTTCTCTCGAAGAATTGTTCGGCGGCGTCCTACTCTCCCACAGGGTCCCCCCTGCAGTACCATCGGCGCTGTGAGGCTTAGCTTCCGGGTTCGGAATGTAACCGGGCGTTTCCCTCACGCTATGACCACCGAAACACTATGAAACTGTCAACCGCACACCCGAATATCGGGCGGGTCGTTGTTTCAGAACAACACAGTGGACGCGAGCAACTGAGGACAAGCCCTCGGCCTATTAGTACCGGTCAACTCCACCCCTCACAGGGCTTCCATATCCGGCCTATCAACCCAGTCGTCTACTGGGAGCCTTACCCTCTCAAGGAGGTGGGAGTGCTCATCTCGAAGCAGGCTTCCCGCTTAGATGCTTTCAGCGGTTATCCCTCCCGAACGTAGCCAACCAGCCATGCCCTTGGCAGAACAACTGGCACACCAGAGGTTCGTCCGTCCCGGTCCTCTCGTACTAGGGACAGCCCTTCTCAACACTCCTACGCGCACAGCGGATAGGGACCGAACTGTCTCACGACGTTCTAAACCCAGCTCGCGTACCGCTTTAATGGGCGAACAGCCCAACCCTTGGGACCTACTCCAGCCCCAGGATGCGACGAGCCGACATCGAGGTGCCAAACCATCCCGTCGATATGGACTCTTGGGGAAGATCAGCCTGTTATCCCCGGGGTACCTTTTATCCGTTGAGCGACGGCGCTTCCACAAGCCACCGCCGGATCACTAGTCCCTACTTTCGTACCTGCTCGACCCGTCAGTCTCACAGTCAAGCTCCCTTGTGCACTTACACTCAACACCTGATTGCCAACCAGGCTGAGGGAACCTTTGGGCGCCTCCGTTACCCTTTAGGAGGCAACCGCCCCAGTTAAACTACCCACCAGACACTGTCCCTGATCCGGATCACGGACCCAGGTTAGACATCCAGCACGACCAGAGTGGTATTTCAACGGCGACTCCACAACAACTGGCGTTGCTGCTTCAAAGTCTCCCACCTATCCTACACAAGCCGAACCGAACACCAATATCAAGCTATAGTAAAGGTCCCGGGGTCTTTCCGTCCTGCTGCGCGAAACGAGCATCTTTACTCGTAATGCAATTTCACCGGGCCTATGGTTGAGACAGTCGAGAAGTCGTTACGCCATTCGTGCAGGTCGGAACTTACCCGACAAGGAATTTCGCTACCTTAGGATGGTTATAGTTACCACCGCCGTTTACTGGCGCTTAAGTTCTCAGCTTCGCCCCACCGAAGTGGAGCTAACCGGTCCCCTTAACGTTCCAGCACCGGGCAGGCGTCAGTCCGTATACATCGCCTTACGGCTTCGCACGGACCTGTGTTTTTAGTAAACAGTCGCTTCTCGCTGGTCTCTGCGGCCACCCCCAGCTCAGAGTGCAAGACTCGTCACCAGGAATGGCCCCCCTTCTCCCGAAGTTACGGGGGCATTTTGCCGAGTTCCTTAACCATAGTTCACCCGAACGCCTCGGTATTCTCTACCTGACCACCTGAGTCGGTTTGGGGTACGGGCCGCCATGAAACTCGCTAGAGGCTTTTCTCGACAGCATAGGATCATCCACTTCACCACAATCGGCTCGGCATCAGGTCTCAGACTATATGCAGGGCGGATTTGCCTACCCTACGTCCTACACCCTTACCCCGGGACAACCACCGCCCGGGCTGGACTACCTTCCTGCGTCACCCCATCGCTCACCTACTACCCCGTTGGGTCACCGGCTCCACCACTTCCCTTTGCCCGAAGGCTCCAGGACGGCTTCACGGGCTTAGCATCAAGAGGTTCAGCGTTGGCGCTTCAAAGCGGGTACGGGAATATCAACCCGTTGTCCATCGACTACGCCTGTCGGCCTCGCCTTAGGTCCCGACTTACCCTGGGCAGATCAGCTTGACCCAGGAACCCTTGGTCAATCGGCGCAAGAGTTTCCCACTCTTGTATCGCTACTCATGCCTGCATTCTCACTCGTATACCGTCCACGACTGGTTTCCACCGCCGCTTCACCCGGCACACGACGCTCCCCTACCCATC